>WNEG01000091.1 GCA_012910725.1 Candidatus Ethanoperedens thermophilum | reverse complement strand
CCTATACTTAATCCATTTGTCCTGGTCAGGTATATAAACTGTGATCAGCACCATAATCATATCCTTTTCAGAATATGCACAGACCGCATGTATATGTTTTTCATTATGTTTCCCATAAACCAAACAGCTTGGAAAAGGTTTATCATCGGCGTAAGTTTCAATAACTTCGTCTTTTAATATTGCATCTCTGACCTCGCCGTATGCCAGTTCATCCTTTGCCATTTCTTCATCTGCATGGTCAGTGATTCTTACTCTTCCGTCTTTAACTGCCTTCTTGATTTCAGAAAGCAAAACAGGTTTTTGCATGCTCATGTACGATTATAAGCCATAAGTTGCCGAGTTAATGGTTCAACCTTGCCAGCACAAATTTGACTACCTGCGATTATCATATCTCAAAACTTCACCGATTCAAGAATTGTTATGATTTTATCCTGCTTATTGAGCACATGCCTCCCAGGTCTGTGCTATCTTCATAAGCTGGAAAACCATAAAAGATTGCCTGAATGCGTCAATACTCCTGACCGCTTCTTCGTGATCTTCAACTTCTATGGATTCCACCAACGCTGCTGGTGGATAATTCGACTCTGCAAATGCCACAAACCCATCTATCTTTTCTTCCGCTCCTTCGACCAGAACAATTAAGTGCTGTTCTTCATTTACCAAAACATTCTGTGCATCGAACTCTTCGATGAGCAACCTTTCTGCTTCGCTCATTAAAAATAGTCTGTATCCAACATCATGCACCTTACCTTTGATCGCTATTTTCTTTGCTTTCATCTACCCATCACCTTTTCTTAAGTTGTTATTTTACGAGACAATTTTTATTATTGCAACGTTTAAAATAATCAACTATAAACTTTTCTATTGAGAGCCCCAACACGAAACTTCAAGAACTGATTCCCGATCCAGCGTGCGAGCCTGCGTCCCCAACTCAGAAACCGGAACGCACCTTGCGCCTTGAAGATGCCCCGAAGAAAACTCCGCAGCCGTTCTGACATCCAGTAAAACGACATTTGGGTCACCGTGAAGCATCGATTCAGCTTCTTTTCAAGAGGTTTTCTTTGTGGTATTCTTTAATGGGTTTTATGGTGATTTTTTCGAGTTTCATGGCTACTATGGCATCGGCTGCTGCAAGGGCTGCCTGGATTGTGGTAATGTAAGGTATTTTGTAGTCTACGGCCGCTCTGCGTATCTGGTATCCATCGCTTCTGGATTGTTTGTTTGTAGGTGTGTTAATGATTAATTGCACGTTGTTTTCATGCACCAGGTCAACCACGTTTGGGCTGCCCTCGCTCACTTTTTGTATTGTTTCCATCTGTACGCCCTGGTTGCGAAGGTGTGCTGCCGTGCCTTTTGTGCCGATCAGGCGCAGTCCTGCTCCCTGCAGTTTTCGTGCGATTGTTACGATGTGCTGTTTATCTTTCTGTCGTATGGACATGAACACTGTGCCTTTGAGCGGGAGTTCGTTTTCTGCGCTCAATTGTGCTTTGAAAAACGCATGGGCAAAGTTTGTGCCTATTCCCATGACTTCGCCGGTACTTTTCATTTCTGGTCCAAGAAGCGGGTCTGCACCCGGCAAGCGGTCGAAAGGTAGTAACACTTCTTTTACTGACACGTTTGCTGGTATTACTTCCTGTGTGCAGCCAAGCTCATGCAGGCTGCGTCCCATTATTACTTTTGCAGCAATTTTTGCAAGTGGCAGTCCGGTTGCTTTGGATACGAAGGGTATGGTTCGACTCGAACGCGGGTTTGCTTCAAGCACGTACACCGTATCGTTTTTATATGCCATTTGAATGTTAACCAGTCCTTTCACGTTCAGTGCTATGGCTATTCGCTGCATGTACTCGCGGACTTTTTCCAGTATGTGGGATGGGATTGTTTGTGTTGGTATGACACAGGCAGAATCACCCGAATGAACACCTGCTTCTTCCGTGTGTTCCATTATTGCGCCGATTAACACAGTCTCTCCGTCACATACTGCATCAACGTCGATTTCAATGGCGTTCTCAAGAAAGTCGTCGATTAGTACCGGGTGATCGTTGGATACTTTGACTGCTTCGGTCATGTATCGCGTAAGATCTTTTTCATCGTACACGATTTCCATAGCGCGTCCTCCAAGCACATAAGAAGGACGCACGAGTAACGGATACCCGATGCGATTTGCTTCACGATACGCTTCGGTAACAGAGGTTGCACATCCGCCATCCGGCTGTGGAATACCAAGTTTTTGAAGCAGTGTGTTAAAACGTTCCCGATCCTCTGCCATGTCCATGTCCCCTGGTGATGTGCCAAGTATGCAGGTCTGCAGGTCGCTTCTGCGGTTTAATTCCTGTTGCAGCGGGAGTGCAAGGTTTACTGAGGTTTGGCCGCCGAATTGTACGATAACACCATAGGGATGTTCTCGCTCGATGACACCAATCACGTCCTCGAGTGTGAGCGGCTCAAAGAATAGTTTGTCTGATGTGTCGTAGTCTGTTGACACGGTTTCAGGGTTGTTGTTGATGATGTGTGTTTCAATTCCCTCTTCCCTGAGAGCAGTTACCGCGTGAACTGTACAGTAGTCGAATTCTATTCCCTGCCCGATTCGTATGGGCCCTGAGCCAATGATTAAAACCTTCTTTCTGCTGCTCTCGACAGTTTCGCATTCGTCCTCATAAGTGGAGTAGTAGTAAGGCGTTGCTGCTGCAAACTCTGCCGCACAGGTGTCAACCATCTTATATGTGGCAAGTATGCCACTTCGACGGCGAAGGTCGTTAATTTCTTCTCTCTCTTTGCCGGTGAGTTCTGCAATTCGTGCATCTGTAAAGCCATTTTGCTTTGCTCTCTTAAGGAGTGCAGGGTGAAGTCGAGTCTGCTGTAGTTCGTCTTCCATCGCTACTATGTTCTGGATCTTCTGGATAAAAAAAGGATCAATGTTTGTGAGCTTACTAATCTCCGCCACATTCATATCGCTTTGCAGCGCCTTGTATATGGCAAAGAGACGCTCGTTCGTTGGGTGTTTAAGAATGTCTACCAGTTCATCGTGTGTCCAGTTTCCATATCCAAGGTCCATACTGATGTCAAGCGAACGCACTGCCTTCTGCAGGGATTCTTCGATCGTACGCCCGATTGCCATCACTTCCCCGGTGCTCTTCATCGCAGTTGTGAGGTGGTTATCTGCTGTCACGAATTTATCAAATGGCCAGCGTGGAATCTTCACAACTGTGTAATCAATGGTTGGCTCAAATGAGGCTGGCGTCTTCTTGGTCACATCGTTCACAATCTCGTCAAGAGCAAGTCCGATAGCTATCTTTGCTGTTACTCGCGCAATAGGATAGCCTGTTGCTTTGGATGCAAGGGCCGAGGAGCGAGATACACGCGGGTTAACTTCAACAATTCTGTACTCGCCATCCTTTACCGCGAACTGGATGTTGCAGCCGCCTTCAATTCCAAGACGGCGTATGATTTTAATAGAGGCGCTTCGAAGCATCTGGTGCTCGTTGTCAGTCAAGGTCTGGGATGGTGTGACAACAATTGACTCGCCAGTGTGAATGCCCATCGGGTCAATATTTTCCATGTTACAGATCACGATACATGTATCGTTTTTATCCCGCATGACCTCATACTCAAACTCCTTCCATCCAAGCACGCTCTCCTCGATTAACACCTGGTGAATTCTTGAACGGTTGAGCCCAAGCTCTGTGATGCTGTAAAGGTCATCAAGCGTATAGGCAATACCGCCTCCAGCACCGCCAAGAGTGTAAGCAGGGCGAATGACAACAGGGAGCCCAAGCGTTTCCACCAGTTTTTCAGCTTCGCTAATTGACGTTACAGCCCCGCTTCTTGGCACAGGCTCCCCAATATCAATCATTGTACGCTTGAACAGATCACGGTCCTCGCTATCGCGAATCGCATGTAATGGCGTGCCAAGCAGTTTCACACCGTACCGGTCAAACACACCCATATCAGCAAGCTCACTTACTACATTAAGACCGGTCTGCCCCCCGAGTCCAGCAATCACGCCATCAGGCCGCTCTTTTTCAATAATCTGCGTAACCACTTCTGGTTTAATCGGCTCAATATACACAGCATCGGCCATGTCAGGATCGGTCATAATTGTTGCAGGATTTGAATTCACAAGCACCACCTCGATGCCCTCCTCGCGAAGAGAACGGCATGCTTGCGAACCAGAAAAATCAAATTCGGCAGCCTGGCCAATAAGAATCGGGCCAGACCCTATCAACAACACTTTTTTGATGTCAGTTCGCTTTGGCATCTCCTTATTTCACCATCCGAACAACCCTGTCAAAAAATAGTGCTTCAGTATCTAACGGACCGGGATGTGCCTCAGGATGATACTGCACAGACATAATCTCAAGATAGTTATGCGAAATACCCTCAACAGTGCCGTCGTTGACATTTACCTGTGTCACCCTTGCATCAACTGCTTCAACAGAGTCGGCATCCACTGCGAACCCGTGATTCTGCGAGGTGATATGCACAATTCCGCTTTCAAAATCCTTAACAGGCTGGTTGGCGCCGCGATGTCCAAACTTAAGCTTATATGTCTCAGCACCAAGCCCGAGTGCAATAACCTGGTTGCCCAAACAAATTCCAAAAATCGAAACAGTGCCCGCAAGCTCTGAAACCATACTAATGGCATCCTTTGCCATCCGCGGATCGCCAGGACCATTTGAAATCAGCACAGCATCAGGCTTCAAATCAATCACTTCTTGCGGCTTTGTAGTTGCAGGGACAACTGTTATGTTCACACCTCGCTTCTTCAAACTTTCAATCATGTTTCGCTTGATGCCGAGATCAATTGCCACAAAATGCGGAGCACCACTTGCCCCCTGGATAAAATAAGACTCCTCGCAAGTAACCTGCGATATCAAATCAAGCTCAGTTATTACCTGATGCGCTCGCGCACGGTTTACCGCCTCTTCACAATCATTACTCCCGACAATAAGAGCAGCACGCATCGCACCAGTCTCTCTTGTCTTAATCGTGAGCATCCTTGTATCGACACCAGCAATGCCAGATTTATTCTCACTTTCTACAAACTCCACAATACTCTGCTTCGACAGGCGGTGAGATGGAACAGGGCAAGCCTCGCGCACCACCAGCGCCTCAGCTTTCATGCTGCCGGACTGAAACGTCTCACCACTCACACCATAATTTCCAATAAGAGGATACGTGAACATGAGAATCTGGCCAGCATACGACGGATCAGTAAGAGCCTCCTCATAACCAGTATACTGCGTGGAAAACACAAGCTCGCCACACACAACACCCTCTTTGCCAAAACCAGTACCAACAACAGCAGTACCATCTTCAAGACCTAACACAGCATCCATAAATAAATCACCTGCACAACTTCGTTGTGCAGAACCACACACTCCGTGTGCTGAACTGCATACTTCGTATGCAGAAATTACCAGCAACTGCACAACTTCGTTGTACAGAAACAATTTTCATTTCTCGATTGCGCTAGCAATCAAGCGCGCTAGCAATCAAGCTCTTAATTTATCTAAGCACCACCGCCTTCAGTGGGTATTCCATCGGACACTGTGGGCGTTCTTCCTTGAGTAGTTCAACAATAGTATACTTGTCGCCAGCATTCAGCCCTACCGGGTGGCAGCGTTTATACTCTGCACAATCAAATTCCTTGCAGTCTGGCGGCTCGTATATAATTTTTGAACCATTGAATGCTTTTTTCGAATCAACAAGTGCCACTGTTTGGCCCGGTACCACTTCAACAGCATATACCCCAATATCGTGGAGCACGCACTTGTGCATCTGCTCATTCTTGACGTCAACGATCCTGTATTTATTTCCTACCTTCAGGTTGTTGCAGGTGTTTTTCAACTTACAACCTTCGCATTCAGCAGCAGGGCCATAAAAAACAAATTCATTTCCTACTATTGCAAGTCTTGTTCCAATAAGAGTTATTATAGCGTTCAAATCAACCATTTTGTTTCACCTTGTAACATATAATTGATTCACTCCTGATATAGATGTTTTCATCAAAAACTCCAAATGCTATCCAATACGGTGTTGTGATTTTAAATGATACCCTGCCGCAAGTCCAACCACAAGTCCAGAAAGATGTGCTATGTGGGCAACCGCATCGCCACTGCCCATCATCAAAAAATCAAGTAGTACTAACAATATGAGCGCATAAGTGATCGGCATCGGAATAAAATAGACATAGATTCGAATATGAGGTGCAAGTATCGTAAGAGATGCAAGTACGCCATAAAGCGCTCCACTTGCACCAATGATCGGGACGCTGGACGTAAGCATATGCCCGAGTGCTGCGACGATACCTGATGCAAAAAAAATAAGCAAAAATCTTGGTGTGCCAATGCGGCGTTCAAGTTCAGGTCCAAAGAAGAACAGAAACATGCCATTAAAAAGCAGATGTGTGAAACCCCCATGCAAAAACATATACGTGACAATCGTCCAGGGACGATCAAACAAAGCAGGGGGATAAAACACAAAAGCATGGTATACAATACCAGATACAACAGGGATGAGTTCAAGTAAAAATACAAATGATATAATTATAAGCAAGGCTAAGGCACTATTATTTGATGCAAACCTGAGCCAGCTTGAAGCGCCTCCAAGACCTTTTTGCACAGCTTCGCCGGCATAATTCTGTACATTCTCATGCAATTTTCCAGACTCCCAGAGATTCTGTTTATACTCTGCAAGGCCAAGACAATGATGATTCTCAGGCAGGCGGTGATCAGCACAAAAACGCCCGCCACAATACTTGCAGGTAAAAAGCATCAGTTCGTATTTACCACATAAATGACAGCGACCAGCAACCATAAAATGAACACAAGATGGAGATAATAATAGTTAAATCTTTCATAGAAAATCATTTTTCGCTTAAATGATATATAAACTAAACCACTGTACAGGCGAGTGCTTAAGTATGTGGAAAGCTTGAGTATGTGGAAGAGGATTAAATATTATGGATCGTGATCTATCGACTATATCAATAGTTGTGGTGCTATTTCTGATCTTTGCAGGGCTTCTTGCTGCAGCAGGTGGTGTTGAGAAGGAAAAGTCACGTTTCTGGATCAGGAACATAGATATTAAGGCAGAAGCGGTGGACGAGGATAATGTAAATATCACCGCTATAATCGCACTTGAGCATGGTGGGGGTGCGGCAAGTGGTGTTAAGCTTTTTGTGAAAGTCTACAACGGGGAAACAGGGCTGCTTCTCAGGGAACAGGGGGTGCCTGTCGGTATGATTGAATCCCAGTCTGCTATGAACAATAAGAGCGTGGTACCCGGTGGTGAGCAGTCTGTTGAAACAAGGCTCTTGTTTACGCTCCCGATCGAGGAGTCGTTGAGGCTTGTGGTTGAATTATTCGAGGGTGATGAGTTTATAACAGACCGGGAAGCCAGGATTTCAGGGCTATCAACGCTCAAAATTAAGGATGAGCCAGAGATCCAGATACGGGACGTCGACTTTGCTGTGAACAGGACGAGAGGTGATCGCACGATTGTTGATGCAACTGCATATATCGATAACCTTAAATCTGCTGATACGCACCAGCTCAGGATGCTCATAAAAGTAGAGGATAGTGAGACCGGGCTTCTTGTGGATTCGGCAGAGGTTGATATTGGTTCGCTTGCCGGGGGTGGGACATCGATCAGGTCTGCAAGTATTAGCCTCCTTTGTGAGAGAGATCATGCGATCGATCTTACGATCTGGAGCGGTGATAAAATCGTTGCAGAAGGGTATGGAGGGGTTGGATTGAGCCCATTTGGTAACAGAACAGAATTTATACCTGTAACAGGGACAGTTATTGAAAAAGAGCCTGAAATCAGTGTGGATAAATTTATCCCATGCCCAGAATCAACCCCATCAGAAGAAGCGATGTATTATAAGGGCGTTGGAGGTATGGGATCGCCTGAGTTGCCAACGCCAGGATTTGGTGTGATAGGTGCAATCCTTGCTCTCTTAATCACTCTATCAATAAGGAGGACTCGAGAATGGTAGATAATCTCCAAAAGACGCTTAGACTTGCAATAGCAGGAATACTTATCTTTCTTCTTCTAATCGCAACGTTAACACTCTACTTCAGCATGATGCGCACAATATCGACGTTTTTTGATTACAGCTATGAATCGATTGTTGAGGTGGGATTTGCACTCACAGTCATCGCGATAACGATGATACTCTTGAAGCGAATTATGAAGACAGAAGAGTGAGGTAACTCACAAGGACTGACAGGAGTTGAGCTGGGCAGCAAAGACACATCTGCTATAATAGAGGGGATGGGACGTAGTGTCTCAACAATTTAATTTCCAGACAAAAATGTAAGTCCGATAAAGTCAGGATAATTCAACCACAGAGGGCACAGAGTGACACGGAGGGGGTGAAAGATAAAAATAACAACTCTCTGTGTCCCTCTGTGCTCTCTGTGGTTTTATTTCTTATGGTTTGTTCAACAAGAAATGCAAGCATACAATTCTACACGCCCCATCTTTTGATTTTACTTCCCAACATATTCCAAATGAATTGAAATAGCTGACAGGAAGATATTGAGTGAGGAACGCAAACGTTAATAGATAACCGCTCTTAACTAAATATTATGAATTTAATAACTATACTTGGATTAATAGCAGCAACCTGCACAACCATCTCATTTTTACCGCAGGCAATAAAGACAATAAGATCAAAACACACAAAAGATTTATCATTTGGAATGTATGCAGTTTTAACAATCGGAGTCTTCTTGTGGTTTGTATATGGGATTTTCATAAAGGATATTCCTGTCATTCTTGCAAATGGAATAACCCTGGTATTTACTGCTACAATTTTGTGTTTAATAATTAAATATAAATAAAAGCCTCAGCCATTTCCGAATGTGTGAAGTAATCTTTGATTTATGGGCCCTTGAATTCTTAGGAAAAATGGATAAAAAACTTGCAAAACGGATCCGGGATAATTTTTTATATACAATTGTGCGATACCATTAGTTTTTTTACCAGGTTGGATATATGTCATATTTTATGAGTGAGGTTTCTGATCTGGTGATTGTGCCTGATACGAGTGTGATTGCAGACGGCAGGATTACTGGCAGGATTGGGACGGGCTGTTACCATGGTGCAATTCTTTTAGTTCACGAGGCTGTAGTGGCAGAGCTTGAGTCGCAGGCAAACAAAGGCAAAGAGACTGGTTTTAGTGGCCTTAAGGAGCTTCAGGAGCTTTTTATGCTGTCAGAGTCCGGGATTATTACGCTTGAGTATGTGGGCAATCGCCCGAGTTTTGAGGATGTTAAGCTTGCATCTGGTGGCGAGATTGATGCAATTATTCGAAAAACAGCGGTTGAACGCGGTGCGTTGTTTGTTACCAGTGACATCATCCAGGCAGAAGTTGCTAAAGCAAGGGGACTTTCGGTTGAATATCTGAAGCCAGAGTCTACTCCGTTTGTGCCGCTTACAATAGAGCAGTATTTTACAGAGGACACCATGTCAGTGCATTTAAAAGAGAACGCCCTCCCTCTTGCCAAGCGCGGGACAATTGGAATCCAGAAACTCGTCCAGATCGGCGATGCACCGCTTAATGCTGTTTTTTTAAGGGACATGGCGCATGAGATACTTGAGCGGGCAAAAAAAGATCCGAAAGGATTTGTTGAACTTAATCATGGAGGTGCGTCAGTGGTGCAGCTTGGAAACCTTCGCATTGCCATTGCTCGTCCACCGTTTTCCGATGGAATGGAAATTACAGCGGTACGGCCCATTGCAAAGGTGTGCCTCGAGGACTATCGTCTTGGAGAGAGTCTTATAGAGCGATTGACTAAAAAACAGCGTGGCGTATTGATTTCAGGTGCTCCCGGCTCTGGTAAGTCAACTTTTGCAGCAAGCATCGCAGAGCATCTGATGAACAGCAGTTACATTGTTAAGACGATGGAATCTCCCCGCGACCTCCAGGTGTCTGATGCAATAACCCAGTATTCACCTCTGCGTGGCGATATGGAACAGACGGCTGACGTGCTCCTTCTGGTGCGACCAGACTACACCATCTATGATGAGGTGCGTCGCACTCGTGATTTTCAGGTATTTGCAGACATGCGCCTTGCAGGTGTCGGTATGATCGGTGTGGTGCATGCATCATCTGCTGTTGATGCTGTGCAGCGATTGATAGGACGCGTGGATCTTGGCGTAATACCACAGGTGGTTGACACAGTAATCTATCTTGAAGCTGGGGAAGTTGAAAAGGTATATACTCTTCGTTTTACTGTTAAAGTGCCGTGCGGCATGGTAGAAGAAGATCTTGCACGCCCGGTTATTGTTGTGGAAGAATTTGAAACACACACAATGGAATATGAGATTTACACGTATGGTGAGCAGGTCATTGTAATGCCTGCAACAGCAGAAGAGCCTTTTGATGAAAAGGGGCTAAAAGAGCTGGTTACTTCAGAAATTGAGAAACATACACGGAAACCTTTTGAAATAAACGTGTTGTCTCAACGAAAAGCAGTGATACTTTGCATGGAGTCAGATATACCTGCACTGATTGGAAAAAAAGGAGTCAATATCGGAAAAATTGAAAAACGAGTTGGGATGCGGTTGGATGTACGACCAGACAAAACACCCACTTCAGGCAAACAGTCACACGTTGAGATTGAAACGACAAAAAAACACCTCACACTCCACTTACCTGGATTTGCCAGTAAAACAGTTGAAATATTTATAGACGAAGAGCCTGCATTCAGTGGCCTGGTCAGCCGAAAAGGAGAAATGCGTATGCCAAAAAATAGCCAGCAGGCAATCATGCTCTATCAAGCACTGAAAAAAAACAAGCAGATTACAGTATGCTAAATACTTGACCTGCAAGCTCACGCTTACAGAAATAAACATAAGAAATCTGCAAAGCCGTCGGTGGGATTTGAACCCACGAACTGCTGATTACGAATCAGCCGCTTTGCCAGGCTAAGCCACGACGGCTGTTTACGATTAATGTAATAAATTTTGCAAGCATTACAGATATCGTTTAATCTTAGGCTCCAGCATATTTCTTGGCATTGCTCCAACGATTTGATCAATAAGCTGCCCGTTCTTAAAGATGAGAAGTGCCGGGATAGACATTATTTTGTACTTTCTCGATGACTGGGGATTTTCATCGACATTAAGTTTCCCAAAAACGATCTTACCTGCATAATCCTTTGCCATTGCATCAATAATTGGCCCAATCATCTGGCATGGCTTGCACCATGTGGCCCAGCAGTCTATTACCACAAGTGGGTACTTTCTGACTGTTTCATCGAAATTTGTATCTGTAATCCTGACCGGAGAAGCAGTAGCTTCTTCTGTCTTAGATGCTGCGCCCGGGGAGAAACGTTTCATTATCTCATCGAGCTTCTTCTTTCGTATCTGTTCAAGTTCATCCATTTAACTCAATTCCTTGCTCATGCATTTCAATGATTGGCGCCTGCACTTCTTCCCTGAGCCTGTCAATTGCTTCTTGCAGCACCGGGAAAAGCTGCTGCCTGTGTCCTGCTGCTGCTACAATGTAGACAATATCTTCTCCTGGTCGTATCAGTCCAGTTCGGTGGTGCATGACCACATCTGTTATTCCATCTCGTTTTTTCAGGTCATTGCAAATAGTCTCAATCATCTCACAAGCATCGTCATGTTGTTTAAACTCAAGTGCTTTTGTAACGTTACCATCTGTGTTTTCTCGTACAATGCCTGTAAAGCTTCCAATAGCTCCTGAATATTTTATTATCTCTGGTTTTGATCTTATAACATGAATGAGTGATTTGAGCGTATGATACTCCTTTTGTTGCAATGTTAACTGAACAAGTTCATCTATCAATTGCTCATCAAAGATCTGTTTTTTGTCAATATATTTTACTGTGTTCTCTGCTGTTATGTCTATGCTAATTTTTGAAAGCTTACTGTCTTTGAAACCCTCGACAACAGCAAAGTTCATCCCACTGTCACATAATTCATCAATAGCAGCATGCAGATCAACATCAGGAATAATCTTAACCATCTCATCCGAGCCTATGCCGATGGTCATATTTGAACCTGACGCTATATGCCGATAAGTGTCGGTTCGATCCGGGTTCAAAGTGCCTTCATGCATGTGTTTTATTGTTCCCACCCCGCCGTATTGTTTTAGACCCCGGATAAGCTTTTCTGCAAGCACGGTCTTGCCTGACTTTTTATAGCCTACAATAGAAATGATTTTCATAATATGTACACTAGTTCAGGTTGACATTTAAATCTTTGTGCACTTGATTACTTCGTAATCAAGAGTTAATTTCTGCACAACGAAGTTGTGCAGTGCTTGCGCAATCAAGAGTTGCCGATTAGTTTCTGCTTGCGTTGTATGCAGTTCTGCACAACGAAGTTGCGCAGTGTTTGCGCAATCAAGAGTTGCCGGTTAGTTTCTGCTTGCGTTGTATGCAGTTTCTTAAGGTACAGAAACGAAACTTTAATAAACCGCAAAAGCCTAAAGGAATAGAAAGCTCCGATAGTGTAGCACGGCCAATCATGCAGGACTCTCACTCCTGCGACTGGGGTTCAAATCCCCATCGGAGCATTATAAATATTTTTATACTCTTATTTTTTGCCATACTCAGGATTGTATGGTTTGAAGTTGCAATGAATTCTCACTACTTGAAAAATAGAATTTTCAGAGATTCGTGTATTATAAGGATGCAAGTGGATAGCACTCTGGCAGGTTTGCCTTTATATCACCTACTATTCGTATTACCTGTTCCTGTGATAATCCCACAGCCCCCGCTATCTCTTTCTTCGTTCAATGTGCAGGGTATAGCCCAAGTTATATGTTGATAAAAAGATGGTTTCCCGGGTAGTTAACAGCCCCGTTAAATCATAATGTTAAAATATAGCCTGTTCTGTATAGAGCTACAATGGACAACAAAGGCGCTAAAATCCTTGCTATATTTCTGGTATCAACAATGGTGTTATCATCCATTGCATATTTTGCAGGAAACACTGATGAAAACCAGACTAATGAGACTCTTCCAATCGATGAGCCTACTGACTTTTTTGATGTTGGTGGGCAGTTGATAAGCGAACCATTCACATCAATACAGGATGCACTTAAAATAACACCTTCTGGAGCAGTGCATGCAGAATACGTTGACCTGAATGCACTGGCAAACACTTCGATGGAACCGTTTGTTTTGAGCCAACTCCAGGGTGAAGGGCTGCCTGTCGAACAGTTAAACAAGCTCTATGGTGCGAACACTGATTGCATATATCTTGCAGGTTTTAACAGTAGTTTTATATTAATGACTACATTCAAACCGCAGGTTGTAGCATTCAATTTTGTTGCAGTGCAATACAGGTACTATAATCTTCTGCTGCGGCAGGATACCGATGCCACAAACGTGATGGGTAATCCAACCATATATGGGGCACAGGAGGATGTAATCAACACCCTTGACGTAATCGATGGAACCAACAACCACACATCTTATGATGACTATGAGGCAGTACTTACAAAAGCACCACCGGCAGAATATCAACGAATCACAAACAGTGTCCCTTTTGCAGAACAGTTCTATTTTGGACTAACGAAGCAGGAAGATAATACCGTTCTTAGAACAACCATCTATTATAATTTGAACGAAACAACACGATCAAAATTAGAGGCATTACAGCAAAACAGCACAGAGAGAGGGTTCAGCGAATATAATATTACAACAACAGGTAACCTGACGGTGGTTAATATCAAATCCACATTCTTAAACGTGATAAGCGAAGACGATCGGTAGGTCATGCTTGACAAGACATTAAGAGCGTGTAACGAAATAACATACCCAATCATGGAACTCAAAAAAAGTTGAAACAACGAGATTACACAGATTTCACGAGAAAATATGAATATGTAAAATATAAAATGCAAATCTAACCAATATCGCGTGCCCAATACCACCTTCTTGTGTTAATCTCGTGGAATCTCGTGGTTTTTTTTGCCTCAGCTCGAAACACGTACCACAAGATTACCACAAGATTAATCTCGTGGTTGGAAACTTTTATGGATTCAAAGTTGCGGAGGTTATTTTATGACGACCTCTAAGCAGTATGTAGATGCAAACAGGCTCGTGTTAACTGACGGATGCTGTTTACAAAAGTTATTTACGAAGTAGTAAACCATAGCAAAGTTTATACTTTCGTATACATTAACAAAGTTGTTCTTTTAACAAGGTTATAAGATGGCACAAAAAAGAGATTACTACGAGATACTTGGCATATCAAAGACTGCAAGTGTTGACGAGATGAAGAAGGCATATCGCAAGCTTGCAATGAAATATCATCCCGATAAAAACAAGTCTCCTGATGCAGAAGACCGGTTTAAAGAAATATCGGAAGCTTATGGGGTGCTTTCAGATGAAACCAAACGCAAACAATATGATCAATTTGGACATGCTGGAATAGACAGTAAGTACTCCAGGGAAGATATATTCAAAAATATTCACTTCGAGGATTTCTTTGGTGGTGGGGGCGGCGGAGGCAGCAGCATATTCGACATGTTTTTTGGAGGTGGTGGCGGAGGTGCAAGAGAACGTCAGCCGCAGCAAGGAGATGACCTCATCTACAGATTGCAGATACCATTTAAAACAGCAGTATTTGGTGTAGAAAGGGTTGTTGAGATACTCAAAACTGAAACGTGCAGCGTTTGCGGGGGCAGCGGAACAAAACCTGGAACTACCCCAAAAACATGCAGAGTATGCGGCGGGACAGGCCAGACGCGGCATACCCAGAACACCCCATTTGGCAGATTTATGACATCAAGCACCTGCACAACCTGCCATGGAACTGGAAAAGTAATAGAGCATCCGTGTACAGCCTGCCATGGAGCCGGGGTGGTGAAACGCAAGAAAAGAATATCAGTAAAGATACCGGCAGGAGTAAGTAGCGGCTCAAGACTCCGCATCAGCGGTGAAGGTGAAGCAGGAA
>WNEG01000025.1 GCA_012910725.1 Candidatus Ethanoperedens thermophilum | reverse complement strand
TTATTCGTGGGAGGATGTCAGAAACAACTTATTTTGCTGTTAAACTTATTTTGCTGTTAGTTGTTTCAAACGGTTGATATTGTTAAGCACTTTCTCTGTTTCTTTGTTTTTTTCATTCTCTAAGTATTTAATAATACCATTCATGCTTGCTTTGAGTTTATAGACTTTAAAAGGTCTTCCTTTTCCAGGCTTTTTCTCTTCACGCTCTTCAACCCAGCCAAGCCCTTTAAGCTCTCTCATAGCTATGCTAACCTCTGGCTGTCTCAGATCTGACCCCCGCTCTAGATCGCGTGATGTTACTTCACTAACATTTTTCAGGTAAGTTATTACCTTAGCCACATTTCTTTTAAGATCCAAATTCATGAGAGTTTCTATAAATTCTTCATCTGCCTGGTCAAGGAGACGTACTGATTGGATTTTCATAATAATACCTCAAAACTAATCCATGTATTTATATAATATAAATTTTTCGGTAAAATACTAATTATTAAATTGAAACTAAAAATACAATACATCGACCAACTTCGGCCTTCCTACTCCAATTGGAATACGCAGACGAAGCAGGGGTGGTGAAGCAAATCGTAGGTACTGTCCCACTATAAAGTTGATGGACATACCTTGAACTAATCAATGGAAAGCATTTTCTAAACGAGTGAAAAGTTTGGATTTGACTAAAAAAGTTAGTGAGGATTACTATATTGAAGACGGGGAAAATGAAAGCTGAAGCTATATTTGATAAATTAATGGAAACGAACGGGGTTTGCGAACTTATATCTAATTAAGGACGCATCTTATGAAAAAAACCCTCCCTATCTAAAGCATTTGACGCATGAAAGTATAACATCTCCTGTTGTTGTGTGCTGGAGTGCTATCTTTATGGCATCATCAATATTTTTTGCTGTGTACGTACCTTCAGGTTTGAGTCCCACATCCGCAAGCTTGAGTCCCGCACCTTCAAATTCAGGTCCCACAAGTGCTGCTCCGATGAGTCTGTGCTTCCATTTTTTTATTATTTTTTTACTGGTCTCGTGGTCAAGGCGCTCACAGACTTTCCCGTCCTCGCCGTGTATTAAGAATACGTTTCCGTAGGAGCATGCTTGCTGGATGAGCGTCTCAAGTTCTCCTGATCGCATGCCTGAGTTGGAATTATCTATAAGTATGCGTCCCTGTATGCTGTTGAGTTGCATTCTTCCGGTGACTCCTTTAAAGTTTAACAGTGGTGGTTGTATTTCATCTGGAGTCATCAGATGGAGTGCTGCCGCTACTGCCGCTTCTATTCCTGTTTTGTATGCATCAGGATAAAAGAGTTCTGGCAGGCGCATTGTCCCCCGGTGTTTGTTTAGGCTGTAGTGCAGGGTATTCTCTTTAATGTATACGTTATCTTCTGTGCTTCCAAAGGTTGTTTTTGGATCTTTTTTTACCTGGCTGCGTGTGCTGCTGTTAATGATTGGACAGGTGCGCTCTCCAATGAGTGTTTTTATTTTGGTACTACCTGCAGGTTTTGTTGCTTCTGCTATGAGGTAGTCGTTTTCAAGGGTAGTTAATATTCCAAAGTCTGCCTGTGTTGTTCCGCCAAGTGATATTTCAAAGATGTAGATTTCCGGATGTAAGTTTTCTGTGAGTTTTATTGCTTGTAGTATATTTCCTGGTGCTGTACTTAGCCCTGCTATTTTCTCGTTGTTGAACATCAAGCCAGCGCTTGTGTTTGTTGTAACATTATATTTTTCTTGCAGGATGTGTGAGAGTGTAAGAGCTGTTGTGGTTTTTGAGCGAGTACCTGTAATTTCAAATATGACGGCGTTAATATTTTTTTCTTTTAGTAGTTGTCCGACTGCTTCGTGGTGTGAGATATATTCTCGTGCGTGTATATTTTTAAAGTATCTTGGGGGCAGGTGTACTGGTGTAACTGCAAGATCGAATGTCCCCACCGCATCTTGCGTCAGGGTGTATGTTTCGGGTTGTCCTGTTGTTGTGGTGTGGTATACGTCTATTGCTGTTACGTCATGTCCTGCTAAAGCATAGTGCTCTGCTATTATGCAGCCTGCATGTGTCGTATCCAGTACAGCTATTTTCATATTTCTAATAAATCATCTAAAGGTATCCATCCATCTTCTTCATCTACGATCTTGTACTGTTCCAGCATAAATGTCTCGTAGTCTGTCACATCTATCAGATGCCGGATAGTACCGTCACAGCCCTCTCCTTTTCTGCCGATGACTTTTAGTCTCTCTACAGTTTTGAATCTCAGTCCAGTTGTCACAGCTTCCATATCTATCGCCGTAATCATTCTGGTTTTCATGATTAATGTAGTTTCCTTTCCAGCTCTATAAACACCTACACTGTTCGCTGTTTACTGATAGTATAGGGAAAGAATTCATAGACTTGCTTGAAGATGGATACTCAGTTGAAACCTGGCTTTCTAAGCTCAACATTTCCAACCTTGTAACCCGTCTTCGCCACAATGAATTAAAAACCCTTTTAATGGACCGCATCAATTTTCGAATCTGTTCTACAAATGAAATTTTGAGAAGGTGTTCAAATGATGAAAATCGAGAGAAGAAGACGTTATGAAAGGTTATTTATGCATGGAAAACAGTGAATTTGGGTGCGCTGCTGGTGGCTGTGGCGTGGTTAGTGACGGGTTTATAGGGGCTCGTTGTTATTTACTCATCTTTGGAAGATGAGCCGAACCGATGTTGCAACGTCTTGTCAGTATCCGCGGTAGTCCCTGCCCCTGCGCATGATCTCGGTAACGCGGACTTCATCCCCAACAATCGCATAAATGATTCTGAAGCTTCCGACTCGCAGTCGGTACAATTCAGGATTAACGTCGTGCAACTTCTTTATATCCGCTCTCGCACGTCTTCTTCTTGGATATGTCTCTAACCCTTTGAGATTGGATTGGATCCGCTGACGTTCCCACTCCTGTAGATAATTAAGTTGTTTACGAGCGCTCTCTGATATCAGAATCTCATATTTCATCGAGACTCACGAATTCTTCTTCCTGAAGAATTTTTCGCTGCCGTACTATAAACGCCTCGTCGTAGTCAGATTGCTCCAACCACATATCGAGCGCATCAGTTACTGCTTTGCCAAGATCGATATTTAAATCACCGCATCGGTCTCGAAACGTACGATAAATAATTTCATCCACGTCCTGAATCAATTGCGCCGACATAATTGTACAATCGTTGATGAAACCAGTTATAGTTTTTGGTGCATTGAGCCCGCCAAGCATTGCATGAATGAACACGGACGTATTGCACGAATGAACACGGACGTAAGGTTGCAGATCAGGATTTTGGATTTTGATTTGAATGCAGCGGAAAAGTCAAGCGAAATAATGGCAAAGCTTTTCTTTTTAAGAAAAGTTTTATACGAAAAAGAGAAAATATAATATAATATAACAGTGACACTGTATAAAAAATAGAGGAGGTATCGCAATGAAGGAATACACATTTCACGGGATTATAGAAAAAGAGGAAGACGTGTATTGTGCACTCTGTCTCGAATTGGACATTGCCACCGAGTCGGATACATTAGAAGGTGCGAAGAAGAACCTGCGGGAGGCGATTGAAGGGTATATTGAATCTGTCGTGAGAGATAGGGAGGACGATGAATTTATTCCCCGACCAGCTCCAGAAGAAGTGATAAAAGAGTATGAACGCGGATTTAAGAAACTGCACAACTTCGTTGTGCAGAACCACACACTCTATGTGTGGAAACAACTCCCAATTCTCGATTGCAAAGCAACCGAGCGCAGAAAAATAACCGTTAACTCTTGATTCTTGATTACGAAGTAGTCGAGTTGCGCAAAGCAATCGAGTGCGTTTATACTTTCCTATACGTTAAAAAAGAGCCACGACATCCAGATAGTCTTTCGCTTGCTGTATCTGTTCTTTGCCGGGTTCTCTCATCCTTTTCATTGAAAAACTTAAATAGCTTACCGTTTATAAAAGCTTGAATAGGTAAGGTAAAAAAACATGAGCAATAAAAATATTGGTGTATATTTATGTAGATGCGGAGGTAACATTAGCGATGTTGTTAACGTCGAAGAGGTCGCAGATAAAATCTCCGGGATGGACGACGTAACACTTACAAACATTCAGGATTACTTATGCAGCAGCGCCGGGCAGGGCCAGATTGAAAACGACATCAAAGCAGGAAAGATTGATCGCGTGGTGATTGGGTCATGTTCTCCAAAACTCCATCTTGAGACGTTTCGTGCGATGGCACAGAAGGCTGGCATTAATCCGATACTTCTTGAAATCGTAAACATACGCGAGCAGTGTTCATGGGTGCATGAGGATAAGGAAGAAGCTACAAGAAAGGCAACAGGTTTAATAATTGGTGCAGTCTTGCGAATGCAGAGGCTTGAATCTCTAAAACCTCTTACAAAGCATCTGCAAAATCGTGCACTGATTGTGGGGGGAGGAATCACTGGAATTACCACAGCACTTGAACTGGCTGACGAACGTGATGTTATTCTCATCGAAAGGGAATCGTATATCGGTGGACACATGATTGGTCTTTCAAAGACTTTTCCCACTCTTGACTGCTCGCAGTGCATCCTCACCCCAAAGATGGTAGCTGTTTTCAACCATCCAAATATCACTCTCTACACCCAGACAGAGGTTGCATCGGTCGAGGGGAATGTTGGAGATTTTGAGGTAACCCTTCGCCGAATGCCGCGATACGTGGATATAGACGCCTGCACATCATGCGGCAGGTGTAAAGAGAAGTGCTCAAAGGATGCAATCTCCCTCCCATTTGCACAGGCCATTCCGCAGGCATATATCATTGACAAGAATAAATGCAATGAGTGTGGTGCTTGCGTAAAAGTCTGTAATCCCGGTGCAATCAAGCTCGATGATACGATAGAGGAGATAAAGACAAACGTTGGAGCCATCGCCATCACAACAGGATTTGAGTCGATCGACCCGTCCATCATCGAGGAGTACAATTACTGGCATCCCGACGTAATAACAGCAATAGAGTTTGAGGACATGCTCTCTGCAAAAAGCAAGACAGGTATGCGTCTACAGAAGTCGGATGGAACGATGCCGCAAAAGGTTGCTTTCGTGCTCTGTGTCGGATCTCGCGACTTTAACCGCGGGAACAAGTACTGTTCAAAGGTATGCTGTTTATATTCGCAGAAGCAGGCACAATTGGTGCTCAAGATGAACCCGGGTGCAGATGTTACCCTCTTCTATATCGATATGAGAGCAGCAGGAAGACGCATGGAAGAGTTCTATCACCACACACAGGAACTCGGAGTAAACTTTGTTCGTGGGCGGGTGGCTGATATCACTCCACTCGACGATGGTAAATTACAGGCCCGCTACGAAGATACGTTTCTGGGAGAAATTGGACGTGACGAATTTGATATGATTGTGCTTTGCCCGTCACTCACCCCTTCAAAAGGATCGCAAGAGCTTGCAGATCAGTTGCATGTAGCGGTTGGTACTGATGGTTTTATCGAAGAGAAACACGTCAAAATCGACCCTGTAAACACACTAAACCAGGGCGTGTTTGTGGCGGGATGTGCAATTGGACCAAAGGACATTCATGATTCGGTCACGGAGGGGATCGGTGCCGCTCACAAGATTTCAAGTTTTCTTGGAAAGGGGATTATTTCAATCTCCCCGGAAAAGCCAGTGGTCCTTGATACGTGTGACTGCTGTGGTATTTGTGTGAAGGAATGCCCGTACGATGCACTAACCATTGCAGACGGAAAGCCTGTACTTGATCCGCTGTCGTGCAATCTATGCGGTATCTGTGTTGCTTCATGCCCGCAAAAAGCGATCGAGATTGCAAACTACCGACGAGAACAGTTAAAAGCACAGGCAGAAGGAATTCTTAGTGTGGGTATGGGTGTGATCGTGTATATCGATCCCGAAGCGTACGCAGCCGCCGATCTTGCAGGTATGGATCGCTCGCCGTATTCCCCACTTATAAGGTTTATCCAGGTGCCGTCCATACACATGCTGGATGCAGATATTGTAAACCATGCTTACGAGTGTGGTTCTGGTGGAGTGATGTTAATTGAAGGAACCACAGACGAGGTTCTGACAAACCGATCCAAGGATCTCTATAACCAGTTGAAGAAGGAGACAAAAGCTTACAGGAAGCCTATCAGGTATTCACACATCGAGACCGCACAGTACGAGAAATTAATGAACCTCCTGAATGTGTTTGCCGAGCAGGTAGAGGCAAGGGCGGCTAAGGAGAAGAAGAAGCAGAATTGAGGTTAAAAAGTGTGACGAAAGATTCTGAACTTCTCCGTCAGCCCGTACAACTCATAAACCAGCCGGTCAATCTACGCATCAACAGTTCTTACCCGTCTGTCGAGAAGGAATGAGCAAAGAATGTTTACTGGATATATTCTATTTTGATCGAGGATGAATGTGGGATGGGGTTGGGGGGTTTGGTGTGATGGAGATCGGGCTCCCCATGATCGCTATAGTTCATCATTTTGTCATGGTATTCAACTAGTCCTGAGTCAAAGACTGCTTGGTATTGCTGATCAGAGTTACCTCTTTCAGCCAATTCCTTAAACATCCCATCAAAAGTTTCATATGGAAAAACTTGGGACGAAAGAAAAGAAAGTAAATCAGATAGTTGCGATTCATCATCAAAAATACCTTGTTCAATCAATCCTGTGCAATCCAACTTATGCATCAAAAGACTCGCCAGAAAAATAAAATGTGTCGCTCTTTCTCTACTGATAGGAATATTCTCATGTGCATGGGGATTTCTGATTCCGGTCATCGCCCCCGCAAAAATTTGCATGAATCCCTTTTGAATATTCCGCCCTGTTTCAGTGGATAAATCAGCTAAAACGATAACAGGACTCTTTTCTGAAAATGCGTTAGTCATTAGACTGGCGCCATCTAACTCTTTTCCTGTTTTATTTCTTAATACTTCCTTGACGCGTGCATTAATTTCCTTAAAAGACGATTCTACTGCATCAGCATGATATCCGTCTTCAAATTTATCCTTAGCTACTTTGACGACGCTCTCGTGAACCATGCTCCAAAAATCAAGTTCGGATGGATTGACAGTCTCTTTTATTAAGTTCCTTAAAGGACTATCCACTGGAGTTAAAGCATGTATAAAGTCTTGAAGCAACTGTAATTTGCTTTCTTCATCCACAGGTTGTTCGGCAAGAGTCATTACCCAATCATAAATCAATTGAGAACGAGTAGAGGTGATACTTCCAAGGGGGTGTGGAGAAACGGGAAAATTAAAAATCGCTCTCGCCATTCTACCAATTTCATTAATCGTGGTGTCGTGTTTCAATCCTTCCCCTAATTTAATCCCTACCAATCTGAAATGTATCATATTCTCACAACCCTCCACCACACTCATCTCCCCTCACCACCCTCCTTCGCATCCACAGCAACCCTCGTGCCCTTTTCGCAGCCGGCACATCTTCACCGTTCCTTTTCGATCATGTCCATCACAATCCGATAAACCCTCTCTGTCATGTACAGACTACTTCTTTCGTGCAGATCATGTATGGCATGTTTCGTTTCCTCGTAACTCAACAATCCCAACGATTGCGCTCTTGCAACTATGCCTGCCGTACCATGGACTTCGATATCATAGAGTTCGCCAACGTCTCTTGCATCGGAGTCATCGGTGAAGAATAGCTGATACTTTCTGGAAAGGCAAAGTGCAATCGCTTCAGCTTCCCCGACATCAATCCCATACGCACCACACAATCGCTTGGCAAAGACCATCTCTTCTTCGTTAAGCTGGATAACTGGTATGTGTGAGTTTTGCAGTTCCTTTGACCCGGGTTTATCATAGCGGGTCACCTCGTGGTACACAGCAGATGGGAGTACCACGTCTGCTATCTGTAGCGCATCAAAACAGTTGACCTCTGAGAGGTGTATGATCGGACCGGAGTTTGAGACTGCTTTAACCATGCAGTCCCCATTCAACATCCTTTATGATGTTTCGCTCCTCTTTCGAGAGTCTTCTTTCCATTATGAGCTTTCGCACGGCATCCCGGATTGCCTCGCTCCTGTCGGTGTACCATCCCTCCTGGATGATGTTCTCCAGTTCCTCAAGCAGTTTGGGCGTTAGTTTTGCTTCTGTTGTTATGGTTTTCATTGGCTTTCACCTGATTCTGTGTGTTGCGGTTTTATCGATCGATCCGCAATCGCTCTTCTATTTCATTCATTATATCTCGATCCAGTTCCTCCAAAACACGCGAGTACTGGCGACTTATCGAGTAACGCCAACTTGTGCGTCCGGAATACCGAGCGATATTTCAAACCCGCCCCCGGAAAGGAAGAATGCCCCGGTTCAAGGGTGAAATCAGTCGGGAGTAATTCTGCGGGAATCGAAGATGAGACAAAAAGACAGAGAACGTCATCCAGTCTGCGCATCAGGTGGTCAGGCGTAAGCACCACCGCTGGACGGACTTTTGTGTTGCACAGGTCTGTAAACGGGTAGCGGACGAGAACTGTGCTACCTCGCCTTACGATTCGCTGAGCCATTTGACTGCCTCACCATCCTCACTGGAATAAACATCTTCGCAACTGGCATCCAGCCAGTCGAAACTCCCGGAGTCCATGACGAGCCGCATAAGTTCTTGGGTGGAAATCTCGTCAGTCAGAACCGAGAGATTCCGCAAACTCCGCCGCGCTACCACGAAAGCCGCGAAGGTCTCGACTTCCACACGTTCCGGAGGTGCCATATTATCGAGTAATTGTGAGAGTCTTTTTGAGATGGGCATGATTTACCTCTCTATCATTATTTCCTAAATAGTTTACCTTTACGTCACAGTGGTTTAAATTCCACTTTTTGACCTTCGGGCTTTGCCAACGCCACCGAGGGGCGTGAGCCACGCAGACCGGCTTTTGGCAATTGCATCTCTGTCAATCTCGTAACGCCACTCTTCGATGATTGTCTCATAAGCCATGCCGCTCTCAACCTGTTCCAGTACATCCGCGACCATAATGCGTGTGCCGCGAAATGTTGGCTCGCCGTGGCAGATGGCGGGGTCGGATATGATGTGTTGGGCTGACGTTTTTGTTTCCATCGTTACGGTTTCCATTGTTTTTCACCTAATCTGTCCGGTTCGCTTCTGCGACTGCCGCGGTGGTGCAGGTGGTTGATTGTGGATGCGATTGCTCGTATACTATAGGTTACCGCGTGTTTGCCGAAGAGGTATATCTTTCCGGGCGCAGAGCAGGTTGTGGTCATGTTATCTCCATTCTCGCATTGTGGCATTTCTTCTGCCGTTCGAGCATCGTTTGCCTTTTATATCGGGGATCAGGAATTACCTATTTTTTTCAGATGTTCTTTTAAATGATTTTGAATTTTTTAAAATAGGGGAAGCGTCCCCCATTTTTTTTGTTATATGAACCCCATATAATATCTCTCGTAGATTTTTATTAAGTATTACACCCCAGGAACTCGCTATCCAACTCCTTATAATACCTCTGTATCCAAGCTGCATAATGATAAATGCTGATTTTTGATCGAACAAAATCATCGAAATATTTTCTGGCTCGTTCTTTGTTGCCCATGAAAAGGGCATATCTGGCGATACGCACAGTATATTCGTTTGAGGTCGGGTGTTGACGGAATTTTTCTAAATCTCTGCAAGCGTTGTCCAAGTGCTTCTGCATATTCTTTCGTAAGTAATTTATGACGGCTATATCCCGAATTTGTTGAGCTACCCCCATACATTCGTCTGCAATATTCAAATCTGGTTCAATGGCTGGTAGTGGATTCCCATGTTGAAGTTGTATGTCCTTGATATTACGCAAATGTTCAAACATGCCTTCATAAAAGTCTATCAGATCTATTGGTGGTTCATCTGCTTTCTGAACTTTACGCAAAAATGCTTTTTCTTTTTCCCAAGAACAACGTTCATCAACGCAATAATCCGGCAACTCAAGAACATACTGGTCTATGTCTTTTTTGGACCGCCTCATGAAATCTGACAGTTGTGAAAATAGGTCTGCAAACGGTCCTAAATTGTTCGTTTTTGCAAGATCGCGCAAAATATTAAATACTTCTTTAAGCTCAAAGTAACGACTAGGAAATTCTAATTTGAGATATTCCGGCAGAGAATGTCTCACCCAAAACAGTTTTTCATCCCATCCGTATGGAGTGTTCCATCTAATCCTGAGCTCGCCAATTTCAAACACAAGCTGTTCTTGGGCAGGAATCTTCGGCAAAATTTCAATTCTTCCCTGGGTCAATGTATCTAAAAGGAGTATTTTATTTTTTATCTGTCTTGCATATTCAAGTTTATAGTTGTGGAATCTAAGCAGATCATCGATATTATTCTTGTCGATAAGATTGGAATATTCGTCCAAAAATGAAGCAGCATTTTTGTTATCACCATTAAGTAGATAAGTGTCTATGAGGTTTGGGTAAGCAATATGTACGAGGAATTTTTCTTTTAAGTGGAGTGCAAGTTCCGCTGATTTGCGGTAGTAGTGAAGAGTGTTGGTAGTATTTCCGAGCATTCCTTCCATACGCCCAAGATTATTATAAATTTTTGCCAATTGCATATCTTTGACATTGTCGTGTTCACCCACGGCTGACAATAAGCTCTGCCTCGCTTTTTCAAATTCGCCTGCTCTTTCATCAAATAAAGACTGCAAATAAAGAATTTCATAGTATTTATCTTGATCAATTTTTTGCTTCGTCCGCTCAAAAATAGATTTCGCTTTATTTGTATCTCCGAGCAGGAAGAGCGCAAGCACCTGATTCAATCTGATTTTATTTTCTTCTTTTTCAAACAAGGGAAAGCTCAAAAGTTCCGAATACATTTCGTAGGCATCCCGCAATCTCGGTTGCTCTTGCACCATGAGCTTTCTTGCCCAAAGTAAATTCCATTCTATTCTGCCTGGTATACTTCTGATATAAAAAGGTCTTTTGGGGAATCGTTTATCAATTTCTGTATATCTGCCTTCCCTGACGAGAGCTGCGAGATTGGAAAGCACTGAAGTTTCAAGAAAGATCGGTCTTGTCGCGGCGTGGTATGCGACAAAAATATAAATCGCCAATAAAGCAAGGAGAATAGACGCTATCCATCCCGCGAAGAAACCTGAGAAATAGAGCGTTAAAATTATGCAGAGCAGAAAGACCGAAAATAAAATATAGTTCCGGTGTCTTTTGTGTCTCCAAAGAGGTTTGAGCAAAGCTAAAAACAGAGTTGCGAGCACGGAAAAAACCGCTCCTAATAATAATTTGAGTAGTTCACTCATTTTTCCACACTCTCCTCCACAATGGCAATCTCCCCCTCAGTCAGCCCATACAAATCATAAACCAGCCCGTCAATCTGCGCATCAACAAGTTTTATCTGCCGTTCGTAAAGCTCCTTGTCACGATCCATTCTTGCCTCGTGGTATTTCTTTTGGAGTTCGAGCATGTTATCCACCAGAGAAACGAGTTTGTCGTGCTGCGCTTTTTCGTCTGGGTTTGAAAAGTCAATGGTGCGGATTGGGAGCTGTTTCAAGTCGGTCATTAGTATTTGTGGAAATGCTTGCTTGTTCGTAATCATTTTCTGCCGAACAATGAATGTAAACAGCTTCGAATTTAGTACGCCCAAGAGGTACAGAAGGGAGTCCCTATTTGCTCCAGCCACTATGTACAAAGTGCTTTCTACAAGTTGTGGTTCATCGGAGAATGTAGCACAGAGATAATCACCAGTTCTTCTTACGAGGAGTCTGGGGCATTCCATGTGTTTAACCAACACCTTTGTTCCCCCAACGATTGTCAACTCATTATAGGTGGTGTAAAATTTGTATTGTAATCTGTATCTATCCAAATTACTCCCAAGAATAAATGGCAAATCTCCTTCTCGTAACTCTGCTCGCAAGTGATTTTTCCTATTCTTGACGACCATCCCCTTATAAAATTTGTACATTTTGTCCGCCATTGGGTAAGAACTCTGAATATTTGCTACCAATGATGAGGCTGCCGATTCGGGAGTTGTCTTCCACATATTATCTTCGGTCTGTTTAACCGGATCATGGGGAATTATGCAGATATCCTCAATCGAGAGGTTACTGTGCATACGTTGAACTTTATAAGATTCTACTTGATGCTCCGCAGTCAAAACAAAGATTAGGTTGCCTATAACAGCATTTCCAAAAACTTGTGAGTCAAATAGAAGAATGGATTGAAGTGCAGCATGTTCGGTCATTAGCTTCCTTGTAGTGGCATAGCTTCTTGTTCTTGCCAGACCTTCAGGAACGATAAACGAATGATATGCATTGGAAGACCTAAGCTGAAGCGATCTTTCGATGAATATCGCAAATAAATTCTTCGATTGTGCAGATATGAAAGATTTGTATCTCTTGCCATAGTAAGAAAGCACATCAGTAGAGCAGGTGTTCACGGTCAAGTTGAGATACGGTGGATTCCCGATCACGCAATCAAACCCACCTTTCTTTAAGATTTCACCAAACCCCTTCACTTCATCCCGCCAATCAAACACATTGACCCGCCGCATCTCAGCCTCATCAAAAAGTCTCATCTGCCCCGCATCATAAAAATCCGGTCCGATAAGCGAATTCCCGCACTTGATATTACCCCCGAGATTTGGAAGTATGCCCTCCATCCCCAGCTTCACCTGCTGGTCTACGCTCTCCCTGCTCTCGTTCTCAAGCACCTTCAACTGCAAGCTCAGCTTCGTTACTTCCACCGCCTGCGAGTCAATATCAACGCCAAAAATATTATTCAAAAGAATCCGCTTCTTCTCATTCGTTGTCAAATACCATTCGTTCTCCCTGACCTGGAAAACCGCCTCCTTGTACTTCTTCGGCTTGTTTTCTACGTACCAGTCCAGGTGATACTTCAAAAGATACGTGTACGCACCGATAAGAAAACTTCCTGAACCACATGCAGGGTCGAGTATCTTAATTTCCGCAATCTCTCCCGGCGTCTTTCCCGCAGCAAGCTTACCAACCGTGTTCCTGACAATATAATCAACGATGTACTTGGGAGTGTAATACACGCCGCCCGCCTTCTTGACCTCTGGCTTCGTCTCCACCTTTGCCTGGTGCCCGGCGGTTAACCTGATGACCTTACCCAAAAACTGCTCGTACACATCCCCAAGGATCTCAACACCGAGAACTGAGAACTCATACGGCGATAATGGATAATACAGGCTCTCTATAATCGTTTTTAATACCTTGTCATCAATATTCAACCGGAGTGTTACCGCGTCCGCCTTAAAATCGAATATGCCGCTGTTATATTTGGATTCTGCAAGTCTGAAACGGTTCAGCAAATCCGGGTAAACGCCAGTGGATTCGGATGT
>WNEG01000049.1:8100-10909 GCA_012910725.1 Candidatus Ethanoperedens thermophilum | reverse complement strand
ATCGATGAGGTAATTATCGGAATTGGCAGCGCGCAGGAAAGCTATCACCCGAACAATCCTTTCACAGCCGGTGAACGGGTGCTAATGGTTTCAAAAGCTGTAGAAGAATTTGATATTAAATCCTATATTATCCCAGTTGAAGATGTTCACTGCAACAACTTATGGGTATCTCGTGTGACCTCGATGGTACCACCATTTGATGTAGTCTATTCCAACAATTCCCTGGTGATAGAGTTATTTCGCGATTCTGATGTACAGGTTGTTAAAACGCCTCTTTTCAATAGAGTGATGTATTCAGGCAGCATGATTCGAGAGTTGATGCTTGCTGGTAAAGAGTGGAGGCATCTTGTTCCAGACTCTGTTGCAGGGGTAATCGATGATATTGATGGTACTGGACGTATTCAGCGTGTTGCGGGATCAGATAAAGAGTTCTGATAAAATAAAAAAGATGGATTCACTGAATTACACTTTTAACATTGGTGGTATACAGTGGTTTGCAAGTTCCTGCATTCTTACAGAAGTTCTTCCAAATCCAGAGAATTCATCTTCCTCCATTGCTCTTGCAAGTTCATTTCCAAGCACAAAAATGGCATGCTTGTGTTCGGCTTTGCTTCGATGGACGTGAACCGGACTTATTTGAAGTGACTCGTAGCCTGGAAAAGCTTTGTTACATCTGCCTTCCTCAAAATACCTTTTTAATTGCACCATCAGCGTATGCAGATGGATTAATTCTTCCTTATGCATATTACACACATCTCCAATAGTTGTTATAGTTTTACAGTACAATACTGCATAGTTGCCTACATATAATAATAGCCTTGTATTCTATATAAAGAAGTTACGATAGGAATGCCAACTCCTACTCATTCAATTTAAAACTTTCTTTTTGTTCTTAATGATTAATTAAGTTATATCTCCTACCAGCTGCAATATATTTAGTGAAAGCATGCGAAGAATCCTTTTTTGTATTTCTTGCCATTTATATAGATGTCTGCACCCTGTTTTTTCTCTATTTTATTTATTTTTTTTGCCTTTACGACTCCATGTAGAGTATTTGCAAGTGATTCGATTGTTTCAGCTTCAAGTTCTCCGCCAAGCATGGATTTGCATGTGTTCTCACCTGCGTTTCCCTCTATCGTTATCTTGCCGCCCCGCATCGCTGTTCCAGCACCACTGCCAGCATTACCTCGAACTATTATGTGTCCTTTTTCAAGTTCAGTACCTATAAAATCCAGTTTCCCTTCTATTATCAGTGGATCAGGATGCATATATTCAGCACAGATGGTTGTCAGGTATCCAAGTACCATGCGCTCTGCCCATTCATCTTTTGGTTTTGCTGAATGGATTATTTCAAGTAGTTCCTTTGTATCCCGCGGTGCAAGCTCACACACTTCTTTTTTTTTGATAAACTCCAGTTTATCTAAAAGATTTTCAAAGTTCATTTACGATCACGAAAGAAGTATATGTCTGTGCTTCGCAATAAATTTAAGCATTGATGTGTAATATACCTGTAGATGTCTTATTCACTGGATCATGTCATCTCAATGAAAGATTTCACAAGAGAAATGATTGACGACGTACTTGAGCTTGCAGAAAGACTCGAGCCTTTCGCGCGCGGCAAACCGTGCAGGATGCTGGAAGATAAACTTCTTGCCTTGCTTTTCTATGAGCCAAGTACCCGCACGCGTCTATCATTTGACGCTGCAATCAAACGGCTTGGAGGAAGTTCTATTGATTTTGGCATGGTTGAAGCAAGTTCCGTGTCGAAAGGTGAAACTCTTGCTGATACTATTCGGGTCGTCAGTGAGTATGCTGATGCGATTGTGCTCAGGCATCCTAAAGAAGGTGCTGCAAGAATGGCATCAGACTATTCATCGGTGCCAGTGATCAATGCTGGTGACGGGGGCGGGCATCATCCTACCCAAACCCTTCTTGACCTGTACACGATTAAACGGGAGAGTAAACTTGAAGAAATAGATATTGCACTTGTTGGTGACCTGCGGTATGGACGTACAGTCCATTCGTTTGCCTATGCCCTTTCATTATATGGTGTAAACATCTACCTTGTCTCACCACCCCAATTACAGATGCCGCAGCATATAAAATCCGACCTTGTGCATCGTGGCATAACTATTAGGGAGACTAATAGTATTGAAGACGTTCTTGGAAAAATCGATGTGTTATATATGACCCGCATTCAAAAGGAGCGTTTCGCTGAACAAGGCGAGTATCTTACAGTGGCGGGAAGCTATAGACTTGGAAGTGAAATGCTCTCAAATGCGCGAGAGAACCTTATTATCATGCATCCACTTCCAAGGGTCAATGAAATTGATGCAAGTGTAGATGCAACGTCACACGCATGTTATTTTAAGCAATCTTTTTATGGGGTGCCCACGCGCATGGCAGTCCTTGTAAAGCTGTTGGGGATGAAGATATGAGTGTCTGCACACCTCGCAAGCTCGGTGTGCAGAGGATATTTGTAAAGCTGTACACCTCACAAACCCGGTGTGCAGAGGATATTTGTAAAGCTGTACACCTCACAAACCCGGTGTGCAGAAGTTCTCTGGTAATCCGCGTTGCAAGCACATTTTCACTCTTCCGGAGGATCAGGTCATGGTAAGGAAGATTAAACCACAGAAGATCACAGAGAGTTGTTATTTTTCCCTTTTACCATCTCTGTGTCCCTCTGTGGTCTCTGTGGTCTCTGTGGTTTTCCAAGACCTTACTTCGAAATATCAAAAAGTCTCCAGGGTTCTGGTCACTACAACGCAGGAGGCCAAAGACCCTGTGCAGAGGACATTTGTAAAGC
>WNEG01000049.1:0-8080 GCA_012910725.1 Candidatus Ethanoperedens thermophilum | reverse complement strand
AGCGAAGCTATGAGTGTTAAAAAAGAACTCCTGGTGCGACCAATCGAACATGGCACTGTGATTGACCATATCAATGCAGGACAAGCTTTAAACGTAATGCGCATAATTGGCATAGCAAGGAGCACGGGTTCTGTTGTGAGCATTGCTATGAACGTAGCAAGCAAGCAGATGGGATTAAAAGACATTGTAAAGATAGAGGGGAGAGAACTTGATTCTAAACAGGTTGATAAAATATCGCTAATTTCACCAGATGCCACCATTAACATTATTAGAAACTATGACGTCGTATCAAAATACAACGTTGAACTTCCAGAAGAGATTATAGGGATTGTAAGATGTAACAATCCTGATTGCATCACCAACAGTGATGAGCCGGTAGCATCCAGTTTCACGGTCACCAAAAAACCGGTTATTCTTCGCTGCAAGTACTGCGATCATATCATTTCAGAAGAGATAGCAGAACAACTTATATAAAAGCATAATAGATATGCAATATAGAAACGATGACAGATGATACGCATAATACTGAAATAAAAAAAGTGCTTTTGCTTTTGAAAAACATGGTTTATGAGAGCACAAGTCCACTCGAAACACTTCGATTTGCTAAGTACTATCGTAAAAAAGGACTTGATGTGATAGTGGTATTGTGGGGGCCAATGGGGGTATTACTTGGAAAAGCCGGAAAGATAAATGGTCTGCCAAAGTATGACGAAAAAATGGAAGAATGCTTGAATCTTGGGGTCGTGTTTCGATGCTGTCGTCTTGGCTCAGATATCATTGGGGTGGAAGAGCCTGAGTTAATACAGGGTGTTAAGATCATTGAAGCGCATGAAGTAGCAGAACTCTTCCTTAAATACAGTCAATCAGGCCACATGATTATAAGTCTATGAAATACGATGTTGTGGTAGTTGGTGCAGGACCGGTTGGAGCAATTGCTGCACGATATAGTGCAAAACACGGCGCTAATACGTTAATAATAGAAGAGCACCCCTATATCGGTTCACCAGTCCAATGCACAGGTCTTATCAGCACAAAAGCACTGGATGAATGCGATTTAAAACCAAGCAGTTCCTTTGTGTACCGTAATATCAGGGGTGCAAGAATCTACTCACCGGGCTGCCACTGCATAAAAGTTGACGGCGGTAAAACAAAAGCATACGTCATCGACAGAAAAATCTTCGACCGTACACTGGTAGCAAAGGCACTTGATGAAGGTGCAGATCTTATTTTGCGAACGAAAGCGACAGTACTTAGAAATAACAAGAACGGGGCAGTGTTAACTGTGCGGCAGAATGGCACTCTGCGAGAAATACAGACAAAGGTGGTTATCGGTGCAGATGGTATTCAAAGTGGCATTGCACGGATGTCCGGGCTTGGTAGAGTTGAAAAAGTACTAAGCGGCATTCAAGTCGAGGGTCGGTACGAGATAGAAGATGCTGATTTTGTAGAACTATTTCTCGGAAACAAGGTCGCACCAGGATTTTTTGCATGGGTGGTGCCCGTAACAGACGGCATCGTCCGTATAGGCCTGTGTGTGGATTCCTCTGACAGACCAGCACATCAATATTTCCAAAAACTGCTAAAAGAACACCCGATTGTATCAACAAGGTACCAGGGCTCATTTACCAGCATGGTTGTTGGTGGAATGCCTGTTGGAGCGTTGAAGCATACCTGTACTGATGCTGTACTTATCGTTGGTGATGCGGCAGGGCAGATAAAACCAACATCCGGTGGTGGAATCTACACAGGTGCGGTCTGTGCCAAAATCGCAGGAGAAGTGGCAAGCATTGGTGATGCAAGTAAGAAGGGGCTGAAGCTGTATGATACGATGTGGCGAAAGTGTATTGGAAAAGAGCTTACGGTTGGCATGTATATACACAACACGCTTGGAAGCTTCAGTGATCAGCAGTTAGATAAGTTTATCAATATTTTTGACGACCAGAAGATCATGGATGCAGTAAAACAATATGGTGATATGGATCATCCGTCATTTCTTCTTAGAAAAATAGCCCCCCATCTAAACAAGAAGCAGTTATTTACCTTTGCAGGAAGCGTCATCAGGGATTTTATAAATAGTAAGTAAGAGACCTCAAGCCTCTTCTTCTTCTTCACTGTCTGCATATCCTGTTACAATGGAGATGAAATTGTCCTGAATCGTATGCCCAGTCGTAGCTAAATAGAGATGGGCAATCAAGAATGCAGCAAAGATAATTGCAAGGATGAAATGAATGACAGCTAACACTTTTAGCCCGCCGATAGAAGTAATAAAGTCTGCAAAATAAAGAGGATATAAGTATAGAATGCCACTAATAAGAAGAATGGGCATCATCAAACCCATAAACATGAGGTATGACATCTTTTGCAAAGGATTAAACTTCTCATCAACCGTTGGCGGATATGGGTGTGGATCATGTTTGAATATTCCACAAATATAAAACTTTGCCTGAACAATCAATCCATTGGGAATATCTCTTTTATTTGGAATATAATGTATAATCCTGCGTGAGACTAAGTTGTAGATGAGCCATAGGAGAAAATCTGCAACCAATAATAATCCAAACCAGTTATGGACAGACACTGCGGTCTGGAAACTTCCAAATAGATGAATAGCTCCGGGCCAGTGGATCTGAGCACCTGATATAATAAGTACCACAATACATATTGCATGGATGGCGTGCCAGACACGCTCCAATACGGGATGTAGATAAATCTTTTCTGCCATCGTTTTATTCTCCTTTACGTTTTCTAGTAATAAATCGTACTCCTCCATGAATGACGAAAACACCAATAATAGTAAGTATGATGAGGATTACGCAGAGGTTATCTAAAATAGGAATCCTGTTAGCACCAGCAACGTACTGCCCCCTTTCTGTAAGTTCACTGTTGGTAAAAGTAGTACCAATAATCTGGTGTTTCAGGGAGGATTTGGATGGTGTCGTCAACAAAATAGAATCGGATGAATGACACTCTTCACAATCTTTCAAAGCATAAATTTTAGCAGGTTTAATGAGGTGTGGATCTTTCTCTTCGACATGACAGGTAACACAACTTGTTTGAGATGTATCGCCTTTAGAATTGAGGTGGAGTTGTGGCTGTGGGAAGATTTCGCCATGTCTAACATAAAGATCGCTTCCATGACAGGAGAAACAACGATTTATTTCAAATCCAGTTTCTATCTCCTCTATATGTTTTCCATAATGACGTTGCTCATACTGGGAACCATGACATATAATACACCGCTGCCCATCACCAAGAACAGCACCATGAACGCTCTGTTTCACTTCTTCTAATGCACTACCATGACAAAAAGAGCATTTATTTTCTAAAGCCAGACCGCTATAGGAACAAGAGAGAACAATACACATCGATAATACAATAAGATAGTAGCGAGTTCTATTCATCGTCACAATCCTTTATACATTACTGTACTTATAGTTTTTCATTTTATCAAATTTCTAAATTCCCATAATAACTTAGGGTTGGCTCTAAAAAGAGCAAGGACTATGTCAAAAACACCCATTGTACTGTCGCATTCTCCTTTAATGGACTGAGCAAGGGTGTTAAATTGTTCATCAGTGAGAGTGACAAGTTTTTCTTTCACGACAAGAGCTTTGCGGATTTTTTTTCCAATAGTTTCTCGCCATTGTCTTTCATATTCCATCAGTGCCTTTTCTGAAACATCGTCTTTTTCGATACAGCTTGCGACAACTGTGCCAGCCATGACGCCAGCATCAAGAGCGTTTAGAATGCCTCCACCAGTCAGTGGGTCTGATTGACGTGCGGAGTCACCCACAAGCATGAGTCCATCTGCAATTGTTTTTTCAATCGGGCCGCTTGCTGGTACTGCTCCAAGCACCATCTCTATTATTTTACCTTTTGGAAAGTGATGTTTAACAAACTTTGATAACAGCTTAACTGGCATGCCTTTATCAGAACGTGAGCCAAGTACCCCGATCCCAACGTTAGCCATCCCTCTGCCTTTTGGAAACACCCATGCATATCCGCCTGGTGCGATGTTGTTTCCAAGATAGAACTGGCAGTACTCATCAACCTCTATACCGCTTACAAGAAACTGTGCACATGTTTCGATGTCCTTTGGTGCAAGAGTGGTATCGATGCCTGCCCACCGTCCAACCTTTGATTCTACACCGTCTGCACCTACAACGATCCTGGCTTTGACATCAACAAGCTCTCCAATGCTACATGCATGAATCCCGGTTATTTGCTTGTTTTTCCTGATGAGCCCTGTTGCACGCGTTTTAACGATTACTTCTGCTCCACTGGATACTGCCTGTTCGGCAAGGGCCCTATCAAATATCTTCCGCTCAAGCACATAACCCACCTCTGCGCCAAACAGTTCTTCTGATATCTGAAGTTTGGTTCCGTCTGGCGCAAATATGCGTGAACCTTTAACCTCGGCAGCAATCCATCTCGGGTCAGGCTTGATGTGTCTTTTTATACCTTCTTTGTCAGCACCCTCTGCACAACGTACAGGGTCTCCTATTTCCTGTCGTTTCTCAATGAGTAATACATCAAGTCCTGCTTTTGCAGCAGTTGTTGCAACGGAAGAACCTGCTGGACCAGCACCAACAACAATAACATCATACTTGTCTTTCATTCTTTTACCGACTCAATGGCGCCAATTGGGCAAATATTTACGCATGTGTTACAGTCATTACAGGCATTGTTTATCTCAATCCATGTTTCGACTAGTTCAAGTGCTGCTCTGGGACATACGCTCACACAAGCACCACAATATCCACATTTGTATCGATTCACAGTAACAGTCATTTATCAAATTCCAACATCAACAAAATTATAATAATCTCATACGCATGGAAACATATAAAACTTACCAGACCTTAGTTCTGTGCAATCCCATGGTTATGTAATATTTTGCTTAGCTTCTGTACCGCCTCAATAAATAGTGCAGAGCTCCATGCAAGCGGTATTGCCCATGCAGGATTACCTGTGTGCTTATTGATCTGCTCAGGCAGCAGTTTCGTGTTGGTGGTGCTGTTTATTACCATATCGAAATAAGGACGCGTGTTGTTTAACCATTGCTCCCCCGTTTTTTTGTCTTTTTCCATGTAGTATTCAGCTATTCCCAGTTGTGCTTTTATCAGCCACAGTGTTGTTACTGTCCATGGATTTCCGCCTCTGTATTTGTCGTTTTCGTATCGTTTTATGCCCTTTTTGCCGTTTACCGTGCAGTTGAGTCTTTTTTCGATGGTATTTAGCATCTGGATTATTTTTTTCCGTTCATCGCTATTGGTAATGTCGAGCATGTTGAATGGCGTGAAAGTACCGATAACGCTTGCATCGATTACAGGATAGATTTCATTGTTTATTATGGCTTTAGCAAAGCATCCTGTTTCTGGCATCCAGAGCATTTTTATTGTTTTTTGTTTGATCCATTTTGCACGCGTTTCGTATTCCATAAAGGAATCTTTTGACTGTGCCTTCGCGAGTTTTGCAACTTCCATCAGTGCCGCGTAGATTGCTGCACTGGTATACGTGAATGAGCCGTGGTACGTTTCCCACAGGTCAGTGCATGAATCATGCAGCCCTTCCCGTGTTCGTTTCATAAGATACGTTGAGCCGCGATCGATTGCCTGCCAGTAGTAATCGAGGTACTGCTGCCTTTCACCCACTGGCAGTGATTGTCCATATTTTGCCATCGTGTAAACGGTGGATGCAGTTTCATCTATTTGTGTCGAGCAACCAAGGTTTCCCCACGATGGTGCAAGGCTTCCGTTGAGCCAGTATCGCTGAAACCATGAGCCATCTTTTAACTGCGTGTGTTTGCACCACCTGATAAATCGCGGCAGGTACCCGGTGTATCCTGCGTTATGAAGTGATCGTACCACCTCAACTGCGTCCCGATTCCAGCAGAAGCCGTAGCCTCCGCATTCTTCATATTCATGGTCGAACTCTGGCGCTGCTATTACTGATCCGAGTTTTTCATCGCAGAGAAGGCGCAGCACCTGGAGGCTTCGATAGTAGTAGCTGTTTAACCTGCCTGGAACATCTATTTCTTTTCCGCGTGCAAGCCAGTTCTCCCACTCTTCGTGTGTTTTTGTGATGAAGCTTTCAAACGGGATGTTTTTTATTTGTTCTTTCAAATCGTAGAGCTCTTCCCGGTTCTTTGCAAAGATTACGTATTGTGTAATCTCTTTTGTTGTTAGTGGGAAGCCTGCTGCTATATTCACATTTCCAATGTCTTCTTTATTTTTTTGAAGTTCTCCACGTTCAACACCCCATCTGGCGCTTGTCCACCATGCCGCACCGAGGGCCTTACCAACCTGCCAGTCATTAAACGCGGGAGTCGTGGTTATGCCTACATAGTGGTTCTGCCAGTATTGTGAAAGCATGCCCTCTGCTTCATCATAAAATCCTGAATTTTTTTCTTTTCTCTCGCCCATATTAAAGTCAAAATACGTGTAAAAGGTGCCTTCAAGCTCATTGTTATCTATTTTAAGATGTCTTATCAGTACCGGGTAACCAGGCGGCACAACGTCTGTTATTGACACACCAATTCCACTGGAGTGATTTAGCTCTGTTTTAAGTATTCCGCTGTCATTCAGATAGTATTGTTTTGATTGCCAATCGATGGAATTTAACCAGTGAATGCTTCCGTTGGTGTAGACTCCAAAGAGCGCTTCTGTTACCTGTTGTGCATAGTCCCTCCCAGGATAATACATACCAAATATTTCGCCCTTCATCCCGAGTGTTACAAGAAGCTGCTGGTTTCCTATAATAGAGTTTGGCTGTTTTATAACCAATGATTTTTCCTTCCTTCTGGTTGTGCTAAACCGTATCTGTTTTTTTATAACTTTCTATCACAGTCCCATGTCCCCTGTGTTCTCTGTGGTTTGTTCCATAAAAGTTCCAAACTTTTTTGCAACAGGCAGGATTGCGAATTCGCATTCTTCAGCACCCATACTTTTGCATTTTGTTTCCTGCACGTGTATGGCTTGACCAAGTATTTCTGTGAAAAAACCTGCAAAATAACCGCTTAAATATCCGCATTGAACCTGTTCTGTTGAACGCTTTATTTCTGCTAAAAAGGAATCTTTTACAGAAATAGTGCCTTTGCACGAATCAAAATTAAAATCAATGTCTATCACTCCCCATCCAGCAGAAAATAGTATGCCTTTCAAGAGAGTAATGAAATCGCGTTTTTTTATGCCTGCAACCTCTTTAAAATATCTGGCAGCATCCATCCCGCCCTTTAAGCCGCACTGGAATATTAACGCATTAGCATTGGGCGCTGCATCTTCTATCTCCTCCATTATATCAGAGAAGGTGATGTTTCGTGAAATAATAGCTCTGGACTTAAACATTTCAAGTGGAAACTCGGCAGTCTGTATGATTATTTTCTTTGTAACATGATATGTTACATCCAGAACCTCGTCGAGATTTTTCAATTCGTTTACAAGCTTATTGACGCTGGTCTTCTCTATAAACTCTACAAACGTTATGTATTTACCTTTGACATCCTGCTCGATTAGTCCAAAGTAGCCAAAGAGCTGGTTAACGCCATTGTCTGCAAAAACAACAGGTATCTTTGAAAGGGAGCCCTGTTTATCTATCAGCGTGACCTTAAACCATGCAAGAGTTGCATCATCATTGCCAACATAGAATGTACACACGTCTCGAGACATACTATTTCACCTCTTGATTGCTGCACAATCAAGGGTTATCTCTGCACACGTTGTATGCAGTTTGTTTACCTTGCTCTTTGAAATTCGATACATAATTTCTGCACTTGATTGCTTCGCAATCAAGAGTTGTCGGTTAGTTTATGCACTTGATTACTTCGTAATCAAGAGTTATTTTCTGCACAACGAAGTTGTGCAGTGCTTGCGTAATCAAGAGTTATTTTCTGCACAACGAAGTTGTGCAGTGCTTGCGTAATCAAGAGTTATTTTCTGCACAACGAAGTTGTGCAGTGCTTGCGTAATCAAGAGTTATTTTCTGCACAACGAAGTTGTGCAGTGCTTGCGTAATCAAGAGTTATTTTCTGCACAACGAAGTTGTGCAGTGCTTGCGTAATCAAGAGTTATTTTCTGCACAA
>WNEG01000056.1 GCA_012910725.1 Candidatus Ethanoperedens thermophilum | reverse complement strand
TATCTCCGCACACGAAGTGTGTGATTCTGCACTCGATTGCTAGCACAATCGAGAATCGGGGTTACCCGCTATCTCCGCACACGAAGTGTGTGGTTCTGCACAACGAAGTTGTACAGCAATCGAGAATTGTTTCCGCACACGAAGTGTGTGGTTCTGCACTCGATTGCTAGCACAATCGAGAATCGGGGTTACCCGCTATCTCCGCACACGAAGTGTGTGGTTCTGCACAACGAAGTTGTACAGCAATCGAGAATTGTTTCCGCTCGCGTTGTGTGTGGTTCTGCACAACGAAGTTGTACAGCAATCGAGAATTGTTTCCGCTCGCGTTGTGTGTGGTTCTGCACAACGAAGTTGTACAGCTTTTAGTAGCCGACTGCTTGAGCAAGCTCAAAGGTCAGAGAGTTGTCATTTAATATGTTGCTTGAAACAATAAACACATAATTCTCATTATTCCAGATGTACAGGTAGGTAAACTCATTTTTACCCTGTTGAATTGTATAATCCTTTATCTGCGTGGCACTGTGATTACTCAGCATCACTTCTTCAAATGGGTTATATCGATAGCTACTGTACCGGGACTTGTAGTCTTCAATTAACTTCTTTGCAGCGTCTTTGCTGCCTGTTTTAGCAACACGCACATAAAAATCGTCTTTGTTACTGTTCTTATACACGGCTTCGATAGACTCTGTTGCATTCTCAATAGTTACTTCGTGCACCCCAAGATAGGTAATTCCAATCGGCAGATCTTTCGTAGGGATCAGGTCATCTATTGAAGCAGTATCAATCGGCATCTTAACGTTATGCACGTTTCCAGCTTCATCATCTACACAACCTATTGCAAAAACTGATGAAAAGAGGATTAACAATATCAATATGGTTTTGTGTCTCACTATTCAATCACCATCCATACCAGATGAGATGATATCTCAAAAACATATCGGTTGGAACGCTCTTGAATCCAAAGTAACATATACCATTCCATATTAATGATATTTGATGAAAACACCTGTGGCAGAACAACTTGCAAAGAAACAGCAATCCATTAGCATTGCAGAATTCTTTGAAAAGAACAGGCAGATACTTGGTTTTGATTCTGCTCCGCGATGCCTGATAACTACTGTGAAGGAAGCAGTGGATAATGCGCTTGATGCTTGTGAAGAGGCAGACATACTTCCTGATATTATAGTTTTTGTAGAAAACACAACCAGGGAAACAATAACAACAATCGTTGAAGATAACGGGCCTGGTATTACACGAGAACAGATTCCAAACGTTTTTGCAAAATTGTTGTACGGCTCACGTTTTTATGCCATAAAACAGAGTCGCGGGCAGCAGGGAATTGGCATATCGGCGGCAGTACTGTATTCACAACTTACTTCTGGAAAGCCAGTTCGTATCATTTCCAAGATTGGAAAAAATTATCCTGCACACTATTTTGAACTTATTATCAACACAAAAACCAATGAACCGCAAATACTTAAAGACGAAGAAATCGAGTGGGACCGACTACAGGGTATCCGCATTGAACTTGAAATGGAGGCAAGCTATGTCAAAGGACGGCGACAATCAGTATACGAATACCTGAAAGATACTGCAATCATCAATCCACATGCACGCATCACCTTCATAGAGCCTGATGGAAATGAAATCCTGTTCGAGCGTGCTACCGACAGATTGCCGGCACCAGCAAAAGAAGTGCTGCCGCATCCAAATGGCATCGAACTTGGAACACTGTTAAAAATGCTGCGATACACAGAGCGAAAGCGTCTTGCGGCTTTCCTTCGGCACTCCCTTTCCAAGATTGGTCTACACACTGCAGAAGAAATTTGCAGCAAGGCAGGTCTTGATCCGGAAACTGATCCACATCTAATCGATCTAAACGGGGCAAAGAAGCTCATCAATGCTTTTAAAAACGTGAAGATTATGGCGCCATCTACCGACTGTCTCTCACCAATCGGTGAACAACTCATTTATAAAGGACTTGAAAAAGAACACACCATAGATTTTATCGCTACTACCACGCGCACAGCTTCAGTGCACAGCGGTCATCCTTTTGTTGTTGAGGCGGGCATTGCTTATGGAGGAAGCCTTAGAAAGGATCAGCGTACAAACATACTGCGGTTTGCAAACAGGGTGCCGTTATTGTATCAACAGGGAGCCTGTGCCATCACTCATGCCATTGAAAACATCAAGTGGAGGCAGTACTCTATCGACCAACCGGGAGGAAGCCTGCCAGTTGGGCCAATCATCATATTGGTACACGTAGCATCAACACACATACCCTTCACCTCGGAATCAAAGGAAGCAATTGCTGATGTGCCAGAGATCATAAGTGAAACCGAATTAGCACTAAAAGAGCTTGCAAGAAAGCTCTTAGCTTACCTGGGCAAACAAAAGGCACTTACAAAGAGAAGAGAGAAAGAAGTGATAATCCATAAGCTACTGCCGCGCATTGCAGCAAAAACATCAGAGATACTTGAACTTCCTGTGCCTGACATAACACCTGTTGTTGCCAAAATAATGGGAAATGTGCATATCAAAAGACAGGTCGAACAGAGCGAAAAAGTGCAGCATGTGATTATACAAATCCGCAACAACACCGAGACAAAACAAAAATTCGTGCTGTATGAGTCCTTCCCGCATCCCATATATAATCCAAGCCCGCAGCCTGAAATCATATCGACGAGTGGCGAGTACAACTATCAATGGAAGATCAATTTAAAACCACGGGAGGGGCGGGCAATACTTTATGATTTGACGATACCAGGTGAGGCGATTGAAAAATTACCTCCTGTGATTGTAGAAGGAATAGACAAAGAACTTGTTACAGGTACAAATGTCATGGTGATGCCATAATGATGGTTACTTGATTGCTTGCGCAATCAAGAGTTACCGGTTATTTGAAAGGCTAACCGTCAGTTATTTCTGCTCACGTTGTGTGCAGTGCTTAGTGCTTGTGAGAGTCAAGAGTTAGTTTATCTCTGCATACGAAGTGGTGATGCCATAATGATCGTTACAAACATCCAGTCAATAGCAAGCTTAAAACAGCTAATCCAGATAATCTATGAACAGATAGACGAGGGCAGTATACCGCATCTTCAGCTTCCAACACGTACAAAGAACAACATCGAAATAAGCGAGAATGATGTGTGGGTCTATGGCGGCGGTAAGAGTATAAGAAGCGCAAAGACCACCAAAGGCGCATACCAGCTCCTGAAAACAACACACGTCTGCGACCTTCTCATCAATGACCACCTGACTAATAATAAAAGCTCAACTCTAAGAGAAATTTACTACATATCTGAGAACTGGGACATAGCTAAATTTAATGAGCAGCCAGAAAGCGATCGGCTCATAGAAGACCTTGAAATCATAACCGGACTTCAGCGGGAAGATTTTCATGTGCGGCCAGAAGAAAATGGTGCTACCATATTCGGGCCACTGCGAATCAGGGAAACCACAAAAAGGGGAGAGCGGATCATCCATTGCCAGGAAGATGTTGGAGAGGCGGGATACCAGATACCATACAACGTTGAGAATATCGAATTTCTCGAGCATGATGCACAACTCATCATCGCAATCGAGACCGGCGGCATGCAGGATCGACTAATCGAGAACGGCTTCGACGAAAAATATCACGCACTGCTCATCCATCTAAAAGGGCAGCCAGCCAGAAGCACCCGCAGACTGATCAAACGACTGAACGAAGAGCTTAACATCCCGGTTGCAGTGTTCACAGATGCTGATCCATGGAGTTACCGCATTTATGCAAGCGTGGCATACGGGGCAATCAAAACCGCACACTTGAGCGAATTCATGGCAGCACCAAAAGCAAAATTCCTTGGGGTACAGCCAAGCGATATTATTGACTATGACTTATCTACAGACAAACTTACTGATCAGGATATGAAAGCACTGCACAACGAACTAACAGATCCACGCTTTGATACTGACTACTGGAAAAACCAGATTAACCTTCAAATTGAACTTGGAAAAAAGGCAGAGCAGCAAGCATTTGCAGGAAAAGGACTCGACTATGTGACAGATACATACCTGCCAACACGACTCGGTGAAATGGGAATGATAAAACGATGACATTGGCTGAAGAAGAGGCTAAAAGATATCTTCATTAGGAAAAATAAAAAAAAGTAAGTGGCCACTCTTGATGGCACAGTTTTGAATAAGATTAAAAGTCTGTTGGATTTAATATATGGAAATACATATAGGGAAAATGATGGATGATGAAAGACTGATAGAGTACGACACAAAGTTCGCATATAACTCCAGATGGGTAGAATATGCGACATCAATGTCGGATATAAACGAGTTGTGCGAAATCTTGAGGTAGTTTAAAATGATTTATGAAAGTTTTTATTGGAAAAAAGAACTATATGATTGTTTCCGAAGTCTAGCTAAATTTAGACAGTTGAGACGTATAACCGAATTGTCATGTGTTAAAATTGAAAAGGCATTGATGATTGGTGCATATATTGTGAGAAAACTTAATGAAGCTGAAAAAATTCCTCCAGATTTTTTAAAACAAAAAGTAACTGTATCAAAGTATAAAAATAAAAAGAATCTAATTGACCACATGAATTGGCATCGATTCGAATCTAATTATAATTTAGAAAAATATACTAAAGAAGAAAAAGATTGGCGTTATTTGATAAATCAAATTATTCATAGCTTTTCATTTTCCTTTTCTTATGATGATAATGGAAAACTTGATGGATTCTTTGTTAATTCTGATAGATCCAAAGATAAATCTCTTTATTTCGTTAGTATAGAAAACATACTATGTCTATTTTTGAAAATATCTGAAGGAGATATAACCAGTAGTCATTCACAACGGAAAATAATTAATGAAAAAAATGGAACTCAAAAGATTGGTCCTATGAAGATTAAACATGCTTTTTATTCATACCCAAACAACATTGACATTAACAGTTTGGTAATAATATCAATGAATGGAGATATATATAAAAGAGTTGTTAATTGAATCTATACTTCGCACAACAGCGGCTACACGACTCCGCTTCGCTGCGTCAAAATTGGCTCTCGTTGGTCGCCAACTTTGCATAGCCGCGGCCGTTAGGCGAAATTTTTAATATAATAAACAACGCATGGCAACCGTATGAACGTATTAAACTATAGAATCCTGCTCAGAAAAGAACCCGAAGGTGGTTATACGGTGATAGTTCCTTCCCTTTACTTTTAGATAGTAAGGACATCTGGGATTCTGACAAACAACATTGATTTCTCCTCTTGGACGTGCCATATAGATTCACCAAAAGGGAATATCTTTAGGGATATAATAAACTATCGTAGATTAGGACAGTACCGATGAATCCCATCGGACCCATCATCGAGCCAAGCCACATTTCTGTAAACAATTTCTGTTTTTCTTCTTCTGATAGATTTGGTATTTCCATTTTTATTTTATCTCATTTGTTTTTATTTTCTTCCGGTTCATACAACCCTGAGGGACTATCATGAAATAACCTCAACAACTTTGAATCCATATAAAAAGTTTCCAGATCATACACGAATACATTTTGAGAAATACGTCCAGCTTACATCCATCCAGTTCACACTTCTCTTGTATCAAGTCATCCAAACCACTCACAAAACCAAACGGCCTCTGCGAACTAACTAAACCCCTGACGTACCCTTAACGTCATTCCACGAAGTGATTTTTACTCTCTTGTGGTTTTCAGCATCACTTTTTATGAGCCGTTTGTAACCATGCTGTAAGCTTTATTTATACGATTACGGTTAACACGTTCACCCTGTTCAATGATAATCTCTGGCCAAACATAAACACCTGAGTGAATGGTTGCATTATTGTTGATAAGACATCTCGCCCCGACGACAGTACCAGTCTCGAGAATGCAGTTGTTACCTACAACAGTGTTGTTATCAATGATTGCACCAGAAACATTGGTATTTGTGCCGATGCGAACATTATTAAAAATATTGGCTGAAAAGATACGTGCACCATCCTCGATCACACATCCACTGCCAATGGTTGTGTAGGGCCCAATCAGCACATTTTTAGCAATGATTGTGCCTTCACCGATTACAACTGGTCCGACAAGTGCTGAGTTTGGTCCAAGTGATACACCGGGCTGAATATCAAATGGCCCAACGACACGGGCATTTTGAATATTGAAATTACCAACGATTGTGGTGCTTCCCATTTTATCAAGCATCCATTTAGCTGCTTCACGGTATGCCCCGGGATTTCCTATGTCGGTCCAGTGCCCGCGCACTAAAAACCCATTAATTCGCTTGTCCTCATTTAAAAGACGTGGAAACAGGTTTTTTGCAAAATCGTATTTCGTATCATCAGGTATCATCTCAAATATTTCTGGATTGCACACATAGATACCAGTACTTGTAAGGTTGCTGAAAATCTCTCCGGGCTTTGGTTTCTCAAGGAAACGGCAAATCTTATTATCTACACCCATGTCCACAATGCCGTATTCTCGTGGATATTCTATAGGGAGAAGTCCAATGGTAACCGGCGCATTCCCAAGTTCGTGGAATCGGTACATTTCACGCAGGTTTAAATCCATAACGTGATCGCCGCCGATCACCATGAAAGATTCGTTTCCAAAATATTCCTCTGCGTTTTTAACACTCCCGGCTGTACTCAACTTTTTTTTATCATAAACATACTCGATGTGAACGCCGTAAGCACGTCCATCGCCGATAGCCTCTTCAATATTCCCTCCTTTATATCCAAGAGTGACAACAATATCGCTAATGCCTTCGCGTGCAATACTTTCCACCAGATGAACAATAGAAGGTTTATTCAGCAGTGGAATCATTGGTTTCGGTCGTTCAAACGTAAGCGGGCGAAGTCTTGTGCCTTCACCACCACACATTATGCAAGCTCTCAATATATCACCGATAGAAAAACGATCTTTTAATATAAATTATTAACTACAAATCCGTACGAAACGTTAAATAACGATAATTCAGTTGATAAGTTTAAATTATATGTTAGACACTATCAACCTCACTTTAGTACAGCTTCGCACACAGGTAAGAAGAAAAGAAATGTCCAGCACCAGGCCTGCTGCATGCTGGTCTGGTAAAGACCTGTTAATGGGTAAACCAGTTCCATCACTCACTATTATACTACGCACCATTGGCTGCAGGTTTGCACAGCACGGGGGCTGCACCATGTGTGGCTATATCAATGATGCAGCAAGAGTACCACCAACAGAAGAGGAGTTAATTGCACAATTCAACTTTGCTCTTACAAAAGCACCAGATTCGGATTTTATCGTGAAGATATTCACCTCGGGAAGTTTTTTTGACACAACAGAAGTACCGTATAATGTACAGGATTACATATTCAAATGCCTTCAACGAAACGAGCATGTTAAAAAAGTCCTTGTTGAAACCCGCCCCGTGTTTGTTAATGACCAGGATGGAAAAAACCTGCAGCATGCAAAAGTGCACTTTAACAAACCGCTTGAGATTGCAATAGGACTTGAAACCGCCAGTGATACAATCCGCAATTTCTGCATAAACAAAATATTCAGCTTCAACGAGTTTAAAAAAGCCTGTATTATTGCAGATAATGAGAATATTACAGTTAAAGCATATCTTTTATTAAAACCGCCTTTTTTAAGCGAAGGAGATGCAATCAGGGATGTTATCAGTTCGGCTAAAGCAGCAGCAGAGTATGCACAGACCATTTCTATTAATCCATGTAATATTCAAAAAGGCACCCTCGTTGAAAGATTATACCATCGCAGAGAGTATCGCCCACCCTATCTGTGGAGCATCATAGAAGTGCTTAAAACAGCCAAAAGAGAGAACCCACAAACGACGATTGTTTCTGATCCTGTTGCAGCGGGCACACGACGAGGTCCATACAACTGTCCAAAATGTAACCGCGAAGCTGCCCAGTTAATAAACGATTTTTCACTTACTCAAGCCACAGAGCTGTTTGAAAAATTCGAATGTGAGTGCAGATATTTATGGGAAAAAGTGGTGCAGCTTGAAGATTATGCTTATGGAGCACAATTATAAAACGGGCACAATCTAATTTTCTATTGATAGAATCACGAACGCTTTTCCATATCCATGAAAAATTATATCACCATATACCGTTCTAAATGGGCACGTAAAAACTTATAGATAATAGAGTTTGAAGATTCGTAATTGCTGGATGATTAGTTTTTATACCATGAAATCGTTAATATAAATTAAAGAGGGAGGAAAAAACAAAATGCCCCATATCGAAATAAATCCCAAAATCTTATGCGGGAAGCCTGTGATAAAAGGAACGAGAATACCGGTATATCTGATATTAGAGCTCTTAGCTGCTGGATATGACTTTGGGAGGATAATGGAAGCCTATCCAGACCTGAAGAGGGCGGACATAGAAGCAGCGATAGAGTACGCTTCGGGAGTCGTTAAGGGTGAAGAGGTTTTAGTGTTAAAGGTCGAAGCATGAAGTTCATTGTGGATGAGAATATCTCTCACCGCACCATCAAGTTCTTGAAAGAGTTGGGCTACGATGTGGAAGGCGTCCCAGAACATCTAAAAGGGTCTGATGACGAGACCATTGTAAATCTGGCAATTGAGGAAGACAGATTTGTGATAACTTTGGACCTCGATTTCGGTCGGATTTATTATTTTTCGAGGAGGGAAGAAGTCGGAATAATTGTTTTAAGAGTCCGTTTGCCGATCGTTGAACGAGTCAATTTGGTGCTCGATAAATTTTTTAGAACGGCAAACTTGGAAGAGTTGGGCAAGTGTTTAATTGTATTAGATGAAAAGAAGTTTAGAGTGAGAAGATGAGATTTAAAGTGGCAAAAAGATTAGAAGAAGTGGAAAAAGTACTATGCAGCAAATGGGATGCCCCGCTTTTCAAAGTGGAGTGGCACGGTCAGGGTTATAATTTCTGCAATTATCGCCTTCATCTGTACTGCCTCTCTAAATTAAATTATATATGAGCAAGATTACTTATAAAATTATAACTTGACTTTCAAAGATAACTGAAAAGACCCCCAGTTCCCGAATTTTTCGATAGCGAGCACCTGTGTTGATCATTTTGGCAGTTAGTACTACTTTGTCAGATTAACCACCCATTCAGGCGCTTGATGTTGGTTTTGTTTTCCAAACGGTTTGAGGTCATGCCACCGCCCGCTGTTGATTTGTCTGTAATGTGACAAAGTAGGATTAGTCCCCCACTAATTAATAACCATTTTTGCCCCTGCCTCTATGCCCTTATCGGGTATCGATTTTTGGCACATCTTTGAAACACAAGAAGAAGGATTTATATATATTCAAGTCAGATCTCAAAGCAGATATGAACAGGTTATTGCAATTGTTACAGTGGTGTACATTATGGAATTGATCGTGCCTGAAGCTGTATTGACCTCAATAAAAATTCCAAAGAAGGAATTAGAAAGGACCCTGAAGCTTGATCTGGCTATGGCGCTGTACCAAAGGGAGGTTATCTCTCTTGGAAACGCAAGAAGATTGGCTGGCATTAGTAAATGGGAATTTTTAGAGGAATTGGGTCGAAGAAAAATATCACGCCATTATACAGAAAAAGAATTGGAAGAGGATCTGATCTTTGCCGAAAGTAGTCTGTAATTCATCGCCCCTGATTCATCTGGCAAAAGTTGGGAAGTTGGAGCTGCTAAAAGGTTACTTTACGGAGATATCGATTCCTGAAGCGGTGTATAGAGAATGTGTGATAGATGGTAAAGATAGAGAAGATGCTAAAAGAATTGAGAATGCCGCATGGATCCGCGTAGTAGATATAAAGAACATCGATCTCAAAAAAGCCTTTAATACCGTTTTAGATGAAGGAGAGTCTGAAGCTATCGTGTTAGCACTACAAGAATCAGCAGATTTGATTCTTCTGGACGATTATGAGGCGAGAGAGTTAGCCAGAACGTATGGATTGAAGGTCACTGGCACTATAGGACTCTTGATAAAGGCAAAGTATGAAGGCGACATATCGAGTATAGATGAGATGTTGAAGAAATTGAGAAGGACTGGATTCTGGTTGAGTGATGACCTGTATACCAAAATCCTGAGAGATGAGGGTGAATTGTGAATTGCTCGGAACATTTCGTTGACAGGATATATCAAAAGATTTTGGTGCTTACGAAAGTGGCGTGCATGATGTTTTTAGAATCTTGATGGTCCGTCGAGTGTGCAGCATAACACCTTTTTTGGAATGGTGTTTTTGCACAGAGTTGAGAAATGGAGGAAAATCGTATGAGCAATCCCATCCTCAAAACTTCTTTATCATGCTTACATCATTGCTATATGCAAGCTTCATCTTTCGGATGCATGCAATGCAATTTTAGCTGAAGGGCAGAGGAGATATTGGTCATGCATCGAGGCTGCTGCGGTACCATGGGGCAGGCACGGCAGCGGCAGCGATGCGATAAACGTGGACGGAAACACAAGCTTCGACTTCCGGATCACAGCAAACTCGTTTAGCATATCAACAGACGATTATCTGGCAGTCAATATCACAAACGCCACCACAGACATCGGAGTAAAAACAGGCGGCACACACAGTTACATCACATTGCCCGATACCGCCCCTGCTTACCCCATCCCGGAACTTTCAAGTATATTTCTGTTAATAGTTGGTATATTGATGCTGGTTTGTTTCATAAGTAGAAGACGGTGATGCACTTGGTGTATACTTTTTACCACCCAAGTTTTTATCACCTGACCGGTGTGATCCTGCTCCTGAATTATATTCGTGAGTGATGATTTTATTGGTCGAATCATCTATTCCTTTCCATGCACAATACCGCTGCCATAAATTTTCAGGTGAAGGAAAAGCATGGGGCATAATCTTCTGCTCTGTCTGACCAGAAGTGACATCGCGATCGTGTTATAGGAAAGCATCACCATTTAAGCTATAGACCCTCCAACATTTCGGCGTAGACAAGACCCTGTTGCATGCCATCGCCAACACTATAATTATTATTTTTTACCCGATGACGGTGATGGGGATATTAGGTTTATAATAAAGTATGTAATTCGCTTGTTCAGGCTTCGCCCCCTGATGAACGCTGTCCTTTTATTATCACTCGGCCCCTGGTGTATGTAACTTCTTCCCGGAATTGGATATTCAGATCCCATCCCGCTTGAAGGATCGCGGGAGTGATGTATTTGGTGCAAATGTCACGCTCGCTTAAGCCTTTTTTATCAATTGGTTCCATCTAATATCATCTCTTTCAACTCCTATTAGAAACCGTATCCCGATTGTTTGCAAATACTATTTGTGAACTGTACTCTATTTAACTTTTTGTGGCGTCCGCTCAAACCATACTGAACGCGATGCACACCCCCCACAACAGCTTCCATCGATATCACCCGTCTTTTTCCTTTGAGGCATGATTATAATTTATTTTAATTCTCGCAGGTATTTTTCCAGATCAGTATAGTCGTTTTTCCGATTCAGTAAGCATACCAGGATAATGTTAGGGGACAATACCGCATAGATAAGTCGCGTTTCATTGCCCCGTATGTTCAGCCTGACCCTGAACAGATTATGCACAGTTTTAGAATGAATCCTTTTAAATCTAAATGGATTTGACGAAATCATATCTATCTTATTTTTTATCTGCTCTTTGGATTTCTTATCAAGATTTTGGATCTGCTCGATAAAAATTTCTGTAGCCACCAGTTCAAACTTCATTGCAGAGCCATGGCAATATCGTTCTGGTCTTTTATTTTGCCCTTCTCGATGGAAACTGCCAGTAGCTTTTCAATCAGATCAATCTCTTTATCAGAGAATGTTTCATCGTATTTATTGTACCTGAATATCTTATCCCGGATCGCCTCAAGAACAAATTCCTGAATATTCCTGTAACCATAATTATCGACATACTGTTCGGTAGCTGATTGTAATCTGGCTGGCAAACGGATATTTATCTGTGCACCTGTAGAAGTCATAAATGCCAATGTGTACCTATCGGTATTTAATGGTATCTTTTCTTTCGTGTTTCCAAATTCCGGCGCTGCATTTAAATTTATGCGCCAACCAGATCGTTTCGTGTCACCGACTTTCGACGGATTTCACCATCATCGGATCTCTTAACATGCGGCACAGTGGAACTAAACTCCCGAATGACTGCCCTCTATTGGAGTTGAACAACCCTTCCGAGATGATCAGATATTTCCACATGGTCGGTTGCTGGATATCGTCTGGATTCGCTGTCATCGACGCTCTCTTACACCAGCTATGCGCCGCTTTTGATTTTACTACTACCTGTGGCTTATCTAAATCTCTATCTGCTTTTGTTTCGACAAGATATATTGTTTCAGCAGTCTTTACAATAAAATCTATTTCATAATTCCTTAAAATTTCATATTCATCCCTATAAGGAATTTTAATACATCCCCTTTACGATGTTCAGCTGTGAAAACGCGGGGGGTAAACATAGCAGCAGATAGTTCAAGAGAGACATTCACCAAAACATGGATTGAAACTATCCAGTTCTGATGTGGGGATGCCAAAATGATCATTGTTAAAGAGAAACATTCACCAAAACATGGATTGAAACAGGGATCATTATTCATAAAACTTGATTCAGAATCAAGTTTTGAGTGCTTTGTCATGGGCACATCTATTTTGACGTTAGTTCCGCTCTATTAATAATCATTGTTGCTGTATAATCGTCGATTTCATCTATTTCATATTCTTTGATTGTCAGGTGTTTGCTGAACAGCGGGCAATCAAGCACAAGGCTTTCAAACTCTCCGCCTTCTCCTGCAATATTGATGTTGATTTTGTTATTCAACTCTACAAGTTTATCAACTTCATAAAATGTGATTATCTTTCCAAGCCATGAAGCATCAAGTCCGTATGCTGCAACGCTTGTGAAGATGAACTTAAAGCCATCAGAGATTAAGCGCCTCATCTCATCTTCCTGATCCATGTGCCAGAGTGGCGAGAACACAGCAAGATCAAGGTCTCTGCAGATTTTCTCGATGCGTTTTCGTTGATAATTAGAGTGTATCGCACCAGTAACAATGCCATCAAGTGTGTACATCTCTTTTGCCTTTTGAATGGTTGCTTTGAGGTCTTTTAGCTCAAGTTCTTCCTCGCCTTTTGTAGTTCCTTTTACCAATGGTATTTCCATCGCTTCTGCCTGTAAATCCACAATATCAATATTCGGGGTGTGAAACATGTATGAATAAGGGTTTTCGCTTTTAAGCGTAATAAGACATGTTAGTTCACAGTTCTGTTTTTTAATAAGATACGCAGCATAGGTACTATCCTTGCCAGAACTGAATAACACACCAAGACGCATCCGCCATTCAGATTTCATTGATGTGTACCATTTCTTTGTATTCTATTAACCGTGACATGGCATGTGTTTTTAATTTATATCCCTGCTCTATTGCCGCTGCTGCAGTATTTGTCCCTCCGACCACTACTATGCCAATGTGATCACGGCCCACCTCGACACCAAGGACATCTGTGTTTGGCTCGCCTACTTCGAGAATGCCGCTAAAGCCTGCTGATGTAAGTTCATCGAGCTTTTCTTCAACGAGTTTCTTTGCAACCATCGGCACTTCCCGGAGGTTTGCAAGCATCTTTCCTGAACCGCAGTTCAGCATTTCACTGAGAGATGTCAGGTATTGGGATGTCAACACTTCAAGAGGGTCGATGGTAGTGCCGTTATACAACAACATATCAGTAAAACGGGTTGGGCAACCATTAACAACTTCCACCAC
>WNEG01000094.1:11289-30180 GCA_012910725.1 Candidatus Ethanoperedens thermophilum | reverse complement strand
TTAGCGAAGTAGTGAAATTAGATATATAGTTTGTCTCATCATCTCGTCAATTTTTAATAGCGTATCGAGCGTATCTGAAGTTCCCCGAAAGGGGCAATTTGGTGAGCGTAGCGAATCGCACACACCGTGTTATGTGAAGTTTTGCCCATGATTTTTATCCCTTCTTTTCTTTCGCAAGATCAATGTGCATTACAAGCACTGCCAATTCATTATTAAATTTGCCCTCTACATTTTCCAAAGGTAAATCAACATACTCTTGAATTCCGATTGTTCTCAAAAGAAAATTGCTAAATTTATCTAAAGCAGGGTTTATTACATTCCCAAAAGCATAAGTGGGTTCACCTATATTGAATTGTGTCCAATCCAACGTGAAATCATAAATATCTCGTGAAAATATAGAATTATTTAAAAATGGGAAATGTCCATTTGATATAAATGGATTGAAGAAAGCATATCTTCGTGCACCTCCATACATATAATGGAAAAATTCTTCGTAAAAATGACGATCAAGTATAGATGGAAAGAAAAAATTACGGGCCCCTGCATTAGTTACAGTCTCTGGCAATCTAATATCTTCTATCGTGACTCCTTTATCTTTTTTTAGTTCTGAAAGCAATGGGGCCGATAAAAATATCATCTCACCTGGATTCATAAAAAGACCAAAAGATCCTAGACACTTTGAATGGTTAAGAAACACTATATCTTCATTTGAGAATGACTTGAAAATACCTCTATTCCCAGAGAATTTTGGGAAGTTTTTCAAGAGAAAAAGTTGTTCATTATCTATCATCCATTTTTTGTTGTGATCTACTTTATTTTGAATAAATGTAATTTTTTGCAAAACTCTCTCTCTTTTATATGAAGCAATACTAATAACCACCATATCAGCAATCTCTTTTGTGGTTGGTTTATCCCTATAGTTGAATTCTACATAGGATCTCGCTCCATGTATTTTATTAGCATAGAATCTAAATTTTTTGAATTTTGAACCGTTAATTGTTTCTACTAATCTGTTAACAAGAGATGGTTCATTCTCACTGGCGATATACCCTTGGGCTAAAGCGTTGTACATGCTTTGAGATAGTTCATTTTGAAATTTTCTAAAATTCAAGTCGTCTAATAATCCTAAGTACTCTCTGAAAATCCGTTCCATTTTTATCCTCTCTTTTACTGTATTTAATTGTATTAAAATTTAAGTTTTAAAAAGGGCGAAATTTCACATAACAACTTATATCCAAACTCACTTCGCATATACATCCCTCTGTCCAAACTTCTCCATTCTCAATCATATTCTCCACTTCTCATCTGTAAACTATCCAACGGACTTTCAATCTTACCGATATCCCTGTTGCTCACATGCGTATATATCTCTGTTGTCTTTGAACTCTTGTGCCCGGGCAACTTCTGGATATACCGCAAATCACTACATCATCAAGATTCGTTATTTCTGCTCACGTTGTGTGTAGTTCTGCTTGCATTGTATGCAGTTTGTGCAGTTTCTTGAAAACCTTGAGCTTGAAATCTATTACTGCTGCCATAAAATTAACTGCCGCATCAAAGGGTGAATTGTGAATACTGAAATAAGAATGAACATCACCATCAGAAAGCCACTTGGTGCACATGTAATAGTAGTGATCCGAGGTTTGCAGATACCGCCAGATTCTAATCAACTCATTATCCCTGGTCATTTTCACATACGGCTCAAGCAACTTTATCTCCTCAAAACACCTTCGCTGCATGTCGTTTCCAAGCCATGCACTGGTATCGCGTTCCATATCTGCCCATGAGATCGTAGAAAAATCACCAACATCAATATCACCGCGAGAAGGATACAGGGACACAACCTCTGAAGGCGTGTTAAAGCTTAAACCAGCCGAAAGCACTTCCTGTGGCAGGTGTCTTAGGAACTCAAATATTCCAGTGTCTGCCCATTGATGCTCTCCAAATGTCTCATAATCCATAAAGATATTAAACGTGTCTCCCTCGGCAGAAGATACCCAGTGAGCCCATTTATCAGCAGTAAGCGGATACTCACTCCACCATCGTGCCGAGAAACGATATGCAATATCATCACTCAACCGATAGTTTCGAAATAATACAGAGAGGTCAGTTCCAGCAGCCGTATACACATAATTTGGTGAACGATTGTTTAATGCGTGCTCTATGCCTTCAGTCAGTATCGCCTTGTAACCAAGACCTGATACCGTGTGAGCGATGGAATTATTATACAATACCTCGGTATTTCGAAACACCTTTGGAGCATAATGAAACTCATCCTGCATCAGTGCATTGTGCTCGCGTATCTGCTCTTTAAACTCGTCTTTTGATTCAAACAGACCGGATAGAGAATGATAATATGTTTCATCAATGAACTCAACACAGCCAGAATCTGCCATCTGCACAAATGTTTCAAGAAGATCTTTATCCCATCGCTGCAACTGGTTAATCAAAGTACCAGTGACAGAATAGCTCACCTTAAACTCCTTAGAATGCTCATCGATTAATTCAAGAATCAGTTTATTGGCAGGCCAGTAACACTTGGACGAAACCTTCTGGAGTAATGTCTTATTGATGTGGTCATCAAAGTACCGGTCAAAAGAAGAGCGGTTATCTGGCCAGAACCACCTGAGACGATAAGGCTGATGCACCTGAAAATAAAAACAAACAGACCGCAAAGGTTTAGACCCTCCGTCGTGCATAGTCTGAAAGAATTGAAAACACATTAACTGCAGAATCAAATGGATGCGGCTTAGTTATAGCCATAGTGGACAGAATATCCACCTGCTGCAAGTACCCAAAAGTGTCATCCCGCACAAAATCCATGCTGCTGAGGCGTTTTAATTCATTGAAGTACACATGCTGTATATGATTTGAAAGGCAGTGTTTGAGATTGAAACGAGAAAAATTCACATCTCCCTCGTAAGAAGACGCTTCAAACATGGATACCGCATCAGCAACTGTTAATAACTGGGTGCCGTTGGCAGAGAATTCATCAGAGAGATTAGAAAGAAACTCAAGCGAAGAACTTCCGCGCTCTTGCGATCCAAAACTGGCATAATCCATGTAAAGAGTCAGCACGTCCCCATTCATTGAATCAATCCACTGCACAAATTTCTTTGCAGTCAGCGGATACTCAGACCAGCTCGTATCAGAAAAACGAAACTGGACATCTTCACTCAACCTTCGATGCCGCAGCAGAAAAGGAATGTTACCATCATCAAAAACACCGCAGCACTGATCCCCGAGATTGTCACTACCTTCAGACACAACCGCTGAAAAACCAAGCTTTAAGAGACAACGTGCAATGGTTGCATTATGCACAAGCTCAGTATTGATAAAAGAAGTACTTGTAACACCAAGGTTTCTTAAAAGAGCACCTTTGTGCATTTCAACCTGCCGCACGAACTCATCTTCTCTTTCAAAAAGAGAAGAGAGCGAATTATAATAAGGTGACGATGCAAACTCGACACCTGCTCCTTTAAGTTTTTTAAACGAAGCGATCAGTTGTGGATGCCAGCTGCACTGATCAAACAACGTGCCTGATAGATTGAACGTACAGACAAGCTTCGTATCTCCAACCACCTTATTGGACTGGATATAATCCCTGCACACCTTCTCAAAAACAGAGTAATTAAAAGCCTGGTCAAAATAGAGATCAACAGACGCAACATCCCTGCTGTAGCCCTCCCGCGGCCAATACCACCTAACCCTGAACGGCTGATGCACCTGGAAACACAGACAAACAGCTTTCATCTTACTTGCGCAAGGAGACCCCGTCCGAATGGACGGGAAGGAATTGCGCCCTCCATAAAGCTTATATAGTTTCGTGACATAACTTTTATCAATCGGCGCTGGTGCGGGAAAATTCTCAAGGTCTCACCGACCTTTTTTCCCAGTTTACCAGAGCTAAAGTCCCTGTAAACGGGCTTTTTCGTCCAGATGATGAGTTTTTGAGTTGTGCTGTGCATGATATCAATCCTCTGATGGAAAGCCCCTTCCGATAGGGAGGGGTAGTTTACAATCCACCACTTTTCCATTAATAATATGAATGCCTTTTTTATTAACACTTCTCATGGCAACAGGCAGCCCAATTAATTGATGAACAGCCATTGCAACAGGCTCTAACTCCCCTGCTGAAGAATCCTTTGAAATCTTTAAACCTGCCATGAGATTACAACACCACAAGTATTAATAAATGAGCTACATTACTATAAAAAGTTAACCGCGACGGTGATATTCAGGTAATGTATCTGTCCTATATTATGTTCAATTTCCTGTGTTCAAATCTTATGAACTCTCGTGGTCTTTTGCATCAGCTCGAAACACATACCTGAAACCAAACATCCAGGCAACCATGATTTTTTTGTGTTTGCGTAACTGTTAAATTGGTTTCGGTGTTAGTAGGTGTTATTCTTGAGGTGCTGTGTATCTATGGATTTATATGATAAAGTGATTGAACTCTCAAAGCGGCGAGGATTTTTATGGAATTCTTTTGAAATATACGGCGGTGCTGCTGGTTTTTATGACTATGGACCGTATGGAGCTATGCTAAAACGATGTGTTGAAAATATATGGAGAGATTTTTTTGTGGTACAGGAAGGCTTTTTTGAGATAGAATCGCCAACTATTGGCATTGAAGACATATTTGTAGCATCTGGTCATGTGAGCGGTTTCTCTGACCCGATAACAGAATGCCTCAAATGTGGTGAAGTTTTCCGAGCAGATCACCTGATAAATAATATAGTAAGTGGTGCTGATGGATTATCAAGTGATGAACTTGAACGGCTGATCAAACTGCATAACACAAGATGTCCTGAATGTGGGGGTAATCTTGATAAAGTGTATGATTTTAATTTGATGTTTACTACAAGCATTGGGTCTGGAGCAGGACGCAAAGCATATCTTCGGCCAGAAACTGCACAGGGCATGTTTGTTGATTTTCCAAGGCTTTTGCGATTTTATCGTGAAAAACTTCCCTTTGGTGCGACACAAATAGGAAAAGCCTATCGAAACGAGATTTCACCGAGACAGGGTGTTCTTCGACTTCGGGAATTTACTCAAGCTGAAGCTGAGATTTTCATTGATCCCGTGGATAAAACTCACCCCCGCTTCAAGGAAATAGCAAAGAAAAAACTCACATTGTACCCTGCGAACGTGCAGGAAGAAGGGGGTGAGCCTATTACTATGCAGCTTGATGAAGCAGTGTCAAGCGGCATCATAGCACACGAGTGCATAGCATACTACATCAATTTGACCTGTGAGTTTCTCGTTGCCTGTGGTATTGACTCGCACCGGTTGCGGTTGAGACAACATCGCAGTGATGAGATGGCACATTATGCTGCTGACTGCTGGGATGCCGAGGTATACCTGGATCGCTTTGGCTGGGTGGAAGTTGTTGGCATTGCAGATAGAACTGATTATGACCTGAAGGCACACATGAAGCTGAGCCAGGCACAATTGACCGTATTTAAAGAATACAAAACAGCTCAAAAAAGGGATGTTGTTGAAATAAAGCCAAATATGGCGTACATCGGACCAACGTTCAAAAACAAAGCCAGGGAAATAATTAATGCACTGCAAAACATTTCTCCGGGGGATATTAAAAACGGTACGGTAGCCGTTAATGTCAATGGTGAAACCATTACTCTCGGGAGTGAGGCATTTACCATTGAAAGACGTGTTGAGGAAATACGTGGCGAAAACGTGGTTCCTCATGTCATAGAGCCGAGTTTTGGGATCGATCGAATAATTTATGCCATTCTCGAGCATAGCTACTTTGAAGAGATGGTAGAAGATGAAACCAGGGTAGTACTTAAACTTCCAATGAAAATTGCACCAGTAAAGGCTGCTGTTCTTCCACTGTTAACAAGAAATGAGCTAATCGAACCTGCAAATAGAATCGTCTCTCTGCTTAAGAAAATTGGCATTCAGACTGTATTTGATGATAGCGGAACTATTGGACGCAGATACAGGCGAAATGATGAGATTGGCACACCTTATGCAATAACCATCGATTATGAGACACTAAAAGATGGAACTGTGACTATAAGAGATAGAGATACGATGAAACAGGTACGAGTGCCGATCAAGGGAATTGATTTAAAAATTTCTAATGCCCTAACCCAAGTGCCACCACTATGACCACTATAGCTATGCCAAGCCCCACCATTCGTATGATATGAGTCAATATGTTCTGCCTGGCAAGTCTTCCAGAATATGTGCCAAGTACTACGAGCGTTAGAATGCTTAATGTGATTGAGGCTTCAAGCATATGTGTTTCCATTATGATGAATGGTGCAATTGGCACGAGTGACCCTGCAAAACTTGATCCGCCGTGTACAATGGAATCAATCCATATCTTTCTTTTTATTTCTCTCTCAAGACAGGTGTTTTCAAGACTGCGAAGCATTGGTTTTGAGAGCATGGCAAGTTTATGGTATTCAACAGCCCCCTCGGCAAGATATGAGCCTACTCCATTTGTTAAGGCAAGTGCTACTGCCCCACCCATGGCAGCATTAATTACAAAAGAATTATTTACTTGAGCAGCCGAAGCGCCAATTACCACCCCAAGTACCGCGAGAAGCCCATCTATTGAGCCCAGAATAACATATCGTCCATGGTCAGCCATTATAATAAAACAGATCTATTTACAGTTTACTGCAATGAGATATAAATCCACCTATACTCACAGTATCTCCGAAAAACTTAACAACTTTTTTTTAGTTTCATTTATTCCTCATTCCAACTCAATTTTCCATCAACCCATACCACATTCTTAATTTCAGCACAATCTTTAAATACATTGGATATCTATGGGATATCCTATGAGGAAAGTAGAGATCCAACCACAAAATCATCTGGAAATAGAAGGGATCGAAGGGTTTTTTGTTCGCAAAGTAACAAAATTCGGGAACAGTGCTAAAGTTGATTGTCCAAAGGAGTATCTTGGCCGTACAGTTTACCTGGTGATAGTATGACAACTGATCCAGCTGAACTTTTAGAACTCTAAAGACATTGGACACATTCATCGATCGTTCTCATTGAGTCAACCGGATGAGCAACAGTTAAACTCATCGATCCATTTTTGAACGCGCTCTATCACATCTTCTTCATCAAGCTTTTTAATCTGGTAGTCTTCCATCAGCACTTCACCTCCAACCATGCTTGTTTTAACATCACTACCAGTTGCTGAATAAACGAGAGCCGAAAGTGGATTATGCCCTGTAAGATGTGGTTTTTTCATATCTACAAGAATAATATCAGCAGCAAATCCTTTTTTGATTTGTCCTGCTAAAAGTCCAAGTGCCACTGCACCATTTACCGTTGCCATCTTCAATATATCCTGTAAATGTATGTCCTGCCCTCTGTCTCTTATTAGAAGTGCTGCTGTTCTCATCGAGGCAAACATATCCAGAGAACCACCTGGTGATGCACCGTCTGTTCCAAGACAGACATTAATATGTTCCCTGAGCATTGCTGTAACCGGGGCAGTGCCAACACCAAGTTTCATATTGCTAATCGGATTATGAGCTACACTAACACCATGCTGTGATAGTATCTTAATATCCTCATCATTTGCCCATACACAATGAGCAGCCAACAATCGTCTTGACAATAATCCTGCATCTTTAAGGCGTTGCAGATGACAATTATCTCTCTTGAGAGCCCCTGCTTCTTTTTTTGTTTCCAGGAGGTGGATGGTGACTAAAACGTTATCTTCTTCTGACATCCGGGACAGTAAACCAAGAGCTTCCATGCTGCATGTTGATGGTGAGTGCGGTGCATACATGGTGGTAATGCGTCCATCTGCTGCATTATTGTATTGTCTAATAAACGCGCGCCTGTGTGCCAATTTTTCATGCAGTGGCTCACCAAATCCTTCGATGATTCCCCAGCCAAGCACACCTCTGAGCCCGCTCTCTTTAATAGCTGATGCTGCACGATCCATGTGAATATACACATCTGCAAAACTGGTAGTGCCTGTTTTAATCATTTCAACACATGCCAGAAGAGAGCCGAGATACACGTCTGAACGCGTTATTTTTGCCTCTTTGTTCCAGATACATTCCTGCCACTGTTCAAACATTAGATTTTCACAAGCTCCCCGAAGCAGTGTCATTGGAGTGTGGGTGTGGGTGTTGATAAGCCCAGGCATGACGATGCAGTTTTTTGCATCAATGGTTTGTTCAGCAGACTGGCACGCTCCGACCTGTGTGATGATTCCACTGTCTACTGCAACATCAGCACGCTTAAGCTGCATATCTGGGGCAAGCACATACCCGCCAGTTATTACAAATGCACTCATGGTACCACTACATAGATTTCAAATCATAAAAACTTGAAGCAACTATTATTATACACGATCGAATAAAGTCTACAGAGAGTAAGGGAACTCACAAATAATGATTTACCAGGGAACTACATTATTTTCCAGAAATTTTTGAGACATAGATTAACACAGATTTGCACTTGCCAGAATACTGTGCGGTCAACATCATGGCACCGAAAGGCATGGATCAAAACAGGGAATCTAATCGCAGAGCACGCTGATGGGATATGCTCTGCGTTCTCCGCGATCTCTGTGGTGAGAAGGGTTATCTCACAATTGCACAAAAACGACCACAACTTATTGAGCATGTTCACAAATTATATGGTTGATGATTTCAAGAAACTGCATACTTCGTATGCAGAAACTAACTGGCAACAAACGAAGGCTAAGGAAATCAACTTATCGAATTTCAGTAGCAAGAGAATGGGGTGCATTTATACTTTCTTATACGTCAAGAAAAAACTTTGTCCAAAAGTCTATTCCTATAAGATGCATTCATTATCGCTTCATAAACAATTGGTTCATGAAATTTCTTGAATCCTGATTTATTACCTCTTTTTAGTTCTGTTAATATTGCCTGCTTCCAATAGTCTTTTATTCTTTCAGAAAACTCAATTCCATTTTTTCTTTCAAATTCTATCCAACGAGCTTCACGTATCTTATTTCTGAAAAAGTAACCGTCATGTATCTGCACAACTCCATCTTTGTCGTATCCACCCATTCCATAATCAAGAGGCATAATCAAACCTATTCTACCATTATATTTGGGATTCAATACATATCTTTGATTGATAGTAATCGGTATTTCACTACTTTTGGGAATAGACATAACAAGCCTCGGGTCATCACTTGTAAGCCCAGTAAAATCAATCATCTCTTTCGCTAAATGAAAATAATCATTTATCCATTTTCTATCAAATGTTAATTTTCTGATACTTTCAATCAAACGTTTATGAGACTCCTGATTGCTTTTTATTATATCTTGAATATTACTTCTAATATCTAATAACACGGCTTTAATTGGAACGGCTTTTGATGGAAGTGAGGTTTTAGGTTTATTCGTGTCATGTGATGGTAAAGCTTGTATTGATGTTATATACTGTTCTAAATCCTGAATATTTACTGCTTCTGATTCATCCCATAAATCACAAAACCATTTCTGTAACTCAACCACTTGTTTTTTTTCTTCAATTAAAACAGCCATCTCTACTCGCTCTTTTATTCCTTTATTTGTAAAATTAGAGGAGCCAATGAAAGCGTTGTCATCTGACACAATAACCTTTGCATGAATATCTTTGTAATGATGAATAGTTGACAAATTGTTCAGAATAAAATTTTTGATATTCTGCCTTGCTTCTATGTTGTTGGAACTCATCCACTCCTCAACATCTGTAACAAGGCGCCAGCTATTAGCTAATCTGGTAATTCTATCAAAATAACCTATCCCAATATAAGGACAAACAATAGACACATCTCTATTTTTCATGATCTCAGTTATGGATTTATCGAAAGGAGATACACCTCCTGTTGAGCTTTCTTTATCATGATAAATTAATTTGTATTCATTCATAATGTTTCTCTTAAACTTCCTTTCACATTCAATGAATGTTTATTCATATAAAAAGCATTTCACCTCGCTTTCCACAGGTTAAATATCAGAAAAAATTATTGAATTTTTGTTGATACCTGCAGAGTATAAGCATTGCAATGTTTCTTGGTGTTGTGTCACTTGGCATAATACCCATTTCTTTATTTTGCCGTCCCATGTGGAGAAAATGAGTATATAAAGTCAAAAGTTTCGGGACTATACACATTTCTTTAATTACCGAAAAACTTATTTAGCTGTGATTGAATCTATTGAACTGAATTCTTTTGAAATTCTTTTTTATAAAGAATCACATTCTATAGACGTTTTGAGTTGGTAATTTATGACTGTTGAGCCTGATGAAATTGTTAAAAGTTGTGTTGAAGTGTTGGATAGAATATTAAACGATGACTCTGTCCCTCGAAACATAAGACGTGTTGCTGAAAGTATTAAAAGAACTCTTTCTGATGAGAGTGAGAGTTTGTTTGTAAGGGCATCCATTGGCATCTCCAAGCTTGATGAGATAAGCAATGACTCAAATATGCCACTGCACACCAGACCATTGATATGGGGTCTTGCAAGCCAACTTGAAAGAATACCAGTGAAGTGAACTACTTTCCCCTCTCGAAAAAAGCTTCAGATGGATGTCTTAAGGTGTAAAACACCTGATACGGCAATGCTGGGAAAGCCCGGGTCAATCACAAGGCTTTTAATTGGTGTCTTTCTATTAAGTTGATATATTCTGATGGTGATTGTTTATGATTCATGTCGTTGATCTACACAACTTCGTTGTGTAGAAATAACTCTTGATTAATTTTGATGGTGATTGTTTATGATTCATGTCGTTGATAGCCAGTATAATCCAAAGAATATGGAATCACTGATCACATCGTTCTGGGATGAGATCGGTGCGTATTCTAAGGTGCGTGAGTTGCGTCGTGGTGGTGAGAAGTTCTTTTTTGTTGATGGTCCCCCGTATACTACTGGCAGGGTCCATCTTGGTACTGCATGGAATAAGGTGATTAAGGATAGTATTCTGCGTTTTAAGTCTATGCATGGTTTTCATGTGAGGGATCGTGCTGGTTGGGATATGCACGGGCTGCCAATTGAGGTGAAGGTTGAAGGCATCCTGGGTTTTAAGTCCAAGAAAGATATTGAGTCTTATGGGGTGGATAAGTTTATTGCCAGGTGCAAGGAGTTTGCGTTATCACATAAGGATGAGATGACTGTTCAGTTCGAGTCTCTTGGAGTGTGGCTCAACTGGAAAGATCCATATATGACGCTTCGGGATGAGTATATCGAGGCAGCGTGGTGGACGTTGAAGGAGGCACACAATAAGAACTTGCTTGAGCGCGGGCTCAGGGTTGTTAACTGGTGTCCACGCTGTGAGACTGCTATTGCCGATTCAGAGGTGGATTACAGTGATGAGACTGATCACTCGATTTATGTAAAGTTTCCGCTTTCTAATGCTGATAAAGAGTTTATTGTTATCTGGACGACTACACCATGGACGATTCCTGCCAATATTGCTGTGGCAGTTCATCCATCGTTTGAATATGTGCGGGTGCGTGCGGTTAAGAATGGTGTAAGTGAGGTTTTGATTGTTGCAAAGGAGCTTGTTGAAAATGTACTTCGTGCTGGAAGATATACTGATTATGAGATCCTGAATACGATTCCTGGTAATGATCTTGTAGGAACTGCTTATGAGCACCCGCTTAAGGATAAGATTCCAAAACAGGCTGTTTTTGCACACAACGTATATATTGCTGATTTTGTGACAGCTGAGAACACTGGCTGTGTGCATATTGCTCCAGGGCACGGTATGGATGATTTTTTGCTTGGAGTAAAGCACGGTTTACCCATATTTTGCCCTGTGGATTCCAGTGGAAGTTATACAAAGGATGCTGGAAAGTATGCAGGTTTGAACGTGAAGGATGCAAATGATATTGTGCTTTCCGATCTTGAAGAACGTGGGCTTTTGCTTGCAAGTGGGAAGATAACCCACCGATATGGTCACTGCTGGCGCTGTGATACGCCTATTATTTACCGGGCTACAGAACAGTGGTTCCTTCAGATTTCCAAGCTTAAAGAAGCGATGCTTGATGAGATTTCACGAGTTGATTGGTATCCTGATTGGGCTGGCTCGGCAAGGTTTCATGATTGGGTTTCAGGTGCTCGCGATTGGTGCATATCCCGCCAGCGTTACTGGGGTGTGCCAATCCCGGTATGGGTGTGTGATCGCTGTGGGAGTATTGAGGTTATTGGCACAAGGGATGAGTTAAAGACGCGTTCTGGTCTCAGCGAGCTTGCAGAGCTCCACCGCCCTTATGTTGATGACATTCAACTTCCCTGTGAGTGTGGTGGCAGGAAAAAACGTGTGAAAGATGTGTTCGATGTCTGGTTTGATTCAGCAGTTGCATCGTGGGCTACACTTGGGTTTCCAGGGAGCAGCAAAGAGTTTGATGACTGGTGGCCTGCTGATTTTATCACCGAGGGATACGATCAAACGCGCGGGTGGTTTTATTCACAGCTCGGTGCAAGCATGGTTGCTTTTGGCCGTGCTCCCTACAAAAGTGTGCTGGTGCATGGTTTCGCACTGGATGACACCGGGAGGAAGATGTCAAAGAGAATCGGTAACGTGGTGGACCCCAAAGAAGTAATGGAACGCTTTGGAGCTGAAACGCTGCGCTATTATGTGCTTTCTTCAAGTGCACCATGGGACGATTTAAAATTTGGATGGGACGAGGTTGCAAACACGCACCGTATGTTTAATATTCTCTGGAATGTTTATCGATTCCCCCTCCCGTATATGGTACTTGATGGTTTTGACCCTAAAAAAACCACCTATGATTCAGTAAAACATGCTATTCGAGTGGAAGACAAATGGATTCTTTCCAGAGTCCAGAGCCTTGCAAGCAGAGTTGAATTAGAAATGGAAGAATATGAACTTCATAATGCTACCCGCGCAATCAGTGAATTCATACTCGATGACCTCTCCCGCTGGTATATCCAGCTCACCCGCCCGCGTGTGTGGACTGAAGCAGATGACCCTGATAAACTGGCAGCCTACTGGGTACTGCATACAGTATTATCTAATCTCTCAACAATAATTGCACCTTTTGCGCCATTTATCGCAGAAACAATATACCAGAACATGGTTCGTGGGACAGATAATAACGCGCCAGAATCAGTACATATGTGTGACTGGCAGAAAGATACCTCCATGCAGAATCCTGAACTCGAAGAACAGATGGAAATCGTGCGTGACATCGTTGAAGCAGCCTCTAATGCACGGCAGAAAGCTAAGAGAAAACTACGATGGCCAATAAGACGCATAATAATAAAACCAAATACTAAAGAGACTATAAAAGCAGTAAAAACGCTCAGAAAGGTAATATTAGAGCAGTGCAACTCAAAAGACATCCTGATTCTTGATGTTGATGAGGTGTGGAACGAACTCGGGATAAAAGTCATACCAAAACCAGCAATTATTGGGCCGGCATTTAAACAGAACGCAGGAAAAGTAAGAGAAGCACTAAAAGAGGCAAATAGCATTGCGATAAAACACAGCATCGACACTCTCGGCAGATTTGAGATACCAGAACTGAATGTCACCGTGCTTCCAGAGATGGTGGAGTTCAAAGAAGTGCTGCCAGAGGATATTACAATAGCAGGATTTTCAAAAGGACTTGTCTATGTTGACAGTGCCTTAACACGTAATATAGAAGCAGAAGGATATTCACGTGAAATCATACGTCGTCTTCAGGACATGCGAAAAGAGCTCAACCTGCATGTAGAAGATGAAATCAGCGCGGTAGTAAACATCAATGACGAACATATTACAGACCTTGTGCTCGAATGGGAAGAAGCAATAGTCCATGAAATCCGCTCCAAGATACTTGTAATTGGAATGGACATTGAAGTAAAAGGCGCACTTGTAAAAGAATGGAATGTTGAAGGAATAACGATGACCATGGGAATATCAAAATAACTTCACAAACCAGAAAAACAAGACTGTCACGTCATCTGGTATTGACACTGTTTTTAAGTTATTGTCGACTAAAAATTTTTATGACTTTTTACACGGTGAGGGATTATAATCGAACTATCAAATTAGAAACGCAAGATTTAATTCTAATTTGACAGCCTCCATATCAAGCCATTTGGAAGGCACAATCTATATAACATGTGCTGTTGTATGTGCAAAAATTATAAAGGCACGTAATCATGGATCGGATAGATGAGGCTATAGATACTTATTTTAACAAATTCACAATCAGACAGAGTATTATAATACCATTGGTAGTTGTTGTAATATCACTGTTGATACTTGCAGCCACAACACTTACCATAGGAACACCGGTAAAACTTGGGATGGAATTCGTGGGCGGGTCAGCAATAATAATAGATACACCCCAAACACCTGGAGAGCTTCAAGCAGCATTTTCAGACTATCCGCTCCACAGTGAGCCGCGTGAACATGGAAATCGTAAGCTACTCCAGTTTGAATCGATGAGCCAGGAAAAACAAAATGAACTAACGAACTTTGCCGTTAAAGAATACGGCTCAGAAAATGTTGAAATGCGACAGGTGGGTGAAGTTTTCGGAAAAAGCCAGCAGATAAGAGCCGTTCAGGCAATCGTAATTGCTTTTTTGCTTATGGCAGCAGTGGTACTTATACTATTTAGAAAGATAATTCCTGCTGTAGCAGTAATCTTTGCAGCCTTTGCAGACATTGTCTTTGCAATGGCGATGATGGGCGTCTTTGGTTTAACTCTTACTTTTGGCACTCTTGCAGCTATTTTAATGCTCATAGGTTATGCAGTGGATACCAATCTTCTTTTAACAACACGCGTGCTTAAACGAAAAGGTGATCCGATGGTGCAGATAAAAAATGCCATGAAAACAGGACTTACCATGACCAGTACTACACTTGCGGCACTGCTTGTACTATTCCTTATCTCGACAATATCTTATCTTGCAGTATCCAGCTTTACACGTATCGATATTGTGCGTGACATCGCTGTTGTGTTAATCTTTGGACTGCTTGCTGATGTGATGAACACATGGATGTTTAACACCGGGATACTTCGAAAATACGTAATAATGCCGCGAGGCAGGAGATAAATCATGGCAATGGAGAATAGCCTGCTTAAAAATCCACGAGTATTGTTGTTACTTGCAGGTGTAATTATATCTCTTATATTCATATACCCACATCCGACAGATGATGGGATCGATACCAACCTAAAATATGGGCTTGAGCTTGAGGGGGGCTCGTGGTTGCAACTGCGAATGCAGGGTGCAATTATTGAAATGGATGCAGATCCTTCACAAATCATTCAAAGCGAGTACAGTACATACCTTGACGACAAAGACCTGGAAATAACACGAGTAAAAAGCGATTCCATCAGGTTTGTTACCACAAAGGATGTAACCAGACCACAGATAGAAGAACTTGACTACGGCACAGCAAGTCTTCTTAAAGAAGAAGAGACCACTCTTGTTGCTATCAGCACAACAAAAGAACAGGTGATTCAAACCTATCTTCAGAACTATCTTGACACCGAGGTGAAGATACTTCAAACTGAAGATGGTACAGCCTATGAAATACGAACCAACACCAGCGAAACACAGGTTGAACAGGTTTTAGCACCCATTGGTGGTAAGTTGCTTAACTATGTTGAAGGCGTGAGCAGCGAAACCAGAGATGACACCAAACAGATACTTGATGCAAAGCTCAATGGGATAGGACTGAAAGACATACCAATCCGAACCATTGGAGATGACTACATCTTAATCGACCTTGCAGGCGTTGACATTGCAACAGCGCTACGCATTGCAGCAACACCAGGCAAATTTGAAATCCGCATCCAAACAGAGGGAAATCAAACAAATCAAACAGCACATGTGCTTTATGGTGATCAGATCACAAGTGTTGGCATACCACAACAGTACGAGGGTGCATGGGGCGTATCGTTCAGGCTCAAGGATGAAGGTGCGGTAGCACTCAGGGATGCGGCGATTAGATATGATGCCACCACAGAACCACAGAATCACCACCTCATCATGTACCTTGACAACAACGAGATATTCAGCGGACCGCTTGCTGCCGGGCTTGCCCAGAACATCCAGAACATACCAGTTAAAGACCTCAAAGCTCAAACCGGGATGGGTGAAGAAGGTGGGCAGAAAGCAAAGGAACTGCAAGTCCACCTGCGTGCAGGAGCGTTACCAGTAAACGTAGAAGTGATTGGTTCGGGACAGGTGCCAGCAACTCTTGGAGCACAATTCAAGGAACAGCTTGGGATAGCAGGCATCATAACACTGATAGCAGTAGCATTAATTGTCTATCGCCGCTACAGGCACAGGGAAATCATTATGCCAATGCTGATAACCACATTCAGCGAAGTCGTTATGATACTTGGGTTTGCAGCAGCCATCAAATGGCAGTTAGATTTACCCAGTCTTGTTGCAATCATAGCAGTTATTGGAACAGGCGTCGATCATCTGATTATCATTACCGATGAGGTGCTGCACAAAGAACGAGGCGAACTGCCAACAGAAAGAATTTTCAAAGCTCGAATAAAAAAAGCTTTCACCATCATATTTGCAGCAGCAGCAACGACTATTGCAGCCATGATACCACTTGGATACATGGGCTTTGGTGCACTGCGGGGATTTGCTATTGTAACGATTGTTGGCATACTGATCGGCATCTTCATCGCACGGCCGGCTTATGGTGCCATAATTAAACACATCATTGTTTAGGGATGTGAATTTTCCAACTTTTGGTTTCATTACTATATCCCTTCGATGACTTTTTCCCTTTATTTTAATAAATCTTTCAAATTTTTGGCTCTCTGGTACCTGCGTTGCAGTGAACTTATAACCCATCTGGAAAAATCCGAGGTATTTTGTGGTTATTTACATTGTAACCATCCAAAATAACTGCTTCTTATAAAAGTCAGAACAAACCCCCCCAAATCTTTATAGTAAGCTCTCTGATCTTTTCAAAGTCTTTCGGAGGCTTGTTTACTCCAGGGAACACTTTAAGGGACTGTCACATTACGTAGTGTTGCGATTGAAACTTTGGAATCATAGGAAACTCACAAACAATGATTTATCTGAACTGTATCATTTTTTAGGAGTTTTTAAGACACAGATTAACGCTGATTAACGCTGATTATTGGCAATAATTTGGGTTAATTTGTGGTGATGGATTATATTATGTCTAAATATTAAATTGTCGCGGCACTGCACAACTTCGTTGTGCAGAACCGTACACTCCGTGTGCGGAACTGCATACTGCGTATACAGAAAATAATTTTTGATTGCGAAGCACCACACAACTTCGTTGTACAGAAATTACCAGCAACTCTTGATTGCGCAAGCAATCAAGTTGTGGAGCACTGCACAACTTCGTTGTGCAGAAAACAATTATTGAATAACTCTCGATTGTGAAGCAATCGAGTTGTCGAAGCAATCAAGGTACCATCAAGTTCAACAAGATTATAAGCAACCTGCCCCCTCACCAAACTACATGCCATACACACTATCCAGAGATAACCTCGGAGTGACTATAATACTTCACCACAACACCATAAGAAAAATTACATTATCAAAAGCCAGCCAGAGAATGGAGAATGTAAAAAGCGTAATCAACATCCTCGATGATATCAGCGCCTACCTTGATGGTGAAAGAATTGATTTTTCAAGATACAGCGTGGACCTTGAAAATCTCACAGACTTTCAGCAGCTGGTATTAAACGAGGTGAAACAGATACCTTATGGTGTGACGGTGACTTATGGGATGCTTGCCAGAGACTTGCAGACATCACCAAGAGCGATCGGGGGCGCACTATCCAAAAATCCTGCACCAATAGTGATTCCATGCCATCGTGTCATCGGTAAACATGGGCTTGGTGGCTTCGCATGGGGTGTAACGATAAAAAAACAGCTCCTGCACGTCGAAGGTGCCAGAGTCCTCATGTAGATACAGGAGCAACCGATGATGTTTCCGCTCATGGTATGGCAGTCAGACGAAGAAATCCCCCGAGTGAAAATATAAAAGCTCCGGGTGAAATTGACCCGGATGAAGGATACTTCAATACACTCTTGCAACCAGATGTGCAATCGTTGCCGGACTACTGAAAAACCAGCTATTATTCTTTACTTCTTTTGCTGTACATCAAAGACACTAATAAAAAGGACGCTATCACAAGTATCGAAAAGAATATCGCTCCTCCAGCAACATCATTCTCTTCTTCAGGCTCTTCCACCCCATCAAAAAGCTGCCAATCCGGGCTTGTCAGGAATCTATCTCTAATATTTTCCCAGTCTGACTTGAATAGTGCTTTTTCTTCACTGGTTGCATTCTCTGGGATGCCAAACTTCACTTTTTTTCGAAGTTCAAAGTAGCCGTCTGGAAATACTTGCTCTTTCACTGCAACTTCAAAACTCTCTCCTGTAGATATTCGACAAATATCAAACTTGAAATAATCAATGCTGACCTGCTTTGATGGTTTCTTTAAGTTCTTTTTTGTCATATTTGCAACTACAGTACCATCAGGAAGAATCATTTTGTATTCTCCCTTTGTATTTGTTTCAAGCCCCTGTCCTGTTCCTGTTATATATTGGAAGCAATCCTTGGAGCCTGGTGTTGGAAGTCTGCTGATTATTCTGATATCATCCCTTGCTGGTATCTCGTCTCCCCATATTTGTGATATTCCTGACTGGGTTGCTCTAAACGCACAACTCCCACATACACATATATCTCCATGATATTTTCCCACGTCCTCTATTGTTATCTCTACTTCTGTTTCGCCATCGTTTATCACAATAGGCGTTAGCTCAAAGTCAGGCAGCGGTTTAGCTCCAGGCATGTGCGCGTCAGCAGCAATGGTCAGGGATAATGCAAGTATGGACACTATCACAAGTGTTGCTACTTTAAAGTTCATCTTACTTGCGCAAGGAG
>WNEG01000094.1:2156-11185 GCA_012910725.1 Candidatus Ethanoperedens thermophilum | reverse complement strand
TTTTAATGCCTCCTGATCAACTAATGGACTCGAAAGCCCATTCCTTGACCCGTCAGGGTCAGGGAGGGGTAGTTGACTTCGTTCTCTCCTGTTTCAGGATGTAATACACAACAACAAGCGAGAATGGTAGCAGGAACATTGCTGGTGTATAAGGTGGTGCATATGTCCCAAGGAATCCAGAAAGGCTATTAAACCAGGGTCCATCTTCGCCGCCCGGTATCGACTCCGTAATCATCGCAAAGATGTCGGTTCCTGCCATGATCCATATCAATACACTTCCCATGGCAACCTTCGAAGCATTATGCACTTCGGCTACATTTTTGCAACCGCTGAGGTAAAAGAGTCCTGCAAAGAGCACGATGAGTCCGCCCCATCCGCCTCTAAACATATCACCTGGTATCTCAAGTATGCTTAGTCCAGTGCCATCTCCTCCAGCGCTTACAAGTATGTCTGCAAGACCAAATGCTACAGTAACGACACCAAGAATTGCTATGCAGATCATTGCAAGATTATTCTTCTCAGCCATCTATGCCACCCCTATGAGTTTTCCTATGAGATGTATTATCCCGCCATATAAAAATACCACTACTGCGAGCACTGCCACACTTCCTATAAGCTCCTTCCATCCTTCTTTTAGCATCATCGCAAATGTTGCCACACACGGGAAGTATATCGAGATTAACACAACAGCAGATAACATCTGATACTGTGTCATTTCAATGACCGAGAGCTGCGCAACCGCGAGATCTTTTCTCAAAAACGCTGCGACGAGTGGTCCTGCCGTTTCCTTCGGTACACCAAACCAACCAACAAAAACAGGTGCCAGTATATCACCAAGCCACTGTATGAATCCAACAAGGTAGAGGACATTTACAATAATACAACCAAGAAGCACGAAGGGAACTGCAACCTTAAAAAAACTGCTCACCCTCATCCACAGCTTTCGTCTCACATTCGCAATCATCGGTTTCTGATATGGTGGTACATCGATTAAAATCTCTGGAGATTTTCCAGGCACGATCTTATTCAAAACGAAACCAAAGATGAAGTAACCAATGACCAGATAGAGTAAAACATATCCAATCAGCTCAGGAATTACCTCTTCCATGATTCCAAGCTGAGCACCGCATGGGATGAATATGGCAAGAAGGGTCATCATAATAAACCGCTGCTTTCTTGTTTCAAGAATCCTTGTTGCTGTTACAGCCGGCACATTGCACCCGAGCGAAAGAATCGTTGGTACGATTGCATATCCATGTAGTCCAATCTTGTGAAGGACGGTATCGATAAGAACCGCAAGTCTTGGCATGTATCCAATATCTTCAAGTAGTGTGAGCATCAGGTAAAATATCACAATTGCTGGTAGAACTACCCCGATTGCAACAAAGAGCCCGGACGTCAGTACGCCAAAAGCTTCAAAACAGTTATTAGATAATATAAATTCACCATTCGTCATTCCACCTGCATCAATCAGGATGGAGTAGAGCCAGCTGCCCTTGCCAGGAAAAACCTCCTGGAGCCATGGAAGCCAGTATCCATCAAAGAGTTTGACAAAGAATCCATCTGTGCACAGTGTTCCTGCAAACGAACCGAACACACTCCAGAAACCATACAAAACTGCAATCGCAATCGGTATGCCTGCCATCGGTTTAACAGTAAGCTCACCAATTGCATCCTTTAACGTGTGCCTGTACTTTCCATACGTTACAACCTGGTTTGCGATACTGTCGATTAAATTCCATCGTTCATCCGGGCTCAGTTTCATGCTGCACCCATCCCCCTTGCAGTGATGTCATCCACATCAACAGGTTTTGCATCCTTCAATCTTGATATAACATTGCTGATTCCAATGTTCTCTACTGCAATGGTTGATACGACGGGAACACCTAAAATCTGCTCAAGTTTTTGATTATCGATCTCTATATTTTTATCTTCTGCAACATCATCCATATTCAGTGCAATAATAACGGAATAACCCTCTTCTATGATTTGCAGCGCAAGATAAAGCCCGCGCTCGAGCTTAGACGAATCTATAACACAGATCACGTATGCATCTTTCGCCTCTTTGAGCATTGCTACTGCGACCTCTTCTGCCCTATCTTTCGGATCGAGTGAGAAGGTGCCTGGCACATCAACGACTTCGACTTCTTTTCCATCTAAACTCATATATCCGCATGTATAATCAACGGTAGTGCCTGAATAATTTGATTCGATGACATTTGCTCCTGTCAGTCGGTTGAAGAAAACACTTTTACCAACATTCGGATGCCCCATCAATAATATCTTCATTTTTTTACCTCTACTACGATTTTTTCAGCCATGCTGCGCCCTAACGAGGTAAACGACTTGTCTACCTCCACAACAACAGGCCCTTTCATAGGCTGTTTCGTCGCCATCCTGATATTTTTACCAATTCTTACACCCATCCCTGCCACCTGCCTCAACAGGCTTTCGTCTATTTCTTTAACGGTCCCCTCTTCATCAAAATTTAGTTCACTCAATCTTTTTTCCATTTCGCTCACGCCTTATGTACCATAATCTTCTGTGCCATTCCACGACCGATGCAGACGATGTTTCTGTCAACCTCGACTGTTACAGGACCACTGCATGAAATGATACGAACAGAACTCCCTTCAAAGAGCCCCCTGAGGAATAGCTTCTGGCGAATTCCATGACCCCCTCCAACTTTTACCACCCTTCCAACGTCACCTGTTTTCAGTTGATTTAGCATCATCATATCTACCTTCATCGAGAAAATTTGCTTAAACGTTCAATAGTTATCAACGGTTCATCCATGTTCGCAAATGCCGTACTATTTTCTTCTGGCATAATATCATTGAATGGTTTCATTTTTTCACCACCTCCATCGTATATAATTAGGGGTGTAAAAGATGTACCCTAACAAAGTTAAGTTTTAAACAAAAAACCTAATAATATGAGGCACTATATCACTTTCTGTAGAATCATTAGAGCATCCAGTGATGTAATCCTGCCATCACCGTTAACGTCTAAACCTGAATTATATTCGCGGCTTCCAACTGCAATTTCAAGTGCTCTTCTGGCATGTGCAACACTCCAGCCAACCTCGATTTTTACAGGAATTATTATATTATCCTCATTAGGATCATTGCATTCTATCAGAATGTCTTCCCTGTATCTCCTGCAATCGAGATCTGCCGCATCGATGCCAATAGTTACGTCACTCTTGCCTCCAGCAGGGATTGTGCCATCGTTTGTTCCGATCGATAGCCATTTTTCTAGTTTGAAGCATAGCGAGGTATTGTTTTGTGGGATATTCATGTAACCGATGCCGTGCAAACCATCACCAAGATTCAATCCCACCGTAAGCGTATCCGGGTTCTCAACCTTCATATAATTGAACTCGATCTCCCCACTCTCATAGAGTACCATCTCAAAGCTGTTATTTCCATAAGAAACGTCGTCGTACCAGTGAGGAAGTTGATACCATGTAATTATATACCTGTCCTGGTCTGATTTTACATACACTCCACCATTAGTGCTTGGATTCCAGTCGTCTCCGAGTGGGAAGATGGTGTTCTCCCAACCATCTATTGGAAGTCTCACCCCTCTTCCATACATCCAGTCCACCCACTCGTCTCCTGATGTGAAGCTTGCCCAACCATCAGAACTGATATTAATCGAGCTGTAATTTTTCCCATAGAAATTAAACACAAACGGAAGAGTCTGGCTTGAGATGCTATCATCACCAAGATTAAGATTGGTGCCATCACTGACTCCATCGATCCATCTGTACGGGATGTCCTCCATGCTGTAATTGGCAAGAATGGTGATATTAAACGTGAGAGGAAGTGTTCCACTGTTACCGATGGTGAGATTCTCTGCAATAGATAAACCTGTTATGAGCATCAAATCGTAGTTTGAAGGCTGGATCCAGACGTCTGGATGATGCGACACATTAACCATCGTATATCGCATGTTATCATCGAGCAGAGTTTCGCCAGCAACTGCACTGACATTTACCGATAGATTGTAACAACACTCCTCAACCGGAAACCATGAGAAACTCACATCAATGCTCTCCTTTGTCTGGATGGATGGTATTGTTGTCTGATTCAGCACTGTTTCGTTCAATCGAAGGAATATTGTCACATTACTTTCGTTATTTATCCCAATGTTTTTGACTGTTGCTTCAATGGTCATGGTTCTATTTGGCAGTACATAAGAAGAAGCTTTGAGTTTAAGAATCGAGATGTCATGCTCCTCTACGCTGTGTAAGATTGCATCTGTTGCATTCACAACTCCCCAGCCATAGTTATTATCAGGTCCAATGCTGCCGCAATCAGTAGCAGTATCCATCAGGATTCCTCGTACCCTGCCCGGTGTAAGGTCTGGATTATATTCAAGCATCAGTGCTGCAACACCAGCTACATGTGGTGTTGCCATCGATGTCCCGTTCATCGTAACATAGCCATCCGTGGTACCTGCTCTGGCAGATGTAACGTTAACACCAACAGCACACACCTCTGGCTTAATTCTACCATCAGCGGTAGGGCCTCTTGATGAACTACCTGCAATGGTCATGTTGTCATCGACAGAACCTACTGTAATTACCCTTTTCGCACATGCAGGGTCCCCCACGGTTGCAGTGCCACTCCCACTGTTTCCAGCAGCAACACAGACAACGATGCCATTATCCACAGCAGCATCACATGCCATTTCCAGTGGAGTTGTTCCATTATTGTTATAATCATCACCAAGACTCATCGAGATGACTTTTATTTGGTACATATCCTTTTTTCCAACACACCACTGAAGACCAGCAATCACATCAGAGTCATACCCATACCCAGTTTCGTCAAGTACTTTTACACCTACCAGATTCGCTTTTACTGCCACTCCTATATATTTCGTGCCGCCGCCGGTACCAGCAGCAATCGCAGCACAGTGTGTGCCGTGCCCACAATCGTCATACGGGTCTGTAAAAAAATTGATATAATCCTTGAATGCAATGACCTTTGGATCATCTGTTAACGGATTATCGTCAAGATCGTCAAGACACTCATGGGAGTCATCGATACCAGTGTCGAGTATTGCTATCGTGATGTTTGAGCCAGAAAGACTGTACATATTTCTTGCAACATCTGCTCTGATTACAGGCACGCTGGAATCAAGGTATGCATGCACGACCCGATCAGGATACACCATCTTTACATTGGGTTTCTCTGTTAGTTCATACAGACTGCGACGAGGAATCCTGAGTGCAGTCGCATTAATTATACTAAAATTGTATTTTACTTTGCCTACCGACAGCGGAATGTCCGTGTGTTGATCATAAAGCACGATTACATCAACAGCAACATCAGCATCTGCAGTCGTGCCCATCTTGAATTCAAGAGAATCCTCAATTTTATTATTATTTGCATCGATATGTCCAATCGCACCTTGTGTAATTAGAACAATGAACAGTAGACTGAGTGCTAATCGTAGTATGGCCATGGATGTCTAAATTGGATATGTTGTGCTTGATATAAATGTTTTTGCTGTAGTGTTTGGATAATTATTATATATTAGTATCATATTATAGTGTAAGTAAATGGTTTTTAGACGTGGCTTATCTAAATTGCTTTATCGCAGCTACGAGCGGTTGTTGATTCGTGAAATTCAAGAAGGACCAGTTCCTTCTCACATTGCTATTATCATGGATGGGAACCGACGGTTTGCTCATAACATTGGAGCTAAAAAGATTGAGGGGCACTATCGTGGAGCTGATATAACTGAGAATGTGCTTGATTGGTGCTGGGACATTGGAGTAAAACAACTTACATTATATGCGTTTTCTACTGAGAATTTCAAACGCTTTGAATCCGAGAGGGATGGATTGTTCGAGTTGATTGGTCTGAAGCTTGATGAGCTCTCTGTTGATGAGCGTACACATAAGCGGCAGATGAATGTTCGTGCCATAGGCAATATTGAACTTCTTCCAAAAAAATTACAGGATGCAATTGCCCGTTCAGAGGAAGCCACGAAAGATTACGACCGTTTGTATCTTAATATTGCTCTTGCATATGGCGGGCGTCGAGAGCTTGTGGATGCTGCCCGCCTCATTGCAGAGAAGGTTCAAAAAGGTGTGCTGGCAAGTGCTGATGTGGATGAACATGTTATATCAAGCCACCTGTACACCGGGGATGCCCTTGAAGGTGATGTGGATTTGATTATTCGTACCGGTGGTGATAAACGCGTGTCTAATTTTCTCCCATGGCAGTCATGCGGCAATGAGTGCGCTGCTTATTTCTGTGCACCTTTCTGGCCAGAGTTTAGAAAAATAGACCTTATCAGGGCAGTAAGAACATACCAGGTGCGTGAGAGAGAGAAACAAAGAAACACGATAATAAGGATGGTTAATTTACTTGCCGCGTGCGGTCAGGTAGAAGCAGAAGACGTGATAAACCGTTCACGCAAGATTCTCAATATTCCACCGAAAGAAACACGGCAGCTGCTTGAGGAAATTTCACAGCATAATCGCATAATGGCAGAGGCAATCAAATGGTGATGTGCTATTATTTTCGTATTTTCCTATGAAAAACATTGGTATCGCTTGAGGAAATAATAACAGCAATGAAATTTTTGAACATGCTATAGTATCGTGTGGAAATCCGCATAAAACCCACATCTTATTGAGCAAGTACAAATTTTTCATGCTTTATGTATGCAGCAAACGACTCATGCGTGTTTGTATAGAAAAATAAGCTTGAAACAAATACTTATTTTCCATACCTTCGTTGTCGTTTCTGGTAGTCTCTAATTGCACGGAGAAAATCGACTTTTCGATAGTTTTGCCAGTTCACATCTGTAAAGTAAAATTCAGAATATACTGATTGCCAGATTAAAAAATCTGTAAGCCTTTTTCCTCCTGAGCGGATTACAAGGTCTGGTTCGCACTGTATGGAAAGATGCTGTTCAATAACAGATTCATCAATGTTTTCTGCCGATAGTTCCCCTATCTCAACTTTGTGCATAATTTTTTTAATCGTGTTTGTGAGTTCAAAGCGCCCGCTGTACCCAACTGCCAGATTGATGCAGAAACCATCGCCGAACTTGATATTGGCACTTTCTTCCCTGCAATAAACATGGATGTTATCTGTTACTGGACAGAGAGCTTTTTGTATCTGCTCTGTAAGTTGTTTACCAATAATCTCAGTTGCACTCTCTTCTATAATGCTTATAAAAATCGTCAGTGTTGCGATATTAATCTCGATGCACCAGTTAGCAAAATAGGTAAGTTTACTGGTGTCATTTGATAATACATCTAACTCATCAAGCACCAGTACTACATGTTGTGGCACCGCACTTTTGTTAATTAATGCTAAAAGTCTTTGTTCATATAATCGCTGAACAACTTGCATGGTCGATCACATTCATCCATGATGCGTCTGGAGGATAAAGTATTTGTCAAACTATCTACGTTCAGTACTTAGTACATGGATCAACATTACAAACAGTTCCAAACACTGCTGCCTGGACTCCTTGTATTTACACAACCTGTAATCAAGGATTATGGATTTGCATTACTCATCCTTATCACATCACTGGTACTATTCATCAAAAATAATACTACAGCAAAGGAGTTTCAACGTTCTTTTAATATAAGCATCTCACTGTTTGTTATGGTACTCTTGAAGATCGTGCTGAACAACTACGGTTACACGTTCGATTTTTATGTGATGGGGGCAGCAGCAGCGATCATTACGATAGCGTGTCCACTTACACAGATACAACTGCACTACCTATCAAATAATAAAAACAATACATTTGATACATATTTCCTAACAGAAAAAACCGCAAAGCCAACACTACTGTATCTCTTTAATGGAACGATCATCGCAAGCTTAACATGCTTGATACTAACAGGTAATACAATAGAATTTAGAAGTATGCTATTTTTAAGCGTGATTGGAAGCCTGACAGCAGCCCTGTTGAATGTCATACCCCACACCCACAAAGATTTCACCACCATTATTGGAACTGCTATGGCTATATGGCTCTTTGCAAATATTGGTTATACTGCAGAACCAGCGCAACTGATACCCGCAATAGCCATTTCCCTCTTACTAAGCTATGCCGCCTACAAGAAGGATGTAGCAGACATCAGTGCAATGATTGCTGCAACTCTTATTGGAGTGATTATTATAACATTTACAAACCTGCTCTGGTTTGCTCCACTCATCGCGTTTTTTTCCATAGGGGGAGGATTTACAAAATACAAATATGAATACAAGAAAGCAAGAGGACTGGCAGAAAAGAAAGGCGGCGTTAGAAGCTACACAAATGTTTTCTCAAACTCTCTACCAGCCTTCAGCCTTGCGATTTCTTACCAGGCTTTCCCAGCGTACCAGGATATTATATTAATAGCTTATCTTGCATCGCTTTCTACAGCTCTTGGAGATACACTGGCAAGCGAGATTGGCCAGACCTCAAAGAGTCAACCCCGCATGATAACTACCCTCAAAAAAACTGCTGCTGGAACAGATGGGGGCATAACGCTTGCAGGAGAGTGTGCATCCATCACAGGCGCATTCATCATAGCAATGATTGCTGCAATAACACAGCTTATTCCATTCCATCCAACCAGCATACTTGTGATAACCTTTGCTGGATTACTCGGCACAAACATTGACAGCTTCCTTGGAGCAACACTACAGCAGAAAAAACTGCTCAGCAACAATGGAGTAAACCTTGCATCCACCAGCGCTTCAGCAGTAATCATAGCTATATGCACAACATTATAATGAAAAGAGCTATAAACAAAGTGAATCATCACAAAACAGCACCCAGAAAGCGAGGGTAACGCAACTACACACAGCGTGTGTAGAAATAACGAATACGCTGAAACAGCACCCAGAAAGCGAGGGTAACCAAGTTGGCCAACGGTGCAGGACTTAAGTGATACTTAAAAGAAGGTATCGAAGCCATCCTGTCTCTAAGGAGTTCGTGGGTTCAAATCCCATCCCTCGCACATTAATTGCTTTGCGCAACTCGACTACTTCGTA
>WNEG01000094.1:0-2067 GCA_012910725.1 Candidatus Ethanoperedens thermophilum | reverse complement strand
TGGTTCTGCATAACAAAGTTGTGCAGTACTGCAACGCTTGATTACGAAGTAATCAAGAACAAAAGCTTTATCAGTCAAAACACCATTGGTTGTACTCTAAATAAAACTGCCTGGGTAGGGTAGCTGGAAATCCTGTGGGACTGTGGATCCTTCGACTCGGGTTCGATCCCCGACCCGGGCCCTGAACTTTTACTCTAAATGATTTTTCACGTTTCTTGCATATTGTTTGAGGTCTTTTACCATTTTTTCTTTTATCAGTGGTGTTAAGCACCTGAGTATGATGCTTTTTGGCTCAATTTCCATCGTATACATCACACCAGTGTTGCCATTTTCGAGAGCCTTGATTGTTGTCGCTCCGCCAACTATTGCATCATCGCTGTGACCAATCCATTTACCATGATGTGGTGGATCAAGTTCAATGGTTTTACCTCTTATTTCCATTCTCTTGACAAACGGCCCAACTCTGAAATCGAATAACCAGTGATGAGTATCGCAACCAGTTGGTTTGCAGCTAACACATCCTGGAATAGAGCGAGCATAATTACGAACGTCTCCAAGATATGCCCACACCACTTCAACAGAGGCTTTTACTGTGAATTTTATTTTTGAAGTAATCATGCAGATCAGGTTTTTTGCGGGTTTATTTCTGTCCCGTTATGTGCACCTTTAATTGCTTCGAGGATGCTTTCAGGATCGCTCCCATTAAAAATGATTGTATGGATTCCACACCGCTCAATAATCTTTGCAGCCAAAGCATCAATAGGCGAGTTAGAACCTGCTTTTATACCTATCTTCATTACGATATCTACAAGTTCCCCTGGCGTTAGTCTCGGTAATTTTTTTGCTTGTGGATTTTTTTTTGGGTCTGCAGTGTAAACACCATCAACCGATGTTGCAATAAGAAGCTTTTTTGCATGGACATATTCTGCAAGCACTGCTGAAACAGCATCGGTTGTCTGGCCAGGAGCAACTCCACCCATCACAACTATGGGAAATGACGATGCATTTTCAGCTTCCCGGTAATTTGTTGGCACTTCCGGGTAAGCTGCGTTTCCAAGTGCTGCTATGAGAATGCTTGCATTTAAGCGGGTGATTTCAATTCCAATAAAATCGCATGATACCTCGTTTGCTCCGAGTTTCCTTGCAACATTGATATAATCCCGTGCAACATTGCCGCCGCCAGTAACAACGAACACCTTATCGTGTGCTGCTACCTGTTTTATAACTTCTGCATATTTTCCAATTCTTTCATAATCAAAATCCTTTACAAGAACTGACCCGCCAATTGATATTACAACAGTCATTTTCTTACACCATCTTTAGTGTTAATATCATATCAAAAAGCCACATTTAAGTAATGAAGTAATATAATTGCGGCTGCACCAGCCACTCCCCCGATTGCGCATATAGCAATAACCACCCATGTATAAGCGATGCCTAAGCCCAAGAGTATATTGCATGCCACCAAAATAATAAACCCGAGCATAGTATTGATAACCAGATGCTTAATTGTTTTTAAAAGCATGTAAGCCACTATCGCAACAACGACGGCAATGATGAGAATATTATACTCGATAAACATGGTAGTATGCCTTTAATATACTCTAACTTGACTTCGTTATTTATTAATCTTTGCATCGCCTCCCTTTTCCGCCACCTCTTCTCTGTCTCTTCCCTCTTCCGCCACGAGCAGGTATTGCAGGTATTGCAGGTATTGCAGGCCTGGTTTGCCACCAAAGATTGCTATCAGAGACGATTGCTCCGACAGGGCATGCTGCTGCTGCTTTATCGATGCATTCGGCACCCGAATTTTTCAGAACAGCTTTTTTCTCTTTCACTTCAAAACCATCAGGGCATATCTTAACACACACCCCGCATCCAGTACATTTATTCGTATCTATCTGTACCATTTATATCTCCTCCTCTTGATTGCTGGCGCACTTGATTGCTATCGCAATCAAGAGTTAATCTTTAATTACTTTTCTGCACTCGATTGCTAGCGCAATCGAGAATTACCTCAGGAAAGCGTAGCTTTACAGTCGAGAATTACTTTCTGTACAACGAAGT
>WNEG01000014.1:9017-11333 GCA_012910725.1 Candidatus Ethanoperedens thermophilum | reverse complement strand
ATGCACAGTTCGTCAATTTCTTCAGGCCCATCCAGTTTTTCCGGATATGGAAGCCCTGCTTTATCAAGCAGCCAGTAGTAGTCATGCTCATCTCCCCTTTCCTCGCTTCGAAGCAGATTTCTGCTGCCAACAAGAGGCATATGAAAATGATTTTCAACTGCATCGATTCCACAGTATGAAGTAAAAGAACGATTTGGCACAAACAATACATTGTCATCCAGTAAAGCTTGCTGGTTTACCGGTTTTAATATTTCATTAAATTTCTCATAGACGATAGCTTCATCCACCACGCCACGAACAATCGTTCCATCATTACTGCGTTTTGATCTGAAATATTTCGAATAGGTTTTATCACGTCCTTTTTGACACACAGCAACTGTGTGAAAACCCTCTTCTATCGCACCATCACACACATCAATAGCAGAGTGGGATGCTAATACACCAATTTTTATCTTTTCATAATCATAATCATCCAAACATCCAGTGATGTGGCTTCGCTCAATCATACAATTCTCTTTATAGCTAAAAGTTATATAACTTTGTGGTTTGTTGATACGTAGACGTTATGATCTGGTGATTCATACTTCTGTTTGATCTTTGCATCGAGGGAATATGGATGAAAACGGATGAAAATTGTGTAATAATACCCATAACTCATTTTGGTAGGGCACTGAAAAATGATACAGCGCCAGTCTAATTTATATAACATTAATCAGCTTAGAGCTTAGTACTGAAAGACTGTTTGTAAGGTGATGAATAAATATGGTACAGATGTATTATGATGAAGATGCCAATCTCGATCTGCTGAAGGATAAGACGATTGCAGTTATTGGATACGGAAGCCAGGGTTCTGCCCAGGCTCAAAACCTTGTCGACTCTGGTTTAAACGTGGTTGTAGGTTTGCGAGAGGGAGGGGCTTCATGGAATGCGGCTCTGTCAGATGGAATGAATGTATTAAGCATTGAACAAGCTGCGAAGAATGCAGATATTATTCACCTTCTTCTGCCTGATGAGGTGCAGTCCATGGTATATCAGCAAGAGATTGCACCCAGTCTTTCCAAAGGCAGCGCTATTTCGTTTTCTCATGGTTTTAATATTCATTATCATCAGATCATCCCACCAAATAATGTGGATGTGTTTATGGTAGCACCAAAGGGGCCAGGCTATCTGGTGCGCAGAACATATACTGAAGGTGCTGGTGTGCCGTGTCTCCTGGCAGTGTATCAGGATGCAAGTGGAAAAGCAAAAGAGCTTGGTCTTGCTTTTGCCCGGGGAATTGGCGGCACGCGAGCTGGTGTAATCGAGACAAGCTTTGCAGAAGAAACCGAGACCGATCTATTTGGTGAACAGGTGGATCTCTGCGGAGGTGTCACCGAGCTTATAAAAGCCTCCTTTGAGATACTTGTTGAGGCTGGATACAAGCCTGAAATCGCATACTTTGAAACGCTTCATGAACTAAAGCTCATTGTTGATCTTATTCATGAAGGGGGCCTTAGTAAGATGTGGTACTATGTCTCAAATACAGCAGAATATGGCGGGCTTACTGTTGGACCAAAGATTATTAATGACGAATCACGCAAAGCTATGAAAGAGGCACTGCGGCGAATTCAAAGCGGCGAATTCGCACGCGAGTTTGTTCTTGAAGGAAAAGCCAACAAGCCTGTTCTGAGTGCTCTGGAGAAAAAAGAGCACGAGCATCCAATCGAACAAATCGGAAAAGAACTACGAAGCAGGATGGCATGGCTTAAACAATAAGTTTATGACCTTTGCAGTCTGGTTCACAGGACTTCCCGGAAGTGGAAAAACCGCTATCGCAGAAAAAGCTGCTGCGATACTCAACCAACACAACTACCATATCAAAATACTTCAGCTCGACAAGATACGAAAAATAATAACACCAAACCCGACATACTCTGATGAAGAACGAAATATTGTGTATGCTTCACTTGCTTACATGGCATATCTGTTGACAGAATCCGGCATCAATGTGTTTATCGATGCAACCGCCAACAAACAGCAGTACCGTGACATTGCACGCGGGCTTATCCCAAACTTTGCAGAAGCATACATAGAATGCTCGCTTGAACTGTGTATGGAGCGAGAAGCAGGAAGAAAAAATACTTATGCACCGCCAAACATCTATAAAAAGTCAACTAATAAAAATGCAACCGTGCCAGGAGTAAACCTTGCTTATGAAGTGCCACAGAACCCAGGGATACATCTTAACAGCGCAGAGAATAGTATCGAAGAATGTGCAAAACAGGCAGCAGATCGAATAGGTGAATTATTCAGTAAACTGCATACTTCGTATGCAGA
>WNEG01000014.1:0-8844 GCA_012910725.1 Candidatus Ethanoperedens thermophilum | reverse complement strand
TCTTGATTGTGTCAGCAATCGAGAGGGGACTGATTCAATGAATCTTGATACACTACGTGAAATTACTCAGGAAATACGAAAGGTAGTCATCGAGACCATGTCAAACAGTGATGACTATGGTGAACTGGTAAAGGTGCGACCGCGTGACATTACACGAAAAATAGATCTGGTTGCAGAGGAGGCACTCGATACTGCCCTTGAAAACAGAAGCATCTCTGCACGAATTATCTCAGAGGAGATAGGGGATCGGATTGTTGGCAGAAACCCACAGTGTCTGTTGGTCTTCGATCCTGTGGACGGCTCAACCAATGCCACCTGCGGCATACCTTTCTTCTGCACATCCCTTGCATTATGCGAAAAAATTGATGATGCCACGTTCGATGATGTTACCCTGTCAGCTATTACGACAGCAGAAAACACCACTTACAGTGCAGTGAAAAACAGGGGCGCGTATATTAACAACAAGAGAATTACAGGCAAAAAGGGAGGGACAAGAACAAGACCAATACTCTCCATCTATGCATATGGTGTCGAGGAGATGCCAGAAGGCATAATCCAGCTTGAAAAACACATCATACAAAGAACACTTGGCAGTATCGCACTTGAGATGTGTTATGTGGCAGAAGGCACACTCGATGGGTTAATTGATACAAGAGGACTTGTCAGCAGCTATGACATAATGGCATCGCAACTCATATTGAGCGAAACTGGCGGATTTATCACAAACCTTCGTGGTGAGCAAATTATTGTTGGTGCTGAAGCAAGTTGCATCTCATTGATCGCGACAGCAGATAAAAATCTGCATAATAATATCCTGAAATACCTGCAAGCTGGAACCGGCTTAAAATAAAGTGTAACTACTCAGTTATATTGATTGACCCTCTGATTGCGATTATATGTTTTCTGGCAAGAAAAATAACCGTAGAGCCAAATCGTTAGCACCAGCTCGGTGATAAATATCTAATAGTAGTAACTCTTTATTGTTTTGATGTATGATTATGGATCTAAAAAAATATAAAAATATTACACGAGGCATCCAGGATAATTATATCAATGTCAACCCAATACAGCGCGGCGGTGTACTGACTGGTGAGGCTCGAAAAGCTCTGCTCGAGTTTGGGGATGGGTATTCTGTGTGTGATTATTGTTTTGATTCTCGTGTCGATCTTGTGCAGAAGCCTCCTATACGCGATTTCACGATGGATGTTGCAGAGTTTTTGAATGTGGATGAAGTGCGTTTTACAGCAGGCTGCCGCCATGCTATGTGGGCGATCATGCATATGATCACAGAGCCTGGTAATACGATAGTTCTCGATTCTCTTGCACATTACACATCATATCTTGGTGCCGAGGCAAATCGACTTGATGTGGTGGAAGTGCCGCATACTGGCAATCCCCTGTTTCATATCGATCCTGGGATGTATGCACAGAAATTTGAAGATGTAAAGAGACATACAGGAAACCTGCCAGTACTTGCACTGCTCACCCACGTGGATTCTCGATACGGAAACCTTGCTGATGCAAAAGCTGTTGGGAAGATCTGTCAGCAATATGGTGTGCCACTTATCCTAAATACTGCATATTCAACTGGTGTTATGCCTGTTGATGCAAAAAAACTTCATGCAGATTTTCTCACTTGCAGCTGCCACAAAAGCTGGGCGGCATCAGCTCCAATCGGCATACTCGCAGCATCGCATGAGTGGAGTGATAAAGTGTTTGGCAAATCAAAGATTACAGGTGACTGGAGTGGATGCAGTTTCAACAAAAAAGAGGTTGCCCTCTTCGGTTGTCCCCCTGTTTTTGGGGCTCCGATTGCTACTCTCATGGCATCATTTCCAGCAGTGGTTGAACGTGTAACGCACTGGGATGAAGAGGTCAAGAAAGCTTGCTATTTTGTTGATGAGCTTGAAAAAATCGATGGAATCTGCCAGATAGGACATAAACCTAAACAGCACACACTTATGAATATTGAAAGCCCTTCCTTCCATGCAGTTGCTGCAAAAGATCGCAGAAAAGGATACTTTCTCTATCGCGAGTTAAAAAAACGCAGGATCATGGGAGTTCGCCCTGGCATGAGTAAAAGTTTTGAAATCAACACGTATGGGCTGAGTTGGGAGCAGGTCAAATACGTGGCAGAAGCTTTCAAGGATATTGCACTCAAGCATGGTATATGTGTAGAGCCCTGACCCGGGACTGCATCCTTTTCAAGAAACTACATACAACGCAAGCAGAAATAACCAGTAACTCTTGATTGCGCAAACACTGCATACTGCGTATGCAGAAAAATAACTCTTGATTGCGTTAGCAATCAAGTGCAGAAAAATAACTCTTGATTGCGCAGCAATCAAGATTGGATAACCTATTTAATGAGAGTTTCCCAACTGTAGTGTTTTATCATAACATTATTTATTACCTGCACCAAGGAATCGTTGGAGTGTGGTTTCATCATGTGTAAAAATATCCTCTCTTGCTTCTTTTTTATTTATCATAACAGCGATAAAGGTTAACAGCAATCCCATCGTTGGAGAAATGTCTGGATTGATTGAGAGCATAAGACCAATCAATGCAACGAAGCTTGCAATTAATCCACGAAGTGCTCCTTTTCTGTAGGCGTAAATATTGGTTCTATGGAATATGCGAATATCCCGCAGTGTCAGAAACAATATCACCACAAAAGCAAGGGCTGATATGTAAGCAGCAATCATTTACTTAATTTCCCTTGTTTTAGATAAATATTCACTCAGCATCAGAGGAAATGTTTTAGCATCAACAAAACGGAGTCCAAGTTGTTCTGACCATCTGCAAATGCCTGCATCACTGGCAACAACCGCAGCATCAAGTTCCTTGGAAAGTAGGAGCACATCGATATCGGGTGCACTATCCAGGATGCCGTACCGCATTGCTGTTCTATATTTTTCACGAAATTTGTTGATGAGTGAGCCAATTACTTCTCGTTTTATCTCTGATTCGATATCCTTCCTGCTTTCAGCTTTAGTGGTGGTGAAGAGACATACGGTTGCTGCCTCCAGGATCACATTCTCGGCAACATTCATCCCTTTGTTGATTCGACTACGCATATGGTCTACGTATTCATAGAATATCTTTGAAGGTATTTTGACTTCATATCGGTCAGGTGTTTTTTTGACCAGCCATGTATCTATTTTTGCAATGACTCCCTCATCACATTCATTATTCTTTGCAAACTCAAGCAGTTCGTTGTATACTGACGGGTAGGGGACGTAGCAGCTTATACCAAGTCTGAGTCGTGCTTCTGCAATAGTATCCAGTATACTGGTTATATAACCATTGAAGGTTTGGTTACCTGTTTTTTCTCTTGCCCGCACATCTGTAAGCGCACTTGTGTCCAGAACAAATCGCTGTTTAAGCATTATCTTTGGACAAGGGTCTGTAAGGTTAAAACCTTAACTCTTCCAATTCATGCGCAAACTTCCGTTATAAAATCTTGTTAAAGTCATAAAAAATGTATTTGTGTAAGAATGGTTTGTGTTCTATACTAACGGCTTTGGTTGTTTATCTTCCGGGAGATTTGGCAGTTTTTCCGTGTTTAGAAGGAGTGGTTTCTCAATATCCTTGGCTCGTTCCAACAATAGCTCTTTTCCAATTTGTGTGAAAGCAAATATCGGGACAGATGTGCCGCTTTGCATAATAGGCCCCCGCTCTCGTGAGAAATGACGCATCCATTTGGAAGCGCACCCGGTAGTTAGATCTACCAGTTTAACAAATTCTTCTGCATCTTCAGGTAACATACCAGTTGTGTGCACCCCGAATACTGCTACTGTAACCTCTGGATGTTTTGCTTCTATTTCACGGATTTTCTTTGCAGTATTATGATCTGCAACTGTTACTCCTATTTTTTTGTATCCAAGTGTTATGGCTTTTTCAACTCCTGCTGCCATATCGAGTGATGCTGTCGCCGGATCAAGTACAATGCTTCCTGCTTCTTCGACTCGCTTGATGAGCTTTGGTATAGGGGTTGTTTCGATAAGCCCTGATATTCTTGCCCCAATACCCTGCACAAGTACTGGATTAGAGGTAATTAAAGTGCCAAGACCTTCACCAGCCACGACAGCACAATCCAGCAGCTTGCGATTGAGAGCTGTTTGAAATACTTCAGAAGCTCCAAATCCCACGAAAGTTTCCATTTCAATCTTCCGCTCCTCTGTGAATAGTCCAAAGTCAGCAATCCTGAATTCTACGTTTTCTCTTACGGTCTCTGCCGTGAGTTTGGTGTAACCTCTCGCTTTTTCAAAGATTGGACAGTATTCAGTAACTGGCTCGCCAACTTCCACTACTTTTCCATTTTCTACTACTACTCGCGTTTTTCCGAGCATTTCCATAACATGTCGATCTTTTATCATGAATAATTCACCTTGATATTCAAACAATTCAGATTCAATGTATTACTAATAAGTGTTCTTAATATGTTCTGTTTTTTGTTAGAATACGAACAGTTCAAGGATAGATCAAAATAACAAACTTTATACATTATAGCACATAACATAAGTATGGTATATATATAGATTTTATATAAATTTTGAGAGGTTTTAAAAAATGAACATTGTAAAAAATGTATTAGTTCTGCTTATTGCAGGAGTGCTATCGGTGTCACTTGCATGTACATCGGTAGCCGAAGAGGCAACGACTGATTTTGGTGGCTGTGAAATGTGTCATCCACAAATTGCAGAGAACTTTACGACTTCACTGCACTACACTGGTGCGGGGATGATGGGCGAATACACAAAGTATTCGGCAAAAGCGTTTGACATAGACATGGATGACTATTATTCAACGTGGCACTGTGCTAAATGCCATGCTGCTACCTGTGATAAGTGCCATGTAGGATATGAAGCTAAGATGGGACATGGCGACCAGGCCCAAGAGATAACAATAGATACATGTGATGCATGTCACTATAAGAAGCAGACAGCGACCTTTGTGGGCGATTTACCAGTGCATAAGAGTAAAGGGCCCCATGCTGATATCCACTATGAGAAAGGCCTAACATGCACAGACTGCCATAATGCGAATGAGATGCACGGTGATGGAAACACATACGCGAGTCAGCTTGAGGCAGTTACAACAACGTGTGAAGATTGTCACAACAACCCGGGAAAGACTGTCAAGGGTATGACAGTAACGCAGTATTCAACAGATGTTGGTGCACACGCAATGCATGAGGATAAACTTGACTGCACAGCATGTCACACCGGATGGCAACTAACCTGCACCAACTGTCATTTAGATACAAGGAAAGGTACTCAGTTTGTAGCTGACGAGTTCCGTCTTGGCGTGGGTTCTGATGGCAAGATAAGACCGTTTATGAAGATGGAGACTATGTATAATAATGCTACAAATGTAGCATATGGTGAATGGTTCTCACACACGGTAACAGATAAAGCAAAAGACTGTGCATTCTGCCACGAAAATCCAGAAGTGTTCTGTGAAGGCTGCGAAGGTGAAATTCTTGGAGAGGGTGGCTCATTCATCTCTCAAGAGAAGATTGATCATTTAACCGAGATATTTGCTGCACCACCAAAAACTGAGGCCCCTGCAGCAGAAGCACCAGAAGAAGAAACCCCAGGATCTCCAGGATTTGGAATTATAACCGCGTTTCTTGGACTCTTCTTGGTAATGTTCTATCTTGCAAAGAGGCGATAAAACCTCTTTAACCTCTTTTTTTTCTTTTACTTTTTTTTGTATTTATTTCTACAATTCGTTTAGGTAACTCACAAATAATGATTTACTAAAAACTGCATCCTTTTCCAGAACTTTTGAGGCATAGATTAACACAGATTTAAAGTAGTTTAAACTTTAACAGGTTGTTAATTGAATTTTCTGTTTTTACCATGGGCTATTCCCCATCCATTTGGAGTTAAGGTTCTTATACATTATAGAATTGTCTGAAAATCATGTTGTTGTGGGCATACCTGTTATATAAAAAACGTCGAGTTAAACGACGATATTTTAAACACACCCAAAGTCTTATGTGATCGCTGATTATTTAAGAATTTAATGAAACTGTTTGGCTCTATTGATACGCCGCGTGTTGTAGCTGCAATCAGTGGTAATGTCGTTGATAATGTTGCTCTTGCATCAGAGCTCGGGGCTGATGTGGTGGAGATACGTCTGGATCTATTAGATTCTACCACCAGTATTTATGACAGCATATCTTACATAACAGAGAACTTTAGTCTTCCAGTTATTATAACTAACCGACTGGCAAAAGAAGGAGGCGGCTGGAAAGAGAGTGAATTAAAGCGGGTTGAGCTTTTAACAACCTTGCTGCCATTATCAGATGCCGTTGATATAGAGCTTAAAGCGCCACTTCGTGATGTGGTAATTAATAAAGCAAAAGAATTAGATAAGATCGTTATCGTTTCAGCACACGACTTTGTTGAAACCAAACCACTTGACGAGTTAATCAATATACTCGAAGAGGAGCATCGTGTTGGTGGTAATATTTCAAAACTTGCTGTGACTCCACATTCTTCACAGGATGTGTTGAATCTGCTGCAGGCTGGTGTTGCTTCTCGTCATCCGGTGTGTACGATTGCCATGGGCGAACTTGGCAAGCACACACGTATTATCGCTGGCTTGTATGGGTCAGTGCTCACCTATGCTTCTGTTGAAGGGGCCACTGCACCCGGTCAACTCCGTGTGGATACAGTCAAGAAACTTATAAAACTCTTTTACCAAAAAAAGGATTGAAAATAATTGCGGAGTTGAAAGTCGTAACTACTCTCTCCGCAGCGCTTCTACCGGGTCAAGCCTTGCTGCCTTGTTTGCCGGGTAGACACCTGCTGTGATTGTTGTAATCATTCCAAAGGCTAAGCCGATTGCGAGTGATGTCCATGATACTTTGAGTGGGAAGTCGCCAAGTGTTGATATCAGGATTGAGATTGTTGCGCCGATTGCAATTCCTATCAGCCCGCTTACGAGTCCGAGCAGTCCTGATTCGAGCATGAAGAGCATCTGGATGTCTCCGTGGGTTGCTCCAACTGCTTTCATCACGCCGATCTCTTTTATTCGCTCATGGACTGTCAGCATCATTACGTTGACTATGCCTATTCCCCCTACAACGAGCGATATTGCGCCGATGCCTCCAAGCCCGTATTTGATCATTGTAAGCACTTTTTCTATTCCTTCGAGGATGGATTTCATCATGAAGACTGTGTATGCTTCGTCTTTGTGAAGCCTTTCGAGTGAATCTGCCAGTTTTTCTGCTGTGGTCTCTATCTGGTTCTGGTCTTCTACTGTGACGAGAATCTGGGAGTAGGAGTATTTTGTTACGTCAAGGAGTTCTTTTAGTGCCTGGTGTGTGGTGAGGATTTCCATATTCGTGTTACCGCCAAATGCTGATATTTGCTCTTTTTCTTCGAGTATTCCGACGATTGTGAACTCTTTTTCTATGTCGTTATTCCTGTTTATGAGTGTCATTCGCATTCCCGGGTTCAGTGGTATTTTGAACATCTTGTTAGCGATGTCACTTCCTATTACGATGGCGCTTCTGTCGGAGTCTGTGAGGAAACGCCCCTTGTCCACCAATTCTGATAGGTCTGGCTCTTTTGCAGCAGTAACTGCGGTTAGTGATATTGAGCGTTCTTCGTTTCTGACTTTTGCAAGCATGCTGCCGCCATTTCTTGGCGAGACGGTTTTCACGCCAGGGACGTTTTCAAGGGTGTGTACATCTTTGTCATCAAATTCTGCTGGTTTCTTGTAAACAAATCTTCCAGTATCGGAATGGGAGTTGCTGGGCAAGCCGCCGGGAAATACGGTGATCACGTCAAGATCTGCTCCCCCAAATGCCTCGCCTACGCCCTCTTGAAGCCCTTCTCCTACTGAAAGCATAACAACGATTGCAATGACGCCGATTATTATGCCAAGACTTGACATGATGGTTTTGAACCTGTTGCTGCTGAAACTGAGTGAAACCTGTTCGAGCGCATCAATTAGCTTCACTCTGATTTCGCTCTCCTGCGCTTCATGAGTATGAAGAATCCGGAGACAACAATAAGTACTGCTGCAAGAATTGCAATAACAGTCAGGTTCAGGGGTGATTCTTTCTTCTGTGTGTGCGGACTTGTTGAATCTTTGAGTGCTACAGCCAGTACGTCTGTCTCATGCCAGTTGTTTCCGTTTTTGAATCTGAGCTTGAAGTTGACATCAGTGAGATCGCCTTCTGGTTTCATGTCAAACTTAACCGTGAAGAGTTCATCAGATTCCATTGTGCCGATGAAATATTCGCCTGGCTCAAAGGTGGCATTGCCTGATGGAATCACAGAGACTGCGTTTACAGTGTTGGGTCTGTTGTTTGCCACACTGAGTATGATTCTACCAAGGTTCAAATCTGGAGTTTCGGAGAGCACCGCGTCTATACTGGAGGAGTCAACAGTCACAGGTATTTTCAGGTTCATGCTGTAGAGTCTGGCGCTTCCCTCGAGATTGAAGTCGAGAAAATACGTGCCGTCTGGCGTGTTATTTGTAACCTGTATTATGAATGGAAGTTCCACAGAGTCCCCAGGTCCTATTATGCCCACGTTGTAGTATGGCTCGCTTGTTATCTCTATCGTCCCAGCGTCTCCTGAGAGTTCTGCTGACTGTATCTGGGCATTCATGCTGTAGTCGCTCCCATCCATTTCAATCGTGTACTGTGAGGCGCCGTTCGTTAGTTTGAGCGTCAGAGTGGCCGTATCGCCTGGAATGAGCGCTTCAGGACATACTACGCAGCTTTCAAGTCGCACAGTGCCCCTGGCGTCAACAACATCGCTTCCCACCTCGATATCAAATTCTCTTTTGGTGAAAGTGCCATCGATTCTGTAGCCT
>WNEG01000059.1 GCA_012910725.1 Candidatus Ethanoperedens thermophilum | reverse complement strand
GTTTTGAAAAGGGCGTTTGAGGGGGATTTAACAAAAAAGTGGCGGGAAGAACAGACCGACCTGCATTCAGCCGAAGAACTTCTTCAGCAGATTAAAGAAGAACGGGAAAAACATTATCAAAAACAACTGGATGCGTGGAAACTGGCAGTGGAAGATTGGGACGATAATGGAAAAGAAGGAAAGAAACCCACACGACCAAAAAAGCCTATCAAATCTGAACCTATATCTGAAGAAGAATTAGAAACATTAAAACAGACTCCAAAAGGATGGACCATTTCACGTTTTATAGACCTGATTAAATATGAAAAAAATGCAATTAAAAGGGGACCATTTGGAAGTGCAATAAAAAAGTCATTTTTTGTACCAAGTGATTATAAGGTTTATGAACAACAAAATGCCATTAATGATGATGAAACATTAGGCAACTATTATATTAATGAAGGAAAATTTAAGGAATTGGATGGGTTTAGTGTTAAAGGCGGCGATTATATAGTAAGTTGTTCAGGTACAATAGGGAGAATCCACAAGCTACCAATAGACTGTGAACCCGGAATAATAAATCAAGCTTTATTAAAAATAATATTGGATGAGAAACTAATGCCTTCTAAGTATTTCCTTTATTTTTTCAGGTCTAATGTATTTCAACGAAAAATTTTAAAAGGTACAAGAGGGACCGGAATGCAAAATCTTGCATCTGTTGGAGAAATAAAATCAATTCCAATCGAAATTCCTCCAAAAACCGAACAACACCAAATCATCCGCGAAATTGAAACCCGCCTCTCAATCAGCGACAAAATGGAAGCAACCATAGCAGAATCCCTTGAAAAAGCAGAATCCCTGCGCCAGAGCATTTTAAAAAAAGCCTTTGAGGGCAAACTGCTAAACGAAAAAGAGCTAAAAGAAGCCCGTAACGCTCCGGACTGGGAGCCTGCCGAGAAATTACTGGAGAGGATACGCCAAGAAAAGCAGATAAAGGAAAACAACAATAAACCAACAAGGAGGAAAACCTATGGATAAAGATGAGTGGTTTAAGCAAGCTGATTATGACATGGATACCGCGGAATTCATGTTCAGCGGAGAGAGGTATTTTTATTCCGTATTTATATGTCATCTATCCATAGAAAAGGCTCTCAAAGGACTATATATTCGGAAATTCAAGGATGCCCCGCCTAAAACCCACAATCTATTATATCTACTTGAATTTATTGATCTTGACCTTCCAGAAGATATGTATGATTTTGTTTTCACCCTGAACCGAGTAAGTGTCCTGACTCGATATCCGGATAACCTTCAGAAAATGCTTGAAGATTATAACAGAGAAAAAACAAGTGAAATACTTGGGAAAAGCAAGGAGCTATTAAGATGGTTAAAAGAAAAGTAATTAGTGCAGTTAGATTCTTTGAAAAATGTCTGAAAGAAAAAGGATTGAAAGTCTCAAAGATAATTTTATTCGGATCGCAGGCCAAAGGAACAACCACGGATGAAAGCGATGTTGATATTCTAATTATATCAGAAGATTTTCGCGGTAAAGATATTTTTGAAAGGGCAAGATTAACTAAATACGCTGAAATAACGACTCTTAAGAATTTCATGATGCCTCTTGATATTGTCACCCTAACTTCAGAAGAGTTTGAGCACGGAACTTCCCTCGTTGTTGAATATGCCAGAAACGGGAAAATAATGTATGCCGCATAATCACTATTTCCCGTTGCCGAGCAGTGCTGCATCAAAAAGAACATGACAAAAATGGGTAAATAATGACTAACACAGGAACAATAGTATCAAAAGTATGGAGTTACGCACATGTACTCCGTGATGCTGGTGTCGGTTACGGCGACTATCTGGAACAATTGACATATCTGCTCTTTCTGAAAATGGCAGATGAATATTCAAAACCTCCATACAACCGTAAACTGCCTATCCCGGAAGAATACGGCTGGGAAAGTCTGGTATCGAAAAAGGGTGCTGATCTGGAATCCCATTATGCAAAACTTCTCCGTGAATTAAGTCAAGCAAGGGGCATTCTTGGACAGATATTTACAAAATCACAGAACAAGATACAGGACCCTGCTATGCTATATCGCATCATAGGCATGATCGATAAGGAAAGCTGGAGTTTGATGGGTTCTGATGTTAAGGGGAAAATCTATGAAGGTCTGCTGGAAAAAAATGCAGAGGACGTGAAGAGTGGGGCAGGTCAGTATTTCACCCCACGTGCGCTTATCATGGCAATGGTTGAATGCATCCATCCTGAACCCGAAAAAACAATCTGTGACCCTGCATGTGGAACCGGTGGCTTCTTCCTCGCATCTTATGATTTTATCAGCAATCCGGAAAATTGCATTTTGGATAAAGAGCAAAAGGAATTTCTCAAAGACAAGACTTTTTCAGGAAATGAGATTGTTGCAAGCGCAAGAAGAATGTGCCTGATGAATATGTTCCTTCATAATATCGGCGAGATTGATGGTGAATCTTCCATATCACCAGTAGATTCACTTATATCCGATCCGGGCGACCGTTATGATTATGTGCTGACCAATCCTCCTTTCGGTAAAAAAAGCAGTATGACATTTACAAATGAAGAAGGAAAGCAGGAAAAAGAAGAACTTGTTTATAATCGCCAGGATTTCTGGGCAACAACTTCTAACAAGCAGTTGAACTTTTTACAGCACATCCATACTCTCCTGAAATCAGATGGATGCGCCGCAGTTGTCCTGCCGGATAATGTACTGTTTGAAGGAGGCGCTGGAGAAACTGTACGTAAAAACATACTTGAAACAACGGATTTGCATACAATTTTACGACTTCCAACAGGTATTTTTTACAAACAGGGTGTAAAAGCAAATGTTCTGTTTTTTGACAATAAGCCAGCAAGTAAAGACTCCTGGACAAAAGAAGTATGGATCTATGATTTTCGCACCAATGTTCATTTCACACTGAAAAAGAACCCGATGAAATTTGAGGATCTAAAGGATTTTATCAGATGTTACAATCCTGAAAACAGACTTATGAGAAAAGAAACATGGTCGGAAGACAATCCAAATGGGCGCTTTAGAAAAGTCTCTTATGACGAAATAGTTTCAAGAGATAAAACGAATCTTGATATCTTCTGGGTGAAAGATGAAAGTCTGGCTGATCTGGATAACCTACCGGACCCGGATATGCTGGCAAATGAGATTATTGAAAATGTGGAAGCTGGGCTTGAAAGTTTTAGAGAAATAGTTGAAACGATAAATGATGAATGAAAACCTTACTTACAAAATAAGTCTCTATTTCCTATATAATACAAAATTCATCGGATTATACATCCTAAGCATAATTTCCTCCATCCCGCCGTCAAATTGCGGTGGAACACCCCGCTTTGCTATTTGGCATCATTCAAAAATCTAAAAGTTTCATCTGGCAATACTCTTCTTTTTCTTCTTTACTACCTTGCTTTTTGACATACGTTTTAAAAAGCTCGCTCTATGGCTTGTCCCAACCGCAAGCTCTGCTGCGGGGTATAGCAATCAAATCAAGTAAGTGGACGTTAATAATTAACCTGAACAACCATTAAGCAGTAATTCCCGTTGTGATTATAAACGCATACAAGCGAAGGTTTGTTTCTTTGCCATTTCGTAAACATTTTGTGATGTTGCGTGCTTCTACTTGCCACACCACAAGGCAAATCGACGACGGGTGGTGGTATAATTTCATACAGGTTAGAGGGAAACAAAATAAAAGTGCGGGAACTCCCTGAACTGGTTCTATTTTTTTACCGAAACCATAGTTCGTTAGTTTCATATATAATCAATTGGTGTTACAGAAACAATGACGTATACCATCTTAGAAAGGGAAGAACTTGCGCCTGAAATTTATTTATTAAAACTTTATGCACCAGAGGTTGCAAACAAGTCTAAACCCGGCCAGTTTATAATTATTCGAATAGATGAAAGTGGTGAGCGGATACCTCTGACCATTGCAGATTATAACCGTGATGCTGGCATAATCACAGTAGTTTTTATGGAAATTGGTAAAACCACAAAGCAGCTTGCAGCACTCAAAAGCGGGGATCACCTGAGTGATGTTGTTGGGCCGCTTGGAAATCCTGCGCACATCCCAAAGAACAGCGTGGTTGTGTTTGTTGGTGGGGGAGTTGGTGTAACTACGGTATACCCGGAGGCACGGGAGTTTAAAAAAGCAGGCAATACAATCATATCAATTATCGGAGCACGCAGTGAAAACCTGCTTATCTGGGAAGACAGGGTGCGTTCAACCAGTGATGAACTGCACATCACAACTGACGACGGCACAAAAGGACATCATGGTTTTGTTACTGATGTGCTAACGAGCATTCTTGAAGAGCAGGGAGTTGATCTGGTGGTTGCTATTGGACCTGTTGTGATGATGCGCGCGGTTGCAGGTGTTACAAAACCATTTGGTGTGAAAACTGTAGTAAGCCTGAACCCTGTCATGGTAGATGGTACCGGCATGTGCGGCTCATGCAGGGTGCTTGTTGGGGGAGAAACAAAATTTACCTGCGTGGATGGGCCTGAATTTGATGCCCATCAGGTAGATTTTACACTACTGATGAAAAGACTTACGACATACAGGGATGAGGAAGCTGTATCTCTTGGGAAATTCATGCATAAGCAGGACGGGGATGAAAAATGTTAGTGAAGAGACCAGAAATGCCAGAGCAACGTCCAGAAGAGAGAATACATAATTTCAATGAAGTGGCACTTGGATACACTGAGGAGCAGGCAGTTATTGAGGCAAACCGCTGCCTGCAATGCAAAAAACCACAGTGTATCAAAGGATGTCCTGTCGGGATCGACATTCCTGCTTTTATCAAAAACATTGCAGAAAGGGACTTTGAAGCTTCTGCTTCAGAACTGAAAAGAACAAACACACTTCCGGCAATCTGTGGACGTGTCTGCCCACAGGAGACGCAGTGTGAGATTGAATGCACGCTTGGAAAAAAGGGCGAACCTATCGCAATCGGAAGACTTGAACGGTTTGCAGCAGACTATGAACTTGAAAAAGGCGTGCAGATTCCAGAGATTCCGGCATCTACCAGGTATCATGTGGCAGTAGTCGGATCAGGTCCTGCAAGTCTTACAGTAGCAGCAGACCTTGCCCGCATCGGACACAGTGTCACCATCCTTGAAGCACTGCACGAGGCGGGAGGCGTGCTCATCTATGGCATACCAGAGTTCAGACTGCCAAAGGAGATTGTCAGATCAGAAGTTGATTTTATTAAAAAACTTGGAGTAGAGATAAGACTCAACTTTGTGGTAGGTAAACTTCGAAGTGTAGACGAACTGCTAACAGAATATGATGCGGTATTTCTTGGAAGTGGTGCAGGACTCCCTTCTTTTCTCGGCATCGAAGGTGAAAATCTTAATGGCGTGTACTCAGCTAACGAGTTCCTGACCCGTGTAAACCTGATGAAAGCCTACCGATTTCCAGACTACGACACACCAATTAAAAAAGGCAAACGTGTGGTGGTAGTTGGTGCTGGTAACGTGGCAATGGATGCTGCACGCTGTGCACTACGACTTGGCGCTGAAAACGTTACTATTGTGTACAGACGTGGTGAGGATGAAATGACAGCACGAATAGAAGAAATTCAGCATGCAAAGGATGAAGGTATACACTTCAAATTACTTACCAATCCGACTATTATTCATGGTGATGAAAATAACTGGGTAAAATCAGTTGAGTGCATCAAGATGCGATTGGGCGAGCCTGACGAATCCGGACGAGCCAGACCTGAGCCAATATCTGGAACTGAACACGAAATACCTGCAGATGTTGCAGTTATTGCTATTGGTACAACACCAAATCCACTCATACCATCCACTACAAAGGATTTACAAACAAGCAAAAGAAATATCATTCCTACGGATGCGGAATGCCGTACCAGCAAAGAAGGTGTGTTTGCAGGCGGGGACGTGGTAACGGGATCAGCCACAGTCATAAGCGCGATGGGGGCCGGGAAAATAGCAGCAAGAGCCATTGATCAGTACCTGCGAAGATTGCGATAAACTGCATACAATGCAAGCAGAAAATAACTGGTAAGAG
>WNEG01000026.1 GCA_012910725.1 Candidatus Ethanoperedens thermophilum | reverse complement strand
TCTATGAAAGATGTAACTATAAACACGGTCTCATGCATGAATAAACCAGTGAATATAAAAGATATATCAAAGGATACACTTCTCTTCATCCTTGAAGTCTGTAGATCTACAGCACCTGCGGAATTTGCAGGGTTGTTGCGTGCAGAAGATAATACCATAGTAGAAGTAATATTTTTACCAGGCACCACTTCCTCGGAAGTGTCAGCGGTACTCCACCTATACATGCTCCCAAATATGCGCATTGCAGGTACAATCCACAGCCATCCAACACCAGATACTACCCCATCGCAAGCAGACCTTGAGCTTTTTACAAGGACTGGAAGCTGCCACATCATCGTAGGTGCGCCATATTCAACAGATAGCTGGACATGCTATGACAGCACAGGTGCAAAACGCACACTACAAGTCAGTAATTAGAGTATGTAATGAAATAACATACCAGAGTTTAAAACTCAAAAAAATTGAAACCACGAGATTACATAAGACTATCACAGATCAATCTCATGGGAACATGTGCAATCTTGTGGTTGGAACCTTTTATGGATGATTCAGAGTTGCTGGGGTTATTTTATGACGGTCCCCTATCATCTGTGAACCAAACCACGTAATGAAAAACATCACGTATCTGCGGTTACCAAACCTTTAAAGTGCCCGAAAAATATAATACTATTGAGAACAGTATGCAGGTTATGAGTGTTACACTGCTAATTGATGAGAGAGAGTTGCCTTTAAACGAATTTATTGAGAACTTCTTCCAAAACATTATATCTGGAAGCTTACAAAGCCTTAAAGGCGTTGGTGAATGGAAAGAGGTAAAAATAACAATAAAAAAAGATTAAAGACACCTGACGACTTTAAACATCAACAAAAAAATCTTAACTTTCTGGCATTCACGCTTCTTGTGGATTCTTTTCGCGTGGAAAACCAATAGTAGGAGCAAGTATATAGGATAGCATTATCACCAGCAGCACGTTTGTAAATAACTGGAGTGCATCTCTTTTAACAGTGTACACTACTATGGTGGACGCCATCATTATCACAAGTATTCCAGCAACTCGAACATCCTTTATCTTAGGGTAGGTGAACCTGCTAACCATCAACAGGGAGAGAATAGTCAGGAGAATCATCAATAAATATGGGAATAGTTCGGTTTCTCCTCTCTGGATTAAAAAGAGCATTACAATAAGTCCTGCTGCTGTTATCGGAACGCCATGAAAATTATCTGATGCCGAAATATTGAATCTTGCTAATCGAAGCAGCCCACATGATAAAAATAATATTGAGAACACAGAAGCAATAATTCCAACCACGGGCTCTAACAATAAGTAGGATGCAACTGCTGGAACCATGCCAAAAGATATGGCATCTGATAGCGAGTCAAGGTTCTTTCCAAGGAGACCCATGGTAGATCGCCTTGATACAGCACCATCAACACCATCAGCAATAGAAGCAAGGATGATAAGAATCGCTGCAAAATCGAAGTTATTGTTTATTAAGCATATCATTGCTAAAAAACCCATTGAAGCATTAACAAGGGTTATCAGGTCTGCCTTACTGATAGAATATAGTATGTGTTCTAACTCAGTCAATATTCAACAACTCTTGCAATTATTGTTTCACCACATCGAACTTTATCACCATCTGATACCAGTATATCACATCCAAGAGGGACAGTAACGTCCACCCTTGAACCATATCGTATCATCCCGATGCGTTCTCCTTTTACAACTTTGCTGTCTTTCGTTATATATGTAACGATGCGACGGGCAAACACACCAGCGATTTGAGTGACCAACACATCACCATATACACTCTCAAGTAATATATGGTTTCGCTCATTATTTTTTGACTCTTTTTTAAATGCAGGGACATAACTACCAGATTCATGTTTAATACATTTCACTATCCCGCCAAATGGAGCACGATTGACATGCACATCGTGAAGATTCATAAAGATAGAGACTCTCTGTCCAGTACAAGACATCACTATTCCGTCTGCAGGAGAGACCATGTCCCGATCATCGCCACCAGTATGCCTTTCAGGATCCCTGAAAAAGAAGAGCGAGAAAACAGTAAACACGGTAAAAACAAGAAACAGTGTCAGTGCCAACACACCATGATAAACTATGTAAATAATACCTGAAATAAAGCTAATGATGGCAAGTATAGACAATATTTGTGCACAGCCTTTTGCAATCACAGATCAGCCCCCGATACATCGTTTGATGCTGTTTTTAACCATATTAAAAATACCATCAATCATATCTAATAGTTCAGGCAGGATATTTAATACCACATAGGCAATCGCAAAAAGTGCAATGGTTGAGCCAATCTTAGCTATCACATGGTGTGCAAGATAGAAGCTGTAATCTGGACTGCCAAACCATGCAAAACCATAGGCTGCAATAACAAACACGTTTCGTATCAGATTCAACAGGTATATGACAGGCACAGATGCAAGAAAAGCAAGGATCACACGTTTGAATGATGCATCAATACATGCGAGAGTGACCCCTGCAAACAGGGCAATGCTTTCAATGGCAGTACATGCAAGAATGATTTCTACTCCCTCGTTATTCAAGCTTATAACATTCCAGCTCAAACGAATCGGAAAAAAACCTATCGAATTGAGCAGCCATTCCGTTTGACTTGTTACATTTGCAATAAACCAGTAATTAAGAGATGGAATCTCTGCAAACATAAAATAAATCATGCCGCCGATGGCAGTGGCGTTTGTGGCACGAAAAACCTGCTTTAATTGAGAGTTCGGTGTACTGGTACTGTGCAGCAGCAAATAGATACCAAGAAACACACATAATACCGCTGCTACAATCGTTGCTACGCTATTAAAGTAATCACCGATTGCAAGATAATGAAATGGCTGAGCAAACCAGTGAAGAGAGAATACTATCCAGCCTGCACCACCAATAAAAGACTTACCGCGTTGATTGGATGGAAAAATGGCAGCAAGGATCAGCATGCCAAGAGAAAGCCATAGTATGTAACTGAAAACCATTGTACAAACAGGAACGCTTAACAACACTATGGTATAAAAAATGTCACTGTTCCTTATTTTGAAGTCAAGTTTTAACTCGGTCAGCATGATATGATTCTAAAATAGTGGACACAGTTAAACTTTTTGTTTTTTCAATAAACTCCATAACGGTAGTAACAAACTCACCATGACTCCATGTGAGTGGGCTGACTGACAGTGGTTCGACAGTATAAGGATCTAACTGCTCAGCGAGTATTCCAGAAGGCATGGCATGTTTTACAGCCCATTCGATAGTGGGGATTGCAAGCTTCAACTCTTTTAAGGTATGTGCGTGCGCGATGTAATACTGTGCAAGCCACAAGGTGCAAATAAACCAGGGGTTGCCTGGCACATTCTTAATATCTTTACTCACGCGGTGATAATAATCATTTTCATAGCGAGCAACCCCGCCAATGTCAGTTTTAACCAGCAACACATCCTCAATAGCTTTCATCGTGTTTACCACGCGTGGATCAGATGTCTCATACATCCCAAACTTAAAAATACCATACAGACTTGCATCAATCGTAGTATCTATATCAAATCCATCATCTTTCGGTACAATCATCCGAACGAAACGTCCAAGCTCTTTGCTATACAAATACTTGCTCATGGCTGACTTAATCTCATTAGCAGCCAGAGTATACCTCTTATTGGCGTCAGTATCCATAAATAGCTCAGCAAAACGAGAAGCAGCCATTAAACCAGCATACACCGTCGATGTGGTGAATGCGTGAATTCCCCTGCGTTCCTCCCATAAATCATACGACTGATCTGGAAGACCTGTTGGTGTGTGTCGATAGTTGACCATAAAATCGGCAGCACGGGTAATTAATGGCGTGTACAAAGAACGGATAAAATCAATATTGCGAAAACGCTCAAAATGCTTCCACAATGCCCACAGCACAAGACCTGTCTCATCTTCCTGTATCGGGAGTACCTTTTTGCCATCAGAAAGCCATGGGTGCCATGAGCTTCCAATAGAGCCGTCTGGATTGTACTTGTGAAACAAAAAGCCAATATTCATCACCACATTGGAGCAAAACGTAAAAAAACGCTCTGCAATATCGGGATTGTTCGACAAACCAAGTGCATAAGCTACAAGAGCGCCGTCCCGTGGCCACATATAACTGTAGGTGTCCCGTCCAAAGTGTAAAATGTCAGTATCGTTTGCAGCGATAATAGCACCATGATTGTCAATCTGCGTTCTGAGGATAAGTAAACTTTTCTTAAACAGTTCAACAACCGGCTCTGGTAATCCCACAAAATTAAAATCAGTCTTATTTACCCACATCCTCCAGTAGTTCTCAGTACGACAGATAAAATAATTTGGACCTCTCTTAAGTAAATCCTTTTGGGTCGCCCTGACATCATTATAATGTTTACCGACGATAATAACATAATACAGTAAAGCCTTCCCGGAAGCTTCAACCTCAATATTTGCACCAACCGTGGAATCAACAGAGCCTTGTGCAATCGGATTCCCGCTCAAAACACCATTTTCAGCATCCTTCCATGTGCCCTCGAAGTCGTGAAACTGCTTGTAGCCTGTAGCAAACTGGTCAATACCCTTCTTGCCCTTCGCATGCACACTGATAAGAAAATACCTCTTTCCCTTGTAGTGAATGACGCTGTTAGTGGCAGGATCATAGCTTGCAGTATCTCCAAGAGCACTCTCCATAATTCGAAAATCATGGTGAAAAAACAACCTGACATCCCGTTTCTTATCAAATAAATTTACTATATTGATGCGGCGGATAAACACATTCCTGCCAATATCAACAGCATCGTTACATGCAAGTTCGATCCCGAGCTGGCGATTAACTACATGCACGTCAGTAACCAGTGTCTCAGGAAGATACTTCAGACTCTTTTCCCATGCATCACCCATCCATGAAAACTCACCGTCCGCCCACACACCAAACCTGAAAGGAAAACCAACACTATGATTCTCCAGACCAACATGAGGATAATAAATATCACGAATCTGGTAATTATTATCGAAATTCACCAGAAGGTTGCCATTGCCAACCGGAATATCACGCGGCATAGAAGGAATGATGAACAACAACAATATATAACTTCTTCTACCGGGTTAGAGCAATGTATAAATAGTATCTGTCTGGAGTGAACAATGATGCCGTCTGACACCAAGCTTCCCAGAAATCCAAAATCATGCTTCCTGAATCTATCTTACACTTCCGGGAAATCTCCAAGCACGATTGAACAGATAATTTCAAAGTATTTTAGGGGGAGGGGATTTGAGATTAAGACAGGAAGAATGGCCCCAGCAGGCGAAAAGCTTGATAAAGGAATCCGGCAGGTGATTAAATCCTGTGGTTTTGGAATTGTTGTTTATAATGAATTAAAACACAACATCAGCTATGAGTGGGGGGTTATGGATGCATTTGATATGCCGGTAATTCTTTTCAAAAATACGAATATGCACATAGATCTCGACTGTGACATTTCTGATAAGAAGGGCACTATTTTTGTAGGATATGCTGGAGAGTCAGATAAAGCGGATATCATAGATAAAGCGGATATCATAGAAGAACTGGAAAAAAGTCAATCTTTGAAAGCTGCAATCGAGAAGGTTAAGAGGTCACTGGCAGAGCAGATCAGTCCGGAAAAGACAGAAGAAACAATAGCGGCATCAAACCTGATTGTAGAATCAAATATTCCTCTTGATACGTTCGTAGTTGGAGAAACAAAGGTAAAGATCAAAGATATAAACAGAATAATAGAAGTCCTGGATAATATTAAACACCTGACTGCGGAAGGTCATTTCAATAAAGCCACTGTTTATTATTACGCTGGAAGATACGAAAATTCTGAAGAAGAACTTAGAAACGCGATAGAGCTAAATCCAGATCTTGCAGAAGCTCATTACAATCTTGGAGTTTTGCTTAAAAATTTAAAACGATTCGATGAAGCAGAAGAAGAGTACAGGGAAGCAATACGAATAAATCCAGATTATGCAAAAGCTCATAACAATCTCGGGATTTTGCTTAAAAATTTAAAACGATTCGATGAAGCAGAAAAAGAGTACAGGGAAGCAATACGAATAAATCCAGATGATGCAGAAGCTCATACAAATCTTGGCATCCTCCTTTTAAAAACAAAAAGACCAGAAGAAGCAAAAAAGGAATTCGAGATTGCAAAGAAGCTATTCGAAAAGCAGGGGCGAGAGGCGGATGTGGAGAGGGTGGATGAGTTGTTGAAAGTGATTCTTGCAAAGAAGCTATTCGAAAAGCAGGGACGAGAAGAGGATGTGAAGATGGTGGATGAGTTGTTTAAATTGATTATTCGATAAACCCCTTGGAAAAATCACACGGCTGGCGAACTTGCTGATCTGACATGAGATTGGCTTGTGCATGAGACAATCGCTGCTCCATGTCATCCCGAGTTTGGGAGGGCGATATGAAGGAATGAAATCAGAATATAAAATGGGACAAATAAAATAAAATATAACTGATCACTGTGAGAAGAGTTCAAAGAAGAGGATATTGTTAAATATTTAGACCAATATGTGAGAGATTATATGAAAGCAAGTAATCTTAGAGAGGTCTACCGGGTCTTTGATCCACAAGAACCGTTAAAGGGTGAGTGGCTTAAGGAATATTATGTGGAAAGAGAAAGTCCAATCGATGCGATGATCTGGGCTATTAAAAGTGCGGATAAGCCATCAAAAATTCTTTTTGCCGGAACGAGAGGTAACGGTAAGACCACTGAGTTAAATAGGCTCGTAGACAAAATAAAAAATGACTTTTTCGTTGTGTCCTTCTCGATAAAAGATAGGCTGGATATGATGGATGTGAAGTATACTGATATACTTTTAGCCATCGGATCTGGAATATATGAAAAAATAACAGAAGAGATTGAATTGGATGAGAATTTAAAAAAGGGACTGGATGACTGGTCTGAACGGGTAGTAGAGGTAATTAAAGAAGAACAAAAAGGTCTGGAACTTGGAGCAGGTTTCAACGCCATCGTCAAATTGATGGGGACGATTAAGAGCCAATCAACAACAAAAGAGATTATGAGGAAGGCATTCGAGCCGCGAATGAGTGATCTCATAGACAACATCAACAAGATTATATTCGCTGCTGAAAGTGATGAAAAGTTGGGTAAAAAGTTGCTCGTTGTGGTCGATGATCTGGATAAAATAGCGCCGAAACAAGCCGAAGAATTGTTTTTTGGCTACGCTACTACATTGATTCAGCCGTCATGCAAGATAATCTACACAGTTCCCATCACAATCCCATTTTCAAGCAAATTTCAGCAGGTGATTCGCTACTTTGATGATCACAGGATATTGCCAAACATGAAGATCTTCGAGAGAGATGGAACGTTGAATACGTCTAACCAGAGTTTTATGAAAAAAATAGCATTAAATAGAATGGATAAAAATTTAATCACAGAAAATGCACTTAATTTAGCCATAGAGAATTCGGGAGGGCTTTTACAGGATTTTATAAGGATAATAAGGAATTCTGCTAACATTGCTTCTGAAAGAGAAAACAATAGAATAGAAAAAGAGGACATTGAGAAGATTATTTCAGATATACGAAATGATTATATCAGGGTATTGGACAAAAGGGACTTTGAACTATTGCATGAAATAAAAAGCGAACATGAGAAAGGAGATGGAGACAGATTTCAGTCACTTTTGTTTAACCTCGTAATCCTGGAGTACCTGAATGACAGTATCTGGTATGATGTACACCCATCAATCAAAGGAATTCTTAAATGAACTGAAGCTTGCGAAAGGTGCAAATTGCTTAATTTTCATCATAGCAAGTAATTCAGAAGCGTTTGTAAAGCAAGTGGAATTAAGCGGTCTTAGCGTCATCAGAATACATTTAAGTGGAAATACCAACTTGCTGAAAGTGCTTTCGGACTGGGAAAAAACCGATGAAAATACTGTTTATTTTGTGGATGGAATCCAAAACCAATTCCCGTGGATACTTGGGTATCTAAACCTGCATCGGGATATTTTTTATGATATAAAGCGACCTGTCGTAATGTTCGGGAGTGGATATGAGATAGCTGAAATAACAAAATATGCACCTGATTTGTGGAGGTTCAGGGGCAGGACTTATGATTTTTCAGAGAAAAAAGAAGTGCGCGGAGAGCTCACTGTAATTCCATCAGAACCAGCTTCAGCAGAATACGTACACTATAATTTGCCGATCTTTGACGAGGAGAGTGAAGATGAGATAAAAGAGCGGATAAAAGTTGATAATTATCTTTTAGAGGTTGTAAAAGAGGACTATAAAAAGGCAGAACTATACATGAGCCTTGCGTTATCATATTTCAAATTACAGGATTTTAACAAAGGTAACAAATATTTTGAGAAAACTCTACAGATTAGACAGAGACTAAATGATGATAATGGGCTATTAATCGATTATGCGAGATTGGGGGCGTTTTATTCATTTAAAAAGAATTATAATGAAGCTATAAAATACATTAAAGAAATAATACGAATAAACCCAGATTATGCAGGTGCTCATTATAATCTCGGGTTTTTGCTTGTCAATTTAAAACGATTCGATGAAGCAGAAGAAGAGTACAGGGAAGCAATACGAATAAA
>WNEG01000108.1 GCA_012910725.1 Candidatus Ethanoperedens thermophilum | reverse complement strand
AGCAAAAAAACTTGATTACAATAATTATTATTGGATTTTATAAAAATATTATTTTTCCGTTTCTTAGAACAAATTAGAAACCGTTATATAATGCGATTGTATATGCAAAAGTATTATGGAACCTGTAACACTAACTTTAATGATTGGCGTTGGACTTGCAGGAGCCATTGCTTTTATAGCCGGTATTATTGAGGATGCAGAATCCGATGCTGGTTCTTCAAGCAATCCAAACTCACAGGTCCAGCTGGCACCGCAGATAGGACACATTATAACATATTATAATAAAGCCATAGCCGGAGAGCCACCGCAGAATGGATTATGGGCAGCAGGGGCATGTACGATAGCACTCCTTCTTTCATGGCGTTTTGTAGACCTTGGAATAGGGCAGTATTATGCTGTATTCTTTGCAGCAGTCGCGGGTGCAGCTGTCATAGCCCTTGTACAGGGCTGTTTTGGCATCTTTGCTCACATATCCAGGATTACAAGTATGGTTTCATTTAAGCAGCCGCTTTACTGGCATGCACTGCTCACACCACTTCCATACAGTATGGGGCTTTGTTTTTTAACAGCTCTTCTACTCACACTGCTTTCCTTTGTCGCATCCGGAATTCTTGGAAACTCCTTTGCTCCACCGCTAATTGCCCTATTTATGGGCATAACTCTTGGCAGTATAGCATCAGGCACTGGTGACATACACTATGGTGCAGAGCGTTTATACCAGCATCTTCCCTTTGGCTCAGGTATTGCCATATCAAACCAGGGAGATATTGACATCAAGGGAGAATATGGATATCGAAATTCAGTAGACACGCCGTACTTTTGCATGAGGTTTGGCGGCACCATCACAGCTCTCGCCTTTGGATTGCTCATATTTCTTGACGGGTGGTCACGACTGTTTACATTTGCAGGGCCGTGGACATCAATCATTCTTGAGGCAGTGATTGTAGCAATACTGTTCATCTTCCTTAATAGGCTTGAAAAATACACAAGAGACAGTTACGGACCTTATCCGGGTCAGGAGGATGCATAATTATGGATCCAATAACAGGAATGATTGGAATTATTATTGGAGGCATCATTGTTGGCATCTGCGTTCACTTTATACCGGCAAGCGCTGTTGGTGCAATGTCAGCATCCACAGGAATCGCAACAGGACCATCCATGCTTTCAACAGGCTGCGGTCTTGCAGGATTATATGCTGCTGGCTACATGGTAGGTGAAAGTGTTCCTATAGTGGTGCTTTCAGGTGCTATGGGATCAGCATTGATGATTATCTGTACCATGCTGCTTGCAAATACAATATGTGCATTTGGTACAGGTGTGGCACCTGTTGCAGGCAGTTATGATAAAGACCCGATTACAGGGTGGAGACAGAAGCCATTCATGTCACCTGGTACAGATGGACATTCCATGCCTACGACAACAGCATTAAGTGGCATTATAGGTGCATTACTTGGTGGAGCTGGCGGCTCACTGGTGTTTGTATCAGTTTATGAGATGATCAACCCGATATTAGAATCTACTACAGCAATAACCATCGCAGGTATGATTGGAGCAGGCGTATTCCTGATCAACTGTGTGGTTCCAGCATACGTACTTGTAGGAAAATCAGAGGGTATGACTGACAAAAAGATGAAACTTATGCACAAGACATTTGCATCATGTTTGATTGTAAGTGTAATCACAGCAGTTTTTGTATACGCATCAGTGGTGGTGATATAAAATGACAGACGAACAATCGGTAGAAAAAAAAGAGATACCAAACTATAAACTTTACATTCTGGCAGTTATAACAGGAATTATCAGTTACTTTATAACAGCACTAAATCCAAATCTCTCCTTTATCAGCATCATCCTTATATGGCCTGCTTTTATAGCGGCAGCAGGATGCGTAGAGTTCCTGTGCAGGTATGGACTTGGCACAGGTACATCATCGATAGGATACTGGGGCACAGCATGTGGTGCAACCGTTGTATTTGCATCACAGTTTATCGAAACAACTGCATACAGCCCATTCTTAGAGATTGCGGTTGCGACCCTCCTTGGTTATGCAGCAGGGTTTTGTGCCAATAAGATCATAGTTATGAAGATACCAAGAATTGAGATTAACAGTGCCATCATTGCAGGATCAACAGGAATTATCACGCTTATAATTCTTGAAGTGCTTGCAGGAGGTGTTGGAATGGCTGGTACAACAGTTTATTATATCTATCCACTGATATACATAGCTATAGCCATTGGAGTACTGCACCCATACAATGGAAACCTTGGAGCAGACGAGAATCAACCAAGAACACTGATGCTTGCAATGTGTGAAGCAGCGCTTCTAACAGCACTATTCGGGTTTGTCGGTATACTGCTTCCAAACACACCATTTATTCCAGCACTTGGAATGTTGATTGTAAGCATTATAGGCTTTGTAATCTTTGTTAGTATATGGTGGAAACGTGTCAAACAAGAGGTGTATGATATCGTATGGGCAGGTTATCCAGCAGGAGTAGACCATTGAGGTGATGTGTGATGTATGTATTAATAGACCTTGATGAAAATGTAGCAATTGATCCAGAACTTGGCATAATAGGTGAGATGGATGAACACAACATCACTGCCAATCTCGCCATTATGACTGACAGACTCGATAAGCTTGAAAACATCGCAGACGACCTTTTCGAATCGCTTGATCCAATGACAACTCCATTAATTACCTATCCAAACAGGGAAGGCATATTCCGAAATCTTGGTAGAGTGAGTAATTTTGCCTATGGTTTTATCTTTGGCATGTTGATGGCGGCACTCTTAGCACTTGGACTTAGTGGAGTGATGTAAAATGGCAGACGATAAATATGTAGAAAAATGGCCCCCAGTAGCAGGTTCTTACATTGTAGGAGATCCCAACAGCCAGGTAGCAATTGTCACCCTTGGAAGTGAACTTGATGATGCAAGGCTTATAAAGAAAGCTGCTATGTCAGGCCCCTCTAAGACAGAGAACATTGGAATAGAGAAGGTAGTCGCAAACATTGTATCCAATTCTAACCTTAGATATCTGGTACTCTGTGGCTCAGAGGTACACGGTCACATATCAGGTGCATCATGGCTTGCATTCTACAAGAATGGTGCAGAAGATGACGGACACATCATCGGTGCGCCAGGTGCAATACCTTATATTTCCAATCTTCCAGCAGAAGCCATTCAACGATTCAGGGACCAGATGGTGGATGTCGTTGATCTTTTAAACGTGGAAGATATCGGCCAGATAGAGAAAGCGATAGATGCTCTGCCAAAACAGGAACCATACGAAGAAGACCCAATGGTCGTCAAATTCGGTGGTGTTGGAGAAGAAGAAGTGGTTGGTGTCGTTGCACACACAGCAGAAGTAGCATCTATTGAATCACGGGTGCGTATGATAGAATCTGAATACAAGGATCTTGGAAAGCTTCAAAAGATAACAGCCGGGCTTGTAGCAGGCTTGTATGAAGGCTTTGTTCTTGGACTGGTTCTAACTATAGTGATCTTTGGAATCAGGAGGTTATTAGGATGAGTAGTAGTGATCGTAGTGAAATGATACCTATGCTTGCCACGCCGCAGTTGAAAGAATACAATCGTATGATTGATGAACTTGAACGGCGTGAATTAATCATTGGAAGAGACCAGCGAGTATTTTCAGGCATTTTTTCCACACGAATATATTTTATTCTTGGGTTTGTGGTTGCCTTTGTACTGGTAATGCTTGGTCTTCTATGAGGTGATAAAAGTATGGCAGAATATGAACAGATGATGAACCAGATGAATAGAATCGAGGAACGAGTAGAATTCACCTCTGCTGAGATCTTTCAGCAGAGAGGAATCATGATTGGAAGATGGATTGGGGTGCTGTATGGAATAGTTGTAGCACTACTTATAATCTTTATAATAGGTTTGTGAGGATGAAAAGTTATGTATAAATATGCAAGAGAACAAAAAATACTTGAAATTGGTAATGTAAAAGTTGGCGGTCAGATAGGAGAAAATCCTACTGTCCTCATTCCAACAATCTTCTATGATGGACATAAGATCGTAGATGACAAAAACAACACTTTTGATGCAGCAAAAGCAGAAGCATTGATGAATGAAACAGAGACCGTGTGTGATGAAACAGGCAATCCATGCATATTTCAGTCGGTTGGTGTAACTCCTGAACTTATGCCGAAATGCCTTGACTTTGTAGCAGAACACACAGATCGGCCATTTATTATCGATTCAGCAGAGATCAAAGCCCGCTATGTTGGGCTCAAGCATACAACAGAAGTTGGATATGGGGATCGCGTGATGTACAATGCGATTAACATGATGATTGAAGAGGAAGAAATCAACGCTCTCAAAGAAGCAGAAGTTGAGGCAGCTGTTATACTTGGATTTAATATGCAGGACCCGTCAGTACATGCACGCATTGCACTGCTTGAAGATGGCGGCGGCTTTCTAGATCGGGGTTTGCTCCCCATAGCCAAGGAATGCGGCTTTAAGAAAATACTGTACGATCCCGGTGTGCAGCCTGTTGGGAATGGCGCAGGTGCATCATTTAGATTGCTCTCAGTAGCTAAAGCCAAGTTTGGCTTGCCCACAGGTCTTGGTGCACACAATGTGCCGTCATCATGGGCATGGTTGAAGAAATACCCAAGCATGATTGTACGCCATATTGCAGGTATATCTGCCAACTCTATTGGTGTTATGATGGGTGCAAATTCACTGTTTATAGGCCCAATTGAAGATGCCAAGTATGCTGCACCAACAGTGGCAATGGCAGATATTATAGCAGCAGACTCTGTAAAGGACTTCGGCATCGAACAACCAGAAAACCACCCAATAAAGCTCGCATAAGAACGAACCGAACAAAATATAAAACTATATATCTAAGGGCAAGCATGGGTATCTATGTAGGATAAAAAAAGGAGGGAAAAGATTGGAAATAAGTTTTGGAATAGAATTCTTAGCAAACGAACCTGCTGAGAAATTGGCAGACCTTGTTAAAACCTCAGAAAATAATGGACTTGCTTATGCCTGGATTACAGATCACTACAACAATAGAGATGCATACGCTCTTCTAACGTACATTGCAGCAAACACCAGCAAGATCAAACTTGGACCTGGCGTGACTAACCCTTACACACGAACACCAGCACAGCTTACATCAGCCATGGCTACAGTAAACGAAGTATCAGGAGGACGTGCTGTATTTGGCATTGGTCCAGGTGACAAGGTAACCTTTGACGGCCTTGGAATCGAATGGAAAAAACCTCTCACAACAGTGAAGGAAACCGTAGAGATATTTAGGGAACTGCTAACTGGTAAAAAAATCAGCTATGATGGAAAAGTGTGCAAAATCAAATCAGCCAAGCTGAACTTCTCCAAAGGAGCAAACATACCAGTATATATTGGTGCACAGGGAACAAACATGCTCAAACTTGCAGGTGAACTTGCTGAAGGTGCACTTGTAAATGGCTCTCACCCAAGAGATTTTGAAAATGCAGTCAAATTCCTAAAAGAGGGAACTGACAAAGCTGGCAAAAACTTTGAGGACTTTGATGTAGCAGCTTATACAAGCTTTTCAATAGCAGACACGATGGCTGATGCAGAAAAAACAGCAAAACCAGTGACAGCATTCATTGTAGCAGGATCGCCAGACGTAGTGTTTGAAAAACACGGCATACCGATTAAGGATGTTAACAAGGTTAGAGACGGATTCAAGGAAAGTTTTGGAGCAGCTATTAAAGCTGTAACACCAGAAATGCTTGATGCATTCTCTATTTGTGGTACACCAAACGAGTGCATAGAAAAAATCGATAAATTAATCAAAGCAGGAGTCACGCAAGTGATACCAGGCTCACCGCTTGGACCTGATAAGGTTAAATCAATCGAACTTATTGGCACACAATTGATACCGCACTTTGTAAAATAATTGTGAAATAGGATGTGTAACTTTAGTAAAGAATAAAAAATTAAATTACGGAGGAAAAAAATGAGTTCTATAATGGGAAAGACTCTTCATGTGGATCTTACCAAGGGTAAGATTACAGAAGGGAAAGGAATTGAAGAAAAACTCTGGAAACAATATATTGGTGGTCGAGGCCTCGGAGAGAAACTTATCTGGGACCACATAGGAAAGCCACCATACAGCACACCGGATGAAGCAAGAGAATTTGCTCTCACACCAGAGAACCGATACGTCATCATGCCAGGACCACTGACAGGAACACCAGCACCTACATCAGGAAGGTTTGCAACTGCCTTCATATCACCTCACAGTGGAACGACATCGGCATGTATTGCAGGATCACGGTTTGGGATGCTTACAAAACGAGCAGGATATGATGCAATCATCATTGATGGTAAGGCAGACAACCCTTGTTATTTGTACATCACAGATGAGACACAGGAAATACATGACGCAAGTGATCTATGGGGAAAAATAACTTATGAGACAAATGATATTCTCCTTGAAAAGCATGGAAAGAGAGCATGTGTTGGATGTATTGGTCCTGCTGGTGAGATGTGTGCACCAATAGCAAACATCGCTCACGGCAAGAACAGCTTTGCCGGGAGAACCGGGGCAGGTGCTGTCTGGGGTTCAAAGAACCTGAAAGCAGTTGTCGTAAATGGAAAGCAAAAGATAGGAATCGCTAAACCAGAAGAGTTTAAAGAAATAAATCGCAAGGTTACTGCCCTGATAAAAGAGAAACCAACAACTGGTGAATATCTGCGTACAAGAGGAACCATTGTTTTGATGCATGTTGAGAATATGCATGGAACACTGGGAGTGAAAAACTTCTCAGAGACTGGAAACTTGTCATACGAAGACTGTAATAAAATCAGTGGAGAGACGTTCTGGAATAACCACCTATGGGATAGATCACCATGTTACGGGTGTCCAATAGGCTGCCATCGACAGTTGTATATCAATGGGAAATTTTTACCCCAGGCGGAATACGAGCTGACATGGGGCTTTGGAACTAACCTTGGCAATCTGGATCCATACATTGTTACAAAGGCAGGAGAAATCTGCGGTAGATACGGAATGGATGGGATATCCGCTGGAAACATCCTTGGATATGCCATGGAATCAACCGTTAAAGGAGCACACGACTTTGGAATAACCTGGGGCGACGGAGAAGGAATCCTTCGAGTAGTAGAAGAAATGGGAAAGGGCGTTGGCGTTGGCGCAGAGCTTCAAATGGGTGTCAAGCGATGTGCAGAAAAGTACCCAGAAACAGCAGACTATGCAATGCACATTAAAGGAAATGAACTGCCAGCATACGATCCCAGAACAATGGCAGGTGTAGACCTCGGCTATGCAACCTCTCCAAGAGGCGCTGACCACATGAAATCATACATGGTCGGATGCAACACGCTTGGAACGCAGATAACACCAAAGGAACTCCTTGAGAGAACGGTTTTGAATAAGGATAAGATCACATTCACGATCGGTATGCAGCATGAATCTGTATTCTATGATTCTGCTGTGTTATGCTTGTTCCTTGCACTGACACCTGTTGGAGTAGAGGATAATGCTAGCTTACTTTCGACTGCAACTGGAATAGATATGTCAACAAGTGATTTGATCACATCTGAAGAAAGAATTTTCAATGGTGAAAGACTGTGGAATACAGCAAGCGGATTTACCGCAGACGACGATTCCGTACCAAAGAGATTCACAACAGAGCAAACTCCTTATGGAGGAAGCAAAGGAACGATCAGTAGATTGAGTAAAGCAAAGAAGATGTTCTATGAAGAACGCGGATGGGGCAAAGATGGTGTTCCAGAACCATGGTTAACAAAGTACCTGGACCTGGATGAAATGAGAAAAACATTAGGAGTGTGATATAAATGCCAGAAATTCATGAATATGGTGAATGCCAGTATGCAGACGTCGTTGAAAAAACGATGAATGAAGGGCTTTCAGCACAGGAGACTTGTGTCGATATTGTAAGAGAGCATAGATATGAACCATTCCTATGGAAACACTGTGAGCCATTCTATAACCGTATTAAAGAAGTGACGGTTCATCCAGACCAATCCAAGGAGACCATGAACCTCTGGAGAGAGTCCTATATGAATCATTATGAGATTATTGATTCTCTCTGCAAGACGGTAAACCCAAAGGATACAGCATTCCTTGAATGGATGCAGACACCGATTGTACTTGATATGTTATACAAGCTTGACAGAGATTTCAAGGATGCGATTGATGAGTTCTGCAGAACGATAAGAGAATCTGAAGATCTGATCGGAATCGAAGCGATGAGATTGCACACTGGGTTCTATGGAATTGTTTCATCAAAGGACTTTGCAGCAGTGCCAGGCAGTAATTTTGCAATAGACGTGATGATACTTGACAGAACACCGATCGATCGAAAGTACAAAGAAGCAATCATGGCTGCAAAATCATGGGGACTTAACACGATCTATGTATTTGGCGACCGATTTACAAGAACACTACAAAGATGCAGAAACGTCCAGACCGCAATCGAACAGGAACAGAAATACCTTGAATGGATATGGGCTCAGCCATCAATGTTTATGAAGAAGATCATGGGCACGTTTGGTTTTACATCATTCAATCGACATAAATACTTTGAGCTTTATGAAAAGAGGATGACCCCAATCGTGAAAGAAGCTTATGATGCTGGTGTTCATATTGCAAATATACCGATGCTTCCCACACATGTTGGAGACATGGGGCATCACCTTGGCGATTCGTACTACAATATCTGTAAGGATGATATGTGTATGAACATACTTGATTCAGTGACACAGGTCGGTGTAAGAACAACAAGGCGAGGATATGCAATGGGTGTACCAAAGACTCCATTTGCCCTTACTGGTATCACAACTGGTGCACAGGGTGCAGCAATGGCAGAGATACTCAACTGGGATGGCTTTACAGCTGATATGTTCGTTGAAATGATGGAACATCGATTCAGCAACTGGGTACTAACGCATCCATACGACAGACCAATGGTTGCAGAACTGCACATTAACGACTGGCTGGACTTTGTTGCAAAAGGCGAGAGAGTTATCAGGGACCCACCAAAAGGATATGGTGGAAAGACGATGGGCGTTCCAGTTGATCTATGGCCTCTTAGAAACAATACATTACTGAACGATCCACAGTGGTATGGTTATCCATACTGTTCAATTACTGCCAGAACAGGAGCATTGTTCAGATTCATAGACCAGCCGTGCATGCTTGCACCAGAGGCACCATCAATCAATGCACTGGTTAATCAAACATCGCTTAATCCAGACAAAGCAATGGCACCAATACAACTCTGCAAGAGATGTGCCACATCAGAATGGCTGCCAGCAAAGTGCAAATGGTGCAGAGCAAACGATCTGAAACTTGGAGTATCGTCAACCACGAGAATTGAACCAGGAGAGTGATTGAAATGGTAGAAGAAATCTATGAAGAAGATCAAGAAGAATGCAAAAGGAAGCTTGATGTCCAGGTAAAGACGTTTGAAGATGCAGAAGACAGAGATAAATATGTAGAGAAACTCACGAACGGAACGATGTACGCACTCGAAGTTTCAGCAATACTTGGCATTTCGTGCGCGGCAGTGCAGGAATATATGCGAAGGAATGGAATAACAGCAACCGTTGTATGGCCCGCAGCACCAGTTCAGGTGTCACCAGAAGGAAGGAGAATGAGACAAATAGGTGGTTAATTCCACCTTTTTTTATTATTTGGAAGCGGTATGAAATAGCATAAACGGGGGGTAAATAGAAATGGCAATATTTACAGAACACGATAGAGATGTTTTAAAAAACTTTAAAAAGGGTGGAGACAGAAGAAGATAAAGAAGTTGTAAATAGATGGGTAAGAGTGAGTTTTGTTCATTGTGGTTATGATTGGAGAAAAATGCGCGGAACTGCTAAGTTAAGTAATTCAGGCGTCAAACATCTGAATATATAAATATTTCAGCTACTTTTCTTTCCTCACTATAGTGATACTATGAACAACGATAATTGTTATTATGGATGGATTCCAATATTAACAAAGGACCTTCTTTTTGGTTATTTTATTAAGGAATTAGAAAACGAGAAGAAGATGGTGGAAGGGGAAGAAAAGAAGAAGTTAGATAAGAGATTATCAAAAACTAGTGGGAGATACTATATTCATGAGACTCATGAAGATGTTAAAGATAAAAAGTTCAAAGTTATTATTTCTGTTGATGACAGGGATGCGATAGATCACATTTTTATATTCAAATACTCCAACCCCACATTAAGTGATAAGAATATTGCAGCCGAGGCAAGTTGTAATATTGAAGATAATGGGCTTGTTACTCTTAAACTGGAGTATCCTGAAGAAAAAGTTGCTTGGAAGGAGCATGAAATTATTAAGCAAGTATACATAATAATCAGGGAGGTATACCATCACCATACACACCATGAACCACAAGAAGAGATACTATTACAGCCAGTAAGTGCGAAAGATAAAACTGATGCCATTATAAAAATAATAAATCAATATCAAGAAAAAATAATAAGTTACCATACATTAATAAGGACAGATATAAAATGTGAGGGGGGCTTTGATGATGCGAGGAACTTAGTTGCCAAGGCTAAAGAAGAAATGGCATATGCATCTGCTTTTGTAAACACATTCGAGAGGAACATTAAAGATCCTCAATCATATTTTTTTGTTTTCTCTAATGCTTTAAAACCAATAGATGGTTTAGCAAGTGATATAGAGTAGAGTATTACTAATGGACTAACTCGTATGATTACTGGTCTTACTCTTGGAATTCTGGTTTTAACAGCACCAATAACTATCGATGCTACATTTAACTCTTTAAAACCTTAACTCCGTACCACTTTAGGGAATATGTCCAGCCCAAGTCGCTCATCCAGATCCACACTTGACTTTCAAACATATGTGAAAAATCGATAGCCGGAACCATCATCCACATAGTCCCCACCAAAACATTAAGCCCCTTAATACCGATTTCACTACCCCTCAATAATAAATTTCCCGAGATTCAGATGGGAGAATAACCTGGCTTGTGTCGAATCCATCTCCTCAACCACCAACCCGATCTTGCCACTCTTCAACTTATTCTCAGCAAGCGCAATACGTATCCCAGC
>WNEG01000079.1 GCA_012910725.1 Candidatus Ethanoperedens thermophilum | reverse complement strand
AGCAAATAATTCTTGATTACGAAGTAATCAAGTGCGCCAGCAATCAAGAATATATGATCAGGCGGCCATCTCCACGACACAGCAATGTGGGGGGTGCAGGTTGATGGATCATCAGGGAGCCATCGATAGTATGTCCACATCTTATCAAGTATTTATATGTGGGATAAAGGGGGGCTATCTCATATAGACATATTGTTCGGAGATACTGTAAAAGTGCAAAAGAGCTAAGCTTAACTACAGGAAGGAACAACAAGGAAAAACAAAAAATGAACTTCACACAATGGGATTTAATTTACAAACAAATAATAAAAGACATGGGCTTTGACCAGGCTGGGGATGAACGTGCAGCCAGCATTCTATCACAACTGCTCTACAAACATAAACACACAATAGATCCAGCGGTGCTCAGTAAATTAATCGAGGGGGAATGTGTACTCGTCTGTGGAAATGCCCCAGCACTTGCTACAGAACTCAAGAAAAGCGATACAACTGGTTATGATGTAATCATTGCAGCAGACGGTGCAACCGGGGTACTGCTCCAGCAAAATATACAGCCAACAATCATCGTGACTGACCTTGATGCTGACAACATCGAAGCAGAAATACAGGCAAGCAAACATGGTACAATCGTATTAGCACATGCACATGGCGATAACATCGAAGCAATTACAAGTATTGTGCCAAAACTTGAAAACGTGATCGGCACAACACAAACAAAGCCACTTCATAATGTTTACAACTTTGCTGGATTCACTGATGGTGACCGATGCGTATTCCTTGCAGCACACTACAATGCAGCAAGTATTGTGCTCATTGGATTTGACTTTGAAGATTCCAGTGTCAATGAGATAAAAAAGAAAAAACTGAAATGGGCAAAGAAACTTCTTCTGATACTGGAAAAAAGTACTGACATTACATACAAATAAACTCGGTTGGAAGTTGATAGCCATAAAAGTAAGATTTATAACCCTTGTATAGTTATAAGTGAAGTGTTCAATGAACTTCAAGAACAGAATAATTATGCACATTCATTTGGTCTTAAGGAGTGGTGATGCTGAGCAAAGCTGATGAGCGCATCAAAGAGCGGACAAAGAGATATCTAATGCACGATGATACTAACATTCGAAAAACTGTTTTAAAATTATTTTTAGAAAATAATACATTTACTACAGAAGTTATTTATAAATATCTTACATCTAAGGATTTTGATGTGAATTACCGCGGTGTTTCTGCCATGGTAGGACTTATGAATACCAGATTGGGTGTTCTTCGCATAGATGTAAAGGGCAACCATAACATATATTCTTTGAAAGAAGAGTATAGAGAAACTGTAAAAACGATACTTGACAATTATTAGAAAAATCGAGGTGATATAATTTGAATGTACTATTAGTAGGTGGCGGAGGAAGAGAACATGCCATTGCCGCAGCAATAAAAAAAAGCACACACGAAGTTTTACTATACACTGCAATGTCTAAAAAAAATCCAGGGATTGTAAAACTATCAGAAGATATACTGCTGGTAAAAGAAACAGATGTTGACCGAATTACAGCTTATGCAATAGAAAATAACATTGAGCTTGCATTTATAGGGCCAGAAGCACCACTTGCAGCAGGAATAACTGACAAACTGCAGATGCATAATATCAATGTGTTTGGGCCAACGAAGGATGCTGCACGAATTGAATTTGATAAAGCATGGACAAGAAACTTTATGAAAAAACATAAAATCAAAGGCTGTCCCAGATTCCAGGTCTTTGATCAAACACAAGCAGTGCAGGCTCACAGGTTTATAGACGAAATAAAAGATGTGGTTATAAAACCAGCAGGGCTTACCGGCGGCAAAGGTGTACGCGTGATGGGCGATCATTTCAATACCACGGAAGAAGCAAAACAATACAGTGATCAGGTGCTTAAAAAGGATAGGGTGGTGGTCGAAGAACGCCTTATTGGTGAGGAATTTACACTCCAGGCATTCAGTGACGGAAAACACCTTGCCTTCACACCAGCAGTGCAAGATCATAAAAGAGCTTATGAAGGAGACAAGGGGCCAAATACCGGTGGTATGGGCTCATACAATGATGCAACCGATATACTGCCGTTTATGAACCATGATGACCTTGATGCTGCAAAAGAGATTATGCAGCAGACAATAGATGCCCTAAACAGCGAAAATATGAGCTATAAAGGAGTTCTTTATGGACAATTCATGCTTGCAGATCACCCCACGGTAATAGAATACAATGCTCGCTTTGGAGATCCTGAAGCGATGAATACCCTGCCACTGCTTCAAACAGACATCATCGATGTTGCACAGCATGTGGCAGCTGGTACACTAAACAGTCTTGATGTAACTTTCGAAGAAAAAGCCTCTGTTTGCAAATACACGGTGCCAGAAGGATACCCGGAGCATCCCCTAAAAGACAGCGAAGTAACAATAACACCTGTTGATGATGCCTTATTATTCTATTCAAGCGTATACGAGAGGAACAGTAAGATCTATACCACAGGTTCTCGTGCAGTTGCTGTTGTTGGTATTGCAGAAAATTTGGAAAAAGCAGAGCAGCTTGCAGAAAATGGGGTGCACAGTATTCAAGGACGACTATATTCCAGGCACGATATAGGCACAGAGCAGTTAATCCAGCAGCGAATTGACCATATGAAGGAGTTACGGAAGGAGTAAAAGAATTGAAACATTTTCTTTCTATCCAGGACCTGACACATGAAGAAATCAGCAGCTTACTTGATAAAGCAGATGATCTCAAAGAAAAACGAAAGCGTGGAAAGATAATCAGTGAACTTGAACATAAAACTCTCGTCATGCTCTTTGAAAAAAGCTCTACACGCACGCGCATATCCTTTGAGGTAGCGATGCGCGAACTTGGAGGGGGCAGCATATACATGAATCAGGCAGATACGCAGCTTGGACGCGGGGAGAGCATCGCAGATACTGCAAAAGTAATATCAAGATACGCTCATGCTATAGCTGCACGAGTCAACGACCACTGCACACTCATTGAGTTTGCAGAACACTCAACTATTCCAGTTATCAATGCACTATCAGACCTCGAGCATCCCTGCCAGCTGCTTGCAGACCTGATGACCATCAGGGAGTACAAAGGACATCTGAAGGGACTTACTCTATCATGGATAGGCGACGGTAACAACGTATGCAACAGCGCTATTATTGCATGCAGTCTTGAGGGCATGCACATCAATATTGCAACACCGAGAGGTTATGAGCCAGACCAGAACATCGTAATACAGGCAAGAGAACTTGGAGGAAGTATAACACTTACAGATAATCCAGAGGACGCGGCAGCAGGCGCAGACGTACTTTATACAGATGTGTGGGTGTCAATGGGCGACGAAGCAGAAACCATGAAGCGATTGAATGACTTCAAAGAATACCAGATAAACAATAAGCTGCTACAGTATGCAAAAAATAATGTCACAGTACTGCACTGTCTTCCAGCACATAGGGGAGAGGAAATTACTGGCGATGTCGCAGATGGACAGCACTCAGCAATCCTTGACCAGGCCGAGAACCGACTGCACACACAAAAAGCACTGCTGTTATCATTGATAAGGTAAGACAATCTGCACACTCCGTGTACAGTGCTGTGCAATCGAGTGCAGAAAATAACGGCTGACGCATATCTGAAGTTCGTCCGAAGGGGAGTTTGGGCGGAGGCAATAGCCGAAGCCAGATATGCTTTATTAGGCGAAGTTGCTCATGTTTCTTCATAAGCTTTTAAAAACTCCTCCCGCTTTATACCTGATTGCCTGCAAATAACTCTCAGTGTCGAACCTTTTATCCTCTCATGGTTCGGCATGGTTAAAGGAGTTTTAGTCCCATCCGGATTTTCTCTCACCATTGAGATATGTTCTCCCATTCTAACTATTCTGAATCCAAGATTTTCGAATGTTTTTATGACCTTTCGCTTAGGAGTATCTCTTGGGAATTCATTACACTGCCACTTCTGCAACAAAGGTTTCCATAATCTCTTCAGTTTCAAAAATCTCTCTTCCAAAGGTTCCCATGTGAAATTTGATAGCTGATTTCACATCCGCAAGTGCTTCCTCGCAGGTATCACCTTCACCAACCACTACACCTTTTAGCCCCAAAGGATACGCCACACACCCCTCAGGATGCTTTCCAACTATTATTTTTAATTGTCGCATTTCTTCCCACCTCATATTTGTTATTTGATTCGAACTTTATAAAAGTATGTTTACACCGCAATTTCGCCTAACGTATCGCAAATATGCGAAGTTCCCGAAGCCAGTTCATTTTCTCCGTTTCATTCATCTTTTGTATTTGTTTAGCTAACCACAAGATTACACAGATTTTCACGAGAAAATATGAATATGTAAAATATAAAATGCAAATCTAACCAATATCACGTGCCCAATACCATCTTCTTGTGTTAATCTCGTGGAATCTCGTGGTTTTTTTCGCCTCAGCTAAACACGTACCATCTTTTTATAAGATCACTTTGATATGAATCCCAAAATTCCAATGCTTGATAACACCATAATCGTGGAAATAAATACAAATCCTATAATTATCAGGATTACGACGGTGTATTGCAGAAAGCCCACGAGTTTTAATCGTGGGATGAATGCAAACCTTTTTAGTATCTTGCTGTATAATGCTTATTGTGGAAAGTTTGGCTTTATGCCTCATACTCCCACTTTAATCCTTGCTTTGCAAGGTTGGAAACAACTCCGCACTTCGTTCATTTTTGTGTGGATAAAGTTGTATTCCGATTGCATGCAGACAGAGATGTATGCAAAGGTAGCACTGATACACCCAAAGGGGCAACGTTGGAACGACAACGACCTTGAACCTCAATCAAACGTTTCATGATAAACCCACTCCAATCGTGAGAAATGCGGATGGAATTTAGAGACAAACATGGAACCCCATGAATTTATTCGTGGGAGGATGTCAGAGCATAATCTCTTCTCCATCCCATAATCCATGCTATTGCCGGGCAGACATAAAAACCTAAAAAGGGTACGGCTGGCAATAATCCATACACGCCATACTTCTGTATAATTTTTGATTTTTGACACCTTTCACGAGATTTTGACAGAAAATTAGAAACTCTTCTTGATTTTCCACCCACAGTATCAAAAATTTTGAACATTAATAGCACCGCTGATAGTGCAACAGAGGTCACTACGATTAAAACGAACACGGGATCTAAACCCAAACCAATACCAACTGGAACTGCAAAATACTCCAGTGCAAACGTTGATACGATTAGTGATAAAGTTTTTAGGATGGGGATACCAAGCACTACGGATAGGCTTATTGGAATAGCAAAAGCTAAGATAATCCAAAAGATAAATATTTTATTGTGTCCCCCTATCCAAGTTTTTATTTTTGTGTAATTCATTTCACTATCTCACTTTATATGAAATACATTATAAAATCTCTTGTGAGCGAAGGGCGGTAGCCCGTAGCCAGATATGCGTCTGTTATGCGTCTGTTATATGACCAAAGCCCAAAAGGGCTTCGGCAAGAAAACCAAAGGTTTCCGCAGAGTAACTAAACCTACCCTTATCGTTTAATTATATTGAATCATAGATATTTTTCGATGTCCCACTTTGATTACTAAGATTCGCAATTGGTTTTTTTGTATATCCAAGATTGCTCGATAATCTCCAACCCGTAACCGATAATATGGAGAATTTGTTAGTTTAATAATATTGTGGTATGGATATTCTTTTAATCGAGTAATCGTATCAAAAATTCTTTTAGCAATATGTCTATCGATTTTTTTTAGTTCTTTTATTGCCGACGCAGACCAGATTATCTCGAAGGTCACTAAAATCCCAATTCCTTTCGTACCTCTTCATGTGTTTTATAATGCCCCGACTCTATTTCTTTTATTGCTTGTACTATCTCGTTTTTAGTCTTTTCATTTAATTCTTGCATGTCTTCTAATATTCGTTCCAGGACATCATTATATGTTTCCCTTCCAAACAATTTAAGGCCATTAAGTTGGCTTCGCATTTCATCTGATATTTGGATCGTAGTTGACATGATAAATATATATTTGACGTGCTCCCCGCAATGAAATTGCGAGGAATCTTTAGGAAGATTCATAGAACCCTCAACGGGACCGCCATGTCCCGGTTACTGCTACCCGAAGGCTCACAGTTATTATTCTGCAATGATGATGTCGGCATTCTACTTAAGCATTTCACACGTCTGGAGAGGCGGCGGGCTATCCCCGCTCTGAAGAGCGAGGCTTGCGCTGCCCCCTGCGCCCCCAATACTGTCAATGACCTTTTTAAAAGGAACAAAATCATCTAGGTCTTTTATTTTTAGAAGGTCGAGAGTTTTTTCCCGAACTTCAGGAGTTATAGTTGGTATTGGTGAGGAAAGGATTGCTAAGACTAAAAACATAGGGAGAAGACTATCAGTTGCAGCAAATGAATATCTAATGTTATTTAGAAGTTTTTTTGTTACTGAATGTTTTGTTCCGTCTTTTAAAAGTTAAATTGCGACGGCACACCTTCGTTGAGTAGAAACAACTATTAACTTGAGTAGAAACAACTATTAACTTGAGTAGAAACAACTATTAACTTGAGTAGAAACAACTATTAACTTGAGTAGAAACAACTATTAACTTGAGTAGGAATAACTCTCGATTACGAAGCACTGCACAACTTCGTTGTGCAGAAATTACCAGTAACTCTTGATTGCGAAGTAATCAAGTGCGTTAGCAATCAAGCAAGCAAGAAAACATAATGGCGAGGGTTGCCCAGCCAGGTCAAAGGCGACAGGCTTAGGACCTGTTCTCATAGGAGTCCGCGAGTTCGAATCTCGTCCCTCGCACTATTATTGAATGCCTCTTTGAACTCTTCACAAAGATTGTTTATGTTTTCTAATGCTTCAATGACCGCCTCGATTGGATCATGATTATCTGCTGTTCTCACAAACAGTATCGGATCACCAATGGTTACGTGTTTGATGTCATAAGTTGCCACATCAACACACTCGTTTGTAAGAAGTTCATTTTTAAGAAGATTTAATAAACTATGCGTCTCTCCACCGATGCGAAGTTTCAGGTCTGTATCTGTTTTACTTAGAATTCTAACTTCCATTTTCTCTTTCTCCTGTCTATATTATGCCTGTTCCGTAGTTTAATGATGTTTTTCTTGTCTCTTTATTGCCGCATGATTTGCACAGCAGTTTGACGCCATTTTTATGTAATGGCTGCCTGCACCTTGAACAGAAGGCTTTCATCACTCCAAGTTCCTTCCCTGCAGTTGTAAGCCTCATACTTTTAATATCGATCACTTTTGCTTTTACAATATCAAAAGGACAGAGTTCTCTTGAGATGTCATCTACATAGCTGTCTTTTATGTTTGATACGTGAATTGCTGCTTGTCCAAGGTTTACAATTTTACGCTCACCTTTTCCTTTAATATGAGCAATCTCCACAAGCACAACCGAATTTCTTATAGCAGTCACCTGACCAATAACAACATCCCGATTTTGTATATAATTCAAAGGGTTGATTACTGGTTTGACTGAAATAATTCTGCTTTGTTTATGTACTTCAACACACCCCATGACCGAAGCATAGATATTGCCTCCTTTATCAAATGTCTGTTCTCCTTTAGCAAATTCTTCGTTTGCTCCTATAATTTCTCCGGGAAGTGTAAAACCCTGTTCTACCAACTTTTCATTAATCATTGTGTTACCTTGTGCATTTTTTTCCAAGCTCTCGGGTGACTGAGACCTGTTCTTTTCTATTTCATTCTTAGTTCTTGTAGTCTTAGTTCTTGTAGTTGTTTTTATCCTAATAATAATCCCTCTTAAGTTCTATTTGTCAGCTTCTTTTGTTCCAAAGGGCGGGAGTTTCCCTGGGGCAAAGAGTCTGCGATTCTCACATACCAGAGTATTAGTATTGCATATATAGTTGTGTTTATCATAGTCTGGTGTAGTATATTAATTCTTCTCAACTGTTTTTTCTCTGATTGTGTACCCGATAAGTTTAGGTATAGTGTTGTGTATTAAATAATTGTTGATAGGAGAACTACGAGAATATGTACCATCTACAATGTATCGAGTGCAGCAGCATCTATTCTATTGAAGAAGTCGTCTACACGTGCAGAAAATGCGGCGGTCTTCTTGATGTAATATACAATTACAACGAAATAGAGCTAAGCAAAAAGGAATTATCAAAACAACCATTGAGCGTATGGAAATATAAAAAGCTACTACCAATAACAAGAGACCCTGTGACACTGCAGGAAGGTGGCACACAGCTATACAAACTACACAGGCTAGCAGAAGACCTGGAAGCAAAAGAAGTCTATGTTAAACATGAAGGTATGAACCCGACAGGCTCATTCAAAGATCGGGGCATGACTGTTGGTGTAACCAAAGCACTGGAACTTGGGATGAGTACAGTAGCATGTGCCTCAACAGGCAATACCTCAGCATCACTTTCCATCTACGGAGCCAAGGCAGGCATACCAGCAGTCGTATTACTACCAGCAGGTAAAGTAGCACTCGGAAAAGTTGCACAGGCACTCATGCATGGAGCAAAGGTACTGAGCATACGCGGAAACTTCGATGAAGCACTTACGCTCGTACGTGACCTGTGTGCAAAAGAAGACTTTTACTTACTAAACTCAATCAACCCATACCGCCTTGAAGGGCAAAAAACCATAGGTTTTGAAATAGCAGACCAGCTTGGCTGGGAAGTACCAGATCGAATCGTGCTTCCTGTCGGAAACGCAGGAAATATCACAGCCATATATAAAGGATTCAAGGAACTCAAAACACTTGGTATAACAGATACCGTACCAAAAATGATTGGAATACAAGCAGAAGGAGCACCCCCCATAGTAAATGCAGTACGAAGCAACCAGCAAAACATAATACCAGACCCGGACCCGGAAACGATAGCCACAGCCATACGAATCGGAAACCCGGTAAATGCCAGGAAAGCGCTCAAAGCCGTGTACGAATCTGGAGGAACTGCAGAAACAGTAACTGACGAAGAAATCATCACAGCACAGAAACAACTGGCACAGATGGAAGGAATCGGAGTAGAGCCAGCAAGTGCATCATCCATTGCAGGACTGCGAAAACTGCTTCAAAACGGAACCATTGACCCGGACGAACGGATTGTTTGCATCGCAACGGGACACCTGCTAAAAGACAGTGAACACGTGCTAAACGTATGCCCTAAACCAATCGAAATAAACGCAACCATCGAAGACGTGCGAAAAGCAGTATTTGCCTGAAAGTCTTGACGTGGCATAGGGCTTCAACTTTTTCCAGAACATTCGAGTGGTCAAAAACGTGATCGATGAGTCACTGAAACTTCTTAACAGAACAACAATGGAAAACTATCATTAGAATTGATTTTCATTTTTCCCAACCGTATTTGTAATTTATATTGTGATCTTTCGCTTAACGGTTGGCGGATATGGGAAGTTTTGCGGAACGAAGTGGAGCAAAATTTGGGTGAATGAAATGAGCCAGATATACCGTGTTATACGCATCCGATGGGGTCGGAGCGATAGCAGAGAGTCGTTGAGCAAAAGGCCAATCCTCCAACATGATAAAATATATTATGCAGCAATTTCTATTCTTTCTCCTTCTATGGTTTTCATTGAGAACTTTGTCGTTTGTGTGATGAATTCACTTGCATCTAATATCTCAAGAAGAAGGGGTTTTCCTTCCTTATCAAAATGGACGATTATAGGTCCCATTTCTTCGGCATAATCAATCTTTCCTTCTCCAACCTCATAAATTAATATGTCATCTTTTCGGTTATAACTTATTTTCATATCGTTTCCTCCTTGCAGGGTAAAATGTGATAACTACCAAATCGTTATCCTTTTCTTCATACACTACCCTTATAAGGTGTTTTGAATTTACTTGCTTTTGAGCTATTTTCCGATTCTTTCTTGAATCTTCCACTTTTTCTGGATTTTGCAATACATCTTCAATTTGGGATTTTAAATAGTTAATTCCATATCTTTTTAAAATATCAAATTTTATTTCTGCATGAGATGTATATTTTATTCTCATTAATAATAGAAATACATTTTTAGCTCTTAAATCTTCCTATGATATTCAATATCCTCTAAGGTAATAAGACCATATAATCTTTAATATATTTATACAAATATTGATAGCCTTTTGCTCACGATTGCGTATAACTCAGATATATCCGCAATACTTCGTATATCCGTCCATTTCGCGATATATCCGAACACAGCTCACATATACACTCCTCTGGTAGAACTTCTTTTTCATTCTCAATCCTCTTTTCCTGATTGAAAATATACTTATTTAAATATATACCCTACCTCACAAGCACGTCTCCATCACTGGTTATCGCAATCTAGAAATCGACCGCCGCCACCGTGTGCTGTATCGCTTGCTGCCATCGGCGATCCCTGCACTAACATCGCATATTAAAGTATTGGCATATTAATGGATTGATTAATAGTTGATGCGGCTTTCACCACTTATTTTTTCAACGTGTATGATGTGGTCGCAGTGTTCGTTGAAGGTGTCATCATGGCTTATGATGAAAAGTTGTTTGAAGCCGTGTATGTTTCGTATTTGTTCTGAGAGATTTTCTCTTCGCTGCACATCAAGGTTCTGGGTTGGCTCATCAAGGAATACCACATCACTTTTGGAAATTACTTTGATAAGTGATAGTCGCGTCGCAAGTGCAGCGCTCATCTGTTCTCCGCCGCTAAGCTGCGAAAAATTGCGTTCTTCTCCCCCCTCTATAACCGATATATTGTA
>WNEG01000003.1 GCA_012910725.1 Candidatus Ethanoperedens thermophilum | reverse complement strand
TCGAAGAGGAACTCTGCAAGCGCGCGTGAGAGTTCGGTCTTACCGACACCGGTCGGTCCCATAAATATGAAGCTTCCGATGGGCCTGTCAGGTTCTGAGATTCCTGCTCTGCCGCGGCGGACTGCGTTTGACACTGCTGTTATGGCTTCTTCCTGTCCCACCACGCGTTCTTTTAATCGCTCTTCCATGTGAACGAATTTTTCCGTTTCTCCTTCAAGCATCTTTGAAACCGGGATATGCACCCATTTGGATAGCACTTCTGCTATGTCTTCCTCGTCCACTTCTTCTTTTAACATTTTTCGATCTTTCTGGATCTCTGCAAGCTTCTGGTTTGCTTCTTCCAGTTGCTGCTCAAGCTCGATTAGTTTGCCGTAGCGGATTTCTGATACTTGCTCAAGATTTCCTTCAAGCTCTGCCCGCTCGGCGTCCATCTTGGCACGGTCGATCTCTTCTTTTATCTTGCGTATCTGTGAGATCAGGTCTTTTTCAAGCTGCAGGTGTGCCTTCATCTGGCTGCTTGTCTCCTTCAGTTCTGCAAGCTCTTTTTCTATTGCAGCCAATCGTTCCTTTGATGGCTCGTCTTTTTCCTTCTTCACAGCATTTCTCTCAATTTCAAGTGTTCGGATTCGCCGCTCAACCTCGTCCAGTTCAGCTGGAATGCTTGCAATCTCGATTCGAAGATGAGAAGCTGCCTCGTCTACAAGGTCGATTGCTTTGTCCGGGAGAAAACGATCAGTGATGTACCTGTTGGAGAGGACCGCGGCAGCAACGATCGCAGAATCTTTTATGCGCACGCCGTGATGTATCTCATACTTCTCTTTGAGCCCCCTGAGAATTGAAATGGTATCCTCCACATTAGGTTCGTCCACGAGCACGGTCTGGAAGCGGCGCTCGAGTGCGGCATCCTTTTCGATATACTTTCGATACTCATTAAGCGTTGTTGCGCCTACGCATCGAAGCTCGCCTCGTGCAAGTGCTGGTTTGAGAAGGTTTGATGCATCCATTGCACCCTCGGCAGCACCAGCACCCACAAGCGTGTGCAACTCGTCGATAAACAGGATAACATTGCCATCTGACTCTTGAACCTCTTTTATAACAGCTTTGAGTCGGTCCTCAAACTCGCCCCTGTACTTGGCACCTGCGATGAGCGCACCCATATCCAGCGCCGCGACACGCTTGCCACTGATGGTATCAGGCACATCACCAGCCACGATGCGCTGAGCAAGTCCCTCGGCAATCGCGGTTTTGCCAACACCAGGGTCACCGATTAACACAGGATTGTTCTTGGTACGGCGCGACAGCACCTGTATCACACGGCGAATCTCATCATCCCTACCGATGACCGGGTCAAGTTTGCCGCGTCGAGCAATCTCTGTAAGATCTCTTGCATACTTTTCAAGAGCCTGGTACTTATCCTCTGGTGTCTGATCCGTCACCCTCTGGCTGCCGCGGATGTCAACAAGCACCTTTAAAATAGCATCACGTGTGACGCCCTCCCGCGTCAGGATAGCGGAGGCTGCACCATCGCTCTCGCCAGCAATGGCAAGAAGCAGGTGCTCTGTGCTCACGTACTGATCCTGCAACTCCCCCATCTGATCAAAAGCAGCATCTATCACCCGATTCAAACGCGGTGTGAGGTACAGTTCTCCCGCACCAGCACCACTCACCTGTGGACGCTTCTGTACCTCATCAAAAACCGCCTTTTTGATTGCGGCAGGGTTTGCACCAAGCTTCTGGATAATTGATGGCACCACACCTTCTGACTGCTCCAACAAAGCAAGCATCAAATGCTCTACATCCAGCTGCTGCTGATTATTCTCAAGAACGATATTCTGTGCCTCTTGCACCGCTTCCTGAGCCTTTAACGTGAACCGATCAAACCTCATATTTTAATACCTCTAACACAGTCATCTAAATCATACTATTTATACTATGCTGGTTTTTGGGGCTGTCACATCGAGGCTATCAAATTCAGTACTTAGCTAATTTTTACATCCATCTTTTTCAATCCAGGCCAACCGATACCTTTATAAGGGTTACAGGCGCCGCCACATGGTCTCAAAATCACAAGGCTTCACCTGTATTCCAAGAACTGAATTAGGATATAAAGAATGTATC
>WNEG01000089.1:814-8894 GCA_012910725.1 Candidatus Ethanoperedens thermophilum | reverse complement strand
CTTTATGCCTAATCGTTGACTGATAATATATGAATTTTTATACTTTCCTATATTTCGGAAATAAGTTTCTTTGGTTTTATCTTGAGAAGGCACGAAGCCAGACATGTTCTGTTAGGTGATGTGGTGTAGACATATATGGATTCACGTCTTATCACTTTTTTGGTAATAAAACGGACATTCATCTCGCAAACATTCTTTGTTCAAAGAACTAAATTCACACTTTAAATTTTCGTTGATATTCATCCCCACTCCAAAGTTTTCATTTAAAAAATTCACTGCTTCAGAAATTGATAGAAGTGTAGTTCTTTTACAGCATCTAGGTCCACCTACATTTGCTATGGAAAGTAGACTTTTTGAAGTCATCATGTTACTCAATTTCCACCCGTGTTTTGATAATGGGGTTGCATCAGTAATCAGACTAATAAATACGCCAGTTCCAACACCAGCAGCGCAGGTGCCGTAATACCCACAAAATCCTCCTAAAAGATTTTTAGCTCTTTTTTCTGCTTCTTCTATCTTTTCTATCTTTTTCTTATCATCGTTTTTAAGATTGTAATAAGAAGCGAGCAAAACCGCTGGCACCAAGAAGTGATGTTCGGGCCCGTGCATTTTAATCTTCTGGTTTCTCATTAAGATTAAAGCTATTTCGATAGGGTTTTCTAATTTAGTATTGACACAGAACCGTTCTATTAACTCATTTGCTGACAAACTATGACATCTATCGCAAACAAAATGATCATTGATACATTTTACATTTGTATCATAAGTTTCGTTACAATAATAGCATTCAACCTTCTCATAATCTTCTTGATATGCTAATTCTTTACCACAAATGAGACAACCACTCTTATATTCCATTGAATTACCTCTATCTTTCTGCACCATTGCAGATAACGTCCGGGCGTATCTGAAGTTCCCGAAGGGGAATTTGGGCGAAGGTGCGAAGCACCGAAGCCAGACACACTCTGTTATACGCTGTGCGGTAAATAGATTTTCATATTTGTGGTACCAGGAAACCAATTCTTTTAATATCCAGAAAGTTATGATCTACTGAATTCACACCCCAACATCGAGCTTGTGGCTTGGTGCTGTTATTATGGTGTTACTGTCCTGTCCCAGTTTGTACTCTCTCCATATCCCTGGTGCGTCCTTACTCTGACCACGTATATGGGCTGTACGGCGACCTCTGATGTTTACCGTTACAGGCGTGTTGATTGCTACTCCGCTTATGATAGCCTGCCCTCTTGCAAGTGAAGGCAGTTCTTCTATCAGGTCTCTACTTACCGATTCTATGCTCTGTTCTATCTGTTTCTGGTCTGAAGGATTAATAATTCGCATGGTGATCTGGGTCATGCATTGTGAAAGTGAGTCAGCATCAAGCTTGCTTGGACGCTGGGTTACCATCGCTATGCCAATGCCAAATTTGCGCCCCTCTGATAAGATGGTTTTAAGTGTGTTCTTTGATTTTGCTTCTCCTGCCTGTGGGGCAAATCTATGTGCTTCTTCGAGTATGATAAACGTTGGATATGGGATATACCTGTCAGGATGCTGGTGTTCGCTGTAGTATTCGTTGTCTGTGCCTTTTCGTGCATCAAACAGGTGGCGAAGTAGTATATCTGCTATTAACTGTTGTTTCCAATCTCCTATGTTTGATACATCTATGATGGTAAGCTGCCCTGGTTGGAAGTAGCTGCGCAATGGTATGCTCTGGTAGTCATCAAACATTTTTTCATCTGTTACTCTGCCGTATCGCCAGAGTATCCCGTCGATGGTCGATTCGTTTTTTCCATCCCGCAGGCTTTCAATGGTTTCCTGAAGTTCGTTTTTGGTGAAATTCCGAGTCTTTTGTTTATCATCTTTTTTAAGCTTGTCATAAGCTTTTTTGAAAAGTCTTTTCATTTTCTCAGTCATGCTGCCATCATCCATGATGCTGATAAAGTCTGCAACTCTAAGGTCGCCAACCCTGATTTTTATCTGATCTGATTTCACGATTTTAACTTTCGGTCGATAATCGCCATCACAGAATGCAGGATTGTTCTGGATATCGCTCAGTACGCTGTACTCACCATGCGGGTCAAAGATCAGAACAGACGCCATGTTGTTCTTTGACATTAACTCTTCCACGATGACTCCAACCGTGTAGGATTTGCCGGCACCAGTTGCAGCAATGATAGAGAGATGCTGACTTACCATCTCACGAACAGAAAGCACTGCACCAGAGTTTGTACTCATGATAGTTCCAATGTGTGCTGAGCCAACCTCTCCTTCAGATACCCTATTCACATCAGATAGGATTTGTGCATCAGCCAGTTCAATCTTTGTGCCAGATAGGGGTTTCACACGTGGATTGATAAACTCATTAAATGCTCGATCAAAATATCCCACAACAGCAGCAGACACGCGGTAGTACTGGTAGTCGTTGTTGTCAAGTCCATAAAAGGCAGCAAGATCAGAAGCATCTATTACTGCATCAAATAGAAACTCTACCGGGTAATCGTTTAACGGTTCTGTATGTCTTACCCTTGCAAGTATGTGGTTCTGGTTCATTAGATAACAGACAAACTCCCCAACCTTGAACGGGCACTTCGTGATAAAAGTAAAATCGTCTTTTGAATGAGTTAATACAGTGCCAACAACAGTCATAGTTTTCCACTTCCTTCAATGTATTTTTTGACAATTAGAAGCATGCTGCTTGCTTCAGGCAGCACACGCATCAATTCGTCACTAATCGCAAACAGTATGCAATCTCCGAGTATTTCACGATACTGGTTGAAATAAGAGATGTTTGGTTTATCGTCTTTCAGATGGAATTTTCTGATCGTCTCTTTATTTAAGCGTTTTACAGGAGATCGTATTTGCGGTGCTATGCGAATCCTGTATTTAGTATCATCAGATAGCACGCCAAGTCCAAACACAGTATAATAGCTACTTTTAAAGTCTGTATTATATGGCAGGTATTTTAATTCCTGTTCAAAGGATAATAGTGTGGCTAATTCTTCTGGTACCGATCGCTGCACCCCTTTTATAACACAGACCACCAACCCATCACCACTATCAACCCCTACAAACTCGCCAAGACCAGGTTCAAAAGAAGATTCTGATGGTACTTTGACAAGATATGTGTTCACACTGTCTATTCTAATAATCTCACCAAAAATTTGGTTACTGCCTTCGTTCATCGTTTATCACTTCCTGAGATAACCATTATTCGGTTTATGAATAATAGTGTGTTGGTAAACTCTTTATCCAGTTGTATGTATTTCAAGCTGGTGTCGAAAAAACCATGGGATTGACTTTTGATTGCACAAGTACTGCACACAACGTGAGTAGAAATTACGAACACTGCACACTTTGTGTGCAGAAGTCAACGACCTCGTTTTCGAAAAACGGGGCATCGGTAGGATGCTCAGGAATTATATCATTGAATTTGCTATATTATGAACTCAGTATTGATTGATATTGTTCATCGTCGAGTTCGAGTGTAATTGTCCATTCTTTAATAATATCAATAGAAGTTACATAATGAATTCTTCTAGTTTTAGCGTAGTAATTTTGATTAAGTATTTCCATATCAACCGTATGAGAAAAAGCGCCTTCTTCTATGATTTCATAACTCATTACATTTGTGACTTGCTGATAAGACCCATCTCTGAATCCTATATCCACAGTATGAAATGTTACATCAACCATATTTTTTGGAGCAAATGTTGAACTTTCTATACAACCAAATGTAATTGTACCTAATATTATCATGAAGATTGTTAGTATTATTCTATTTTTTTTCATTATTTGTCCCTTATATTATTTTATAATATTTATAAAGTTTGACAACTTTAAGTTTAATATACGCTTCTATGATATTCAACTATTTGTTAATATAACCAATCAGTAAACGCCACTCTTTAAAAGGTGTTATTATTGTGCAGGATTCAAATAATATTCATTGTAATATTTATTTAAAATCTTTAATGCTTTGGAATGTTGTTCAATCAAATCTGGCAAATATTTTATGATTGGAAGTTTTTGATTATAAATATCCATAGGACTCAAATCTCCTTTAGGATATCTCGCAATAACAGCATGTGGTAAAGTGAGAATGCCGAGATGATACAAATAAGAAGAAACTGACATTAAATGAATCATCTGCAAATACATTTTTTTGAGTCCGGTTTCAAGTTCTTGAATACTTAGTTTACTATCATCCATTTCTTTCTGTAGCGAGGATGCGAGATTATTATTGTTTGGATTCTCGAATTGTTTGAAAATGTCATTTTTCATTTCTTCCCAGTCGTTTTCAGTCAATCTGAAATTTGAAACACTCTTGATCGAGTCTTTAATTTCTTTGTCATTTTCACTTATTTCTGTGAGAATATCTCGAATTTCCCATGTTGAAATAAAAATCAAATCATTTCTTTCGGTTTGAATTTCGGCAAGATTTCGCAAGAATTCTTCACATTCTTTCTTTCTACTTTCAATATCAAAGTTTTTAACAAACTCTGTATTCTTTAATTCAGATATTTGGTTTAAATTTCGTGATAAATTCTCATATCTCCTTTTTTGTTCAATGATATTATCCTTGTATATTCTCGTTACATCATGATTAAAATTTATCATGTCCTTTTCAGAATATTTATTCGAAGTCAATGCTAACACTTTATTTGCTTTTTCAACACTTTGTTCGAAATAAAAGAGGGCTTGAGCATACAACTTATTTTCATATAGAATTTTAGTTGCTTTAAGGTCTTTCTTAGCGATTTTCAAATATTCTTCTGCCAAATTCATATTATTGCCTTTTTTCTAAAATTAGAAAGCATAGTATTAATAAAGCTTACTTTTTGATTAAGTTACTAATCGTTAAATAATTTGTTAAGTAACCGTTGTTTTTGCTTTATTTTTCCCCAGAAGCATTTATCAACCACCCACCAATCAATCATCAGTTAAAATACTTAATAAGCTCAGCTCGGCTTCAGCACGATTCAAGACAACTTCAAAAGGTATGCGCAACTCTTTCATATATTCGTCCTCCTCTTCACCAGTATCCCTCCCAAGATCAAGATATACGATTGTACTGATACTACTGATCATATCCTGAATTCGTTTATAATCATCTTTTGAAGGAAGATGCTCGAACAGTATCCCAATTCGAGGTTTTGGCCGAATTCTTTCACATTCTGCAACTTCCTTTTCTGTTGGCACGTAATCAAGAAGTAACAATATATTGGGTGGTGGCATAATCTTCGTTAAATTTCCCCTTGTTTCAAAGTCAGGAACAGATGATAAAAGAAAAATAAAATAAGGCGGATGGACAAAGCTGTAACGACGGTATCTTTTACGCTCTTCATAATCTGGCACATAGGTCATCAAAATATGAATATGAAGATTAGAATCAGCTACAAGTCGTTCTATGCTTTTTAGGGTGTATAACTCAGCATCTGTAAGTGGATGATCAAGGAAAATCTCCATCCCTTCGACTGTGGGAGGAATGTTCTCAAAATTGACAAACTCTTCGCCTACCGGGACAAATGATAAATCAAAAAACAGGTGAGCGTTAAAAACACCCTCCAACCGCTTGTATTCGCTCTCGTTTGGAATATAGTTAAGCTTGATTACAAATTCTCCGTCCTCAAGCTGTTTTAACTCTTTTACAGATGGGATACGTTCAAAATACATTTATTGTAACACCTCGACCCTGCATACTTCGTTGTGCAGAACCACACACAACGCGAGCGGAAATAAATCTCGATTGCGAGAAGCACTGTACAACTTCGTTGTGCAGAACCACACACAACGCGAGCGGAAATAAATCTCGATTGCGAGAAGCACTGTACAACTTCGTTGTGCAGAACCACACACAACGCGAGCGGAAATAAATCTCGATTGCGAGAAGCACTTTACAACTTCGTTGTGCAGAAATTAATTCTCGATTGCGCTAGCAATCGAGTGCAGAAAATTACTAGCAACGTCCACTAAACACCATGTTATTATCACTATATTAAATGTTTGCCTGCTCTTTAACCGTTGCAAACCTCAAATGGCTCGAACAGAAAATATTATCTTCCAGCATTGCTAATGCAAACAATACATGTTAACCAAACGGATTATACCATGTCTCGATGTGACGCTTGATGATGCTTGCGGTACTGTAGTAAAAGGGGTGGAATTTGTAGATTTAAAACGCGCAGGAGACCCGGTAGAGCTTGCAAAAAGATACAACGAACAGGGTGCTGATGAACTCGTATTCCTTGATATCACAGCATCACACGAACACCGCGCAACCATGATCGATGTAATTGAGCGTACAGCAGATGAAGTATTCATACCACTTACCGTAGGTGGTGGCATCAGCAGCGTAGAAACCATCCGCCAGATACTGCGGGCAGGAGCAGATAAAGTAACCATCAACACAGCAGCAATAAAAAACCCTGAGTTAATCAAAGAAGCCTCCAGGATCTTTGGATCACAATGCATCGTTACAGCTATCGACTGCAAACGCAATCTGACGATTCAACCTGGCAAAAACATGGTCACACTTGAAGATGGGAGCAAGGCATGGTATGAAGTGGTGATCTATGGCGGCAGGACCCCAACAGGCATTGATGCTATCTGGTGGGGGCAGCAGCTAGAAAAACTTGGAAGTGGAGAGATTCTTCTAACAAGTATGAACAGGGATGGTACCTGTGATGGATTTGACATCCCGATTACAAGTGCTATCTCAGAAACCCTGGACATTCCTGTTATAGCATCAGGTGGTGCAGGCAACATTGAACATATATACGAAGCGTTTATCAAAGGTAAAGCCGATGCAGCACTGGCAGCAAGTATCTTCCACTTTGGCGTATATACCGTAAGTGAAGTGAAACAATATCTGCAGGAGAAAGGAGTGCCGGTAAGGATATAAAAAGAGCATGATTCTTGGTATTGATATTGGTGGTGCTAATACCAAAATAGCATCGGGTGATGGGCATGTTGCGGAAACATATTATCTTCCACTATGGAAAAGCACTGAACTAAACAAAAAGCTGTCACTGGTTGCACAGCGTCACCATCCATCAGAGGTTGTGGTGGTGATGACTGGTGAGCTTGCAGATTGCTTTTGTGATAAAAAAAGCGGGGTGCGATATATAAAAAAGGCAGTTGAGGATGCCTTTTCCACCACACGCGTAACATATATTGATGTATCTGGCAAGCTTACTGATGGTTGTAACGAATCCTCTCTTGCTGCTTCAAACTGGTGTGCATCTGCACGATTCCTTGCAGATGAATTTGAAAACTGCATCTTTGCTGACATGGGCAGTACCACCACCGACATCATACCAATCGTTTCAGGCACGCCAGTTGCACATACCACTGATCTCAAAAGGTTACTGCACAATCAGCTTGTATATACTGGTCTCTTTCGAACCAATATTGCAGCACTTACAAACCACGTATACCTGAGAAACAGGGAATGCAAAATCGCATCAGAATACTTTGCAAACACTGCTGATATCTATCTTATCCTTATGCACATATCAGAAAGTAGCTACACCTGTGAGACGCCGGATGGTGGAGGAAAGGATTTGCTGTCTGCAAAAAGACGCCTTGCACGCATCGTATGCGCAGACCTTGAAGAGCTGGCTGATGAAGAAATATATACCCTAGCAGAGCAGATCTATAAGATGCAGGTTGAACAGATCACCCGATCATTTGAGAAAATAGCACAGGAATACGAACTTGACCAGATCGTTGTATGTGGTATCGGTGAATTCGTGCTTGGACAGGCAGCCTTGAACGCTGGACTTGAGGCAACATTCGTCTCAGAAAGGTATGGTAAAAAAATATCGAGTGTATTTCCAGCTTATGCAGCAGCAAAAATCATAGAAAAATAATATAAACAGATCAAGCTTTATTAGTGTTAGCTGCACAACTTCGTTGTACAGAGATGATTCTCGACTGTAAAGCTACGCTTTGCAGAGACGGTTCTCGATTGCGCTATCCTGTAAAGCTACGCTTTGCAGAACTGCATACTGCGTATGCAGAACCACACACCTGTACAACTTCGTTGTGCAAGGACGATCCTCGACTGTAAAGCTACGCTTTA
>WNEG01000089.1:0-656 GCA_012910725.1 Candidatus Ethanoperedens thermophilum | reverse complement strand
TCGATTGCGCTAGCAATCGAGTGTAGAAAAAATAACCAGTAACTGAATATTCCAAACATGATTACGATACTACCAACACCCAATGATATTAAAACGCAAAGACTATCGTTACATCTAACCCAGAATGAGCTTGCAAAAAAAGCAGGTGTGAGCCAGCCTCTTATTGCACGTATCGAAGCCGGGGATGTTGATCCAAGATTGTCCACTCTCAATAAGATTTTTGTTGTCTTTGAAGCAGTTGAAAAGGAGCATGTGGTGGCTGCCGACATTATGCATTCATCAGTGATTCATGCCACACCAGAAGATACAATAGTAGAAGCAGTCGGTTTGATGGAGCCACAGGGTTTCTCACAGGTACCTGTACTTGATTGCGGTGTACCAGTTGGGAGCATATCCAGCGACACTGTTGTTCGCTGCATGATGGATCACGAAAAAAAAGACATAAAGAACATGCTTGTGAAGAATATTATGGGTGAATCTTTTCCTACCATCTCACCTACAACAGATGCTAATATTATATCTCACATACTTGAAAAACACCCTGCTGTACTGGTAGTAGAGTATGGAAAAGTTGTTGGAGTAGTCACAAAACATGACATAATGCAACTTATCCACAGGTGAATCTTCTATGCACTTTTCATCTTACTTGCGCAAGG
>WNEG01000024.1:4850-7495 GCA_012910725.1 Candidatus Ethanoperedens thermophilum | reverse complement strand
TCTACTCACGTTGTGTGCAGTTGCTTAAAATTCTCTAATGTAAGCAGCGTTTTCTCCCATCACTTCATTATTAATATTTCATCATTTATTTTTAGTATCTTTACTTCTCTTTTATCACTTGATATAAAAGCTGGTTTTCTCATGGTGATGGTTTTATATGTATCCGGGTCCATGATTTGTACAGAAGTCTTATCGCTACTGATTAATATTGCTGTTTTTGCATCATCTGCTCCGGCGATTTTTTTTGCCTGTTTTATTTGTTCTTTATGCAGTGTCACCGACACATCACTTAAAAGGTCTACAGCGGTGATGTTTTTCCCAATTCTTGTAACATTGAGGAAGCGGTTGTTATACTTTATTGTATCCCCTTCCTTGAACCGCGGCAGTCTCAGTGCATAGGTCATACGATACACATCTCTGCCGTCTTTTCTTCCGACAAGTTTATTTGACTCAGTGAGAGTAGCGGCGTATACAATGACCAGTTTTCTACAGGCTTTTTTAGCTGCTTTGTTTGAGGCAAGGTAGAAGTTTGTTCCCTCTTTAAGTTTTTCTGTTCTTGTGATAATAGCTAAACGATTCCCCCGCCTCTTGATTCGCTCAAGCAGTTTTTGTATTATTTTGCTGCATTCCCGCACTTCTGTTTCTGTTGGGATGCGGCTATCCCCCCGTAGTTGAATAATAGCTTCGTAGTATCCACCTGCAATTCTATTGCACACATCACAGGTTTCAAAATGTATCTGTACCCGAAGAAGCCCATCATAAACAACAGGTTTTCCGGATACTACCGCTTCTGCATGGATGTGAACAGGATAAATGGAATGCCCGTAATGTTTAACTTCCAATTTAATAGATGAATTTTCAGCAAAGCTCTCAAGCTTGATGTTTTCTTTTGCTACAGTCAATACGATCTCATCAACCAAAACTGTCTGGTTGTTACTATAAATCCATTGACCCTTTTTGCGATATGCACTACAAACAGGACACATATATATTGATACTGCATTCGGGTGGTGAGGCAATGATACGAATTCGTGAACCATTGGTATTTACTCAATATTCTTTGTTTCTACTCACGTTGTGTGCAGTTCGTTATTTCTTACTCTTTTGTAATTGTTTGCTCTCTTCCTGCACCCAATGATATGCTGGTTATTGGTATCTTTGCTACGTTTTCTATGTATTGTACGTAGTCTCTTGCAGCATCAGGCAGTTCGTTGTAGTGGTGAATATTAGTTATATCTTGATCCCAGCCTTCAAGTTCGATATACTCTGGCATCGCCTGTGCAAGCTCGTGTGTTTGCAGTGGCGGATATTTGAGTGTTTTCCCGTTCAGTTTATAGCCTGTGCAGATTTTAACCGGACTAAGTTCGGTTAATACATCCAGTTTTGTCAGGATCAGTTGTGTGTAACCATTAAGGTTAATAGCTTTACGAAGCACCGGCAGGTCAAGCCAGCCGCATCGTCTTGGTCGCCCGGTAGTAGTACCGTATTCGCTTCCATTTTCACGTATCTGATCGCCAATTTTTCCACCAAGTTCTGTAGGGAGTGGCCCCTCTCCAACCCTTGTAATATATGCTTTTACAATACCTATAACGTTGGTCACGCTGGTTGGCCCGATGCCAAGATTTGCACATGCTGAACCTGCTATGGTACTTGAAGAAGTAACGTATTTCTGTGTGCCGTGAATAACATCAAGGTATGTGCCCTGTGCACCTTCTGCAAGCACTTTTTCTCCTCTCTCTAAAGCGTTGTGTATCTCGTAGGAGACATCTGTGATGTAAGATTTGAGGGTTTGTCCAATTTGAATATATTTGTTTATCCAATCCCCTTCTATTTTGTCTGAATCTCCGCCAAAGCTTGCTATTGCTTCTTTTTTCTGTGGAAGCAGCTCTTCAAGTCGTTTTTTAAATCTATTTTTGTCTATTATGTCTGCTAATTGTATTTCGTCTCTTGCAACCTTGTCGATATAAGCAAAGCTGATGCCGCGTTTGGTGGTGCCTATTTTGTGCTGTCTTGCAACTTCATTCAGTTCATCAAGCTGAATGTGGTAGGGCATTATTATGCTGGTTTTTGCATCAATGCCAAGTTTTTCCGGCGTTACTTTGATATTGTTTTTAGCAAGGTTGTCAATCTCGCTTACAATTATTTCAGGATTCATCACTGTTCCAGGTCCAACCAGTAGTCTTGATTGCGAGAGTATGCCTGATGGTATAATATGCAGCTTGAATTTCTTTCCTTCTGCAATAATTGTGTGACCTGCATTATCCCCACCCTGGAATCGTACTACTATCTGGTAGTTCGTTGATAAAAGGTCTACAATTTTGCCTTTGCCTTCGTCTCCGAATTGGCTGCCAGTAATGATGGTGAACATATAACCGCTGTTGTGTTTGTTATCATTGATAATAGTTCGTTATTTCTACTCACCTCGATTGCTTCGCAATCAAGAATTATTTTCTGTACAACGAAGTTGTGCAGTGCTTCGCAATTGAGAGTTATTTCTGTACAACGAAGTGTGTGGTTCTGTACAACGAAGTTGTGCAGTGCTTGCGTAAGAACGTATAACGAAATAACATATCCAATCATGAAACTCAAAAAAATTGAAACCACGAGATTACACAAGATTATGGCACCTGCACACTTCGTGTACA
>WNEG01000024.1:0-4836 GCA_012910725.1 Candidatus Ethanoperedens thermophilum | reverse complement strand
TCTGTGGAATCTCGTGGTTAAAAACTTTTATGGATTCAAAGTTGCGGAGGTTATTCTATGACGACCTCTAATCAAGAATTATTTTCTGTACAACGAAGTTGTGCAGTGCTTTTCGCAATCGAGAGTTATTTCCGCACACGGAGTGTGTGGTTCTGTACAACGAAGTTGTGCAGTGCTTCTCGCAATCGAGAGTTATTTCCGCACACGGAGTGTGTGGTTCTGTACAACGAAGTTGTGCAGTGCTTCTCGCAATCGAGAGTTATTTCCGCACACGGAGTGTGTGGTTCTGTACAACGAAGTTGTGCAGTTCGTAGTTTCTACTCACGCTGTGTGTAGTTGGCGAAAGGTAGATTAAGGGTAGATGTTATCAGTAAGAGTTACTACTAATAATTTGATACGGTGAGTTAAGCTATGAGCAAAGAAAATTTTAGAAGTTCTGCAAGAAAGTTTGAACAGGAAGCAAGGGAGGCAACTCGACTTAATGAAAGGATTGATCTATATCGCCTGGCTTCTATACAATATTATAATGCGGGGGACAGCTATGCATGTGAAGTGCTTTCCTCGGCTGCTTCTGAGGCAGTAGAAGCAGGCAACTTCGATAAGGCTTTTGAACTTTATATTGAAATAGGCAAGTGTTCCTATGATCTGGACAGTGACGAGATCTTCTGGTACCTTGATGCCTGGTGGATCGCAAAGAAACTTGGCAAGTCGGATGAGCTTGCAATCGCGATCGAGAAAACCTTAAAACGCGGCATTGAACATGCTTCAGATCGACTTACAAAAGAAAACAAATCTGATGCTTCCCTTGAGTATGCAAATAGAGTCTATGGGCTGGTTGCAAACTATCATAAAACAAAGCTTGATTATAGTGGCTATTTATTAAATATTGAAAAGGCTATCGGGTTTCTTGCTGAAAAGAAGGATATTGATGAAAAGCGGATAGCTAATGAGTATTCTATGGCAGGAAATAATGTGTATATCACGCATCCATTAAAAAGCATTGAGCTATTCAATAAAGCAGACTCGTACTATAAGAAGATTTACGGTTCAACTGAGATTAAGGAAGCGACCCACTTTATGCATGAGGATGCAAAGAAGGCAAAAGCTATTGAAGAGATAAAATTGCCTGTTAAAATCAAGGTTCATCCCCTGTTGCTTGAATATATGTTCGAGAAAAAATCTACCAGTCCTTTTTCTATGCTAAGTACGATTGCAGAGGATACACAGGATGCACGCCAGAGTTTGAAATATATTAGATTCCTGGAAGCTGAAAGATTGAATGTGATACTGGCTGAAACGCATTTATTGCTGGGTAATTTTGATGAATCAAAGAAATGCTACATGCGTGCTGTTGAGGGCCTTGAATACATGTTTTATTTTATGGATTTGAAACCTGAAGATAGTTCTGAAGAAATTCGAAGGGTTGCTGAATATGATATAATTGCTGCAAAAATAGAATATGTTATGGGAAATATGTTCGTGGTCTGTGAACATTATTCTGATGCTGCCGGGAATATGCGTTTGCTTAAGGATTATGAGACTGCATTGAAATACTATGAGGTAGCATTAAAATATGCAACTGCCACAGAGACGCCACGGGAAAGGTGGGATAAAATGCGAAGAGAAGTTGTTGAAGATATAGAAGAAAAAATAAATGAAATACGAGCAATTATAGAATAAAAGTCAGGTTGTGGAATAATTGAAGAAGGATCCTCTTCACGCTATACTTGAAGAAGTTAGAGATAGCTGGGGTATCAGAAGCCCAGATGATGAACACTGGCAGGCAAAAAGACGCAAGACTGCCGGTGAATACGAATGGGTACTTGGAAACCTTGCTCTCAAACAAAGCGACAAGTTGCTGGATATTGGTTGTGGAACTGGTTTGTTCCTTGAATATATAAACGAGATGGTTAATACATCTGTTGGCATCGATATAAGTGAAACCATGTTGAAACGAGCCAATAGGAATCTTGCATATAAACACAACGTTTCACTCTTGCAGTCTGCAGCACCACTGCTGCCCTTTTGTAAACCCATATTCAATAAAATTGTAATTGTCCATGCAGCCTTTGGTGTGTTCATACCAAACCCGCACCTGTGGAACATTTACAACGAGGGTATGATGGATCTGAGCGTGGATGTAATAAAAAATGCATTCAGTTTACTCTTACCTTATGGTGTGCTGGTGTTAACACTTGCACCCGGCAGCAAGGATGTGGGGGATAATGTTAAACAAAAACTGATACCAGATGTAGTGAAAAAAGCAGGAATAAGAACAGAAGACGCTGCAGTTACAACAACAATAAGAAAACTTGAAAGTACGTATTTTGCCCTTGTTAGAATCGAGAAAAAGTCTTAATCATCTTTGCTGTATATCCAAAAAAACCGCGTAGTCCCAAATGTTCTGCCCCCATTTTTTTGAGGTCTTGATTGCTGCGCACTTGATTACTTCGTAATCAAGAGTTGTTACTTATTTTTGCTCACCTTGATTACTTCGTAATCAAGAGTTATTTTCTGGTATTTGTTTAGATACAATATTCGCTATCAAGAGCCTTGATAGATCAAATCTGACATAAATTAAAGATTTGCCTGAATATTGCGCTTGTTATCGTTTTTGAATCTGGGATTTGCAACCACCACTGAAAATGTGTGCAATCGCATTAGCCTACTGATGCTGATTTAGTGAGCTAAACAAATACATTTCCTGTACAACGAAGTTGTGCAGTGCTTGCGTAATCAAGAGTTACTGGTTACTTCTGTACACGAAGTGTGCAGTGCGTAATCAAGAGTTATTTCTGCACAGCGAAGGCTTGCGTAATCAAGAGTTATTTCCTGTACAACGAAGGCTTGCGTAATCAAGAGTTACTGGTTACTTCTGTACACGAAGTGTGCAGGTGCCATAATCTCGTGTAATCTCGTGGTCCTATAGATTTCGAAAACACCCTGAACCCCAGATGAGTTTGGTTCTTGAGGTAGCAGTGCCGCATACGAGTGTGAACTCTTATATATTCTAAACTCAAAGAGTTACTAAAAGTGAAGCGGGAGAAAAATATCGATGAAGCTGTCTAAATGCCGATTTATTATACGACCGCAAGGAGAGCTTATTCTTCCTCCTTACAAGGGTTCGACGTTCCGGGGTGGTTTTGGGCATGTTTTGAAGCGTGCAGTGTGTGTGGATAAAGAAGGGGAATGTGCAAAGTGCGTGCTTCGGCATGAATGTATCTATTCCTATGTGTTCGAGACTTCTGTGTCGCAGGAAGCTGGAGAAGGGGGGCGATTGAAAGGCGATTATGTCCCGCATCCTTTTGTTATCGAGCCTCCCTTAGATGAAAGGCAGCGTTATGGAATAGATGACAAATTGGATTTTCACCTCATCCTCGTTGGTCGTGCGGTAGACTATATCCCTTATTTTATCTTCGTATTTGAAGAACTTGGGCGAGTAGGAATAGGGAAAGGTAAAGGGAAATATTCACTTGAAAAAGTAATCAGCCTTAATAAAGATGGAAAGACACTTATTTATGACGGCGACTCGCATCACAGGGACAACCCCCGGGTGATAGATTCTGCCGAGTTAACCAGGGAAGCAGCACAATCCAATTACCATCAGGTTACACTTCGCTTTCTAACGCCCACAAGGATAAAATACGCTGGAAAACTTACCCGTGATATAAATTTTGAAATTCTGGTTAGAAATTTATTAAGAAGATTGTCCTGGCTTGCCGAGGTTCATTGCGGTGAAAAATGGGAACTCGACTGGGAAAAACTTATTAAAAGAGCAAAAGAGAATGTCAAAACCGTCCATTCTGATTTGAAGTGGCATGACTGGGAGCGTTACTCGCAGAGGCAGGAAACAAGGATGAAAATGGGCGGATTCATAGGAGAAATAACATTTGAAGGGGATTTAGCCGAGTTCGTACCTTACCTAATACTTGGCGAATACCTTCACGTAGGCAAAGGAACTGTTTATGGTTTAGGGAAATATGAGCTTAAGGGGGAGTAAGAATGAAACAGATTTCCACAAAGAAAACAACGGAGCAGTTTTCTTAAACAAAGTAGCATTAAAACGATTTGTCACACTCTACGAAGAACGAATGGAAAAACCATTTTCATACAGAGACGAAGGCACTTACACCAGCTATCGCAAGCTTTTCCGAAAACAGACAGAAAAACTGGAACAAGCAGTACTTAGCAGAGAAGAATACCAACCATTCCTGGTGCGATAAATGAAATACGTAGTAATCTCTTACGACATTTCGGATGATAAAAAACGAAACAAAGTAGCAAACATGCTGTTAGACTACGGAACACGAGTACAATACAGCGTTTTTGAATGCCTTATTGATGCAAAGACACTCGAAAAACTCGTTGAACGACCTGAAACCCCTACCAGAAAAAAACGACAGCATAAGAATATACCAAATCTGTGAAACATGTTTGAAGAAAGTGGTTCTGTTAGGAAAAGCAGAACTCACTAAAGAAGCTGCAGTCCACATAGTATAAACAAGAATCCCCTGGGAAAATCGAGATGTTTTGATGCAAAGTAATTCTACGCCACAAGAGCACTCCAAATCCTGGCGATACCCTCCCAGTGCACACAACAGTATATAAAGGCTATCGCCAAGCCGCAGCAACACGAAAAAAGGGTTTCAGGTCGATCAGATACAGGCAAAGTTGAAGCGATAAAATAGAGGTTATCGCCAAACGTTATTTTTTCGTAAACCTTATATATAGTAAAAATCCATAGGATGCCGTGAAATAAGAAATAAAAGTTAATACATTGCTTTCTCAATTTCGGCATCAGCAGCGCCGGGGTGGAAAAAGCGAAGACCCGTTATA
>WNEG01000069.1:9607-18951 GCA_012910725.1 Candidatus Ethanoperedens thermophilum | reverse complement strand
TCAGTCAACGATTAGGCATAAAGTCGTCGAGTGGGGATTGTAAGCCCCCTGCTGTTTTGCACTAAGCCATACAGGCTTTTGTCATGCTTTAACGGCGTTCAGCTAAGCGCCACACTTCAAGAGGCTATATGTCCAAAAAACATACGATATAGCCTCTATTCTGGCTTGCACACACGAGTATTCACGCGTTCCATCCGAACACTGCACGACCTCAGCTTCACAGCATCATCGCTTTTGTGCATGTGGTGCTTACAAAGTAAGCAGAACACCAGGTAAATCCAACCATATAGGGGAACTTACTTGAGGTCGGTATCGTTTCTGTGCCATTGACATGGTTCTCACCATACACCCTTGCAGGTTTTCGTGTTTTTGGAATGTGGGGGGACTTTCCTCAGCAACAAATGTTACCGGCAGCCGCTCGGCCTCTCTCAACGACAATCCTACTGTGACTGAATCTATATAAAAACTTAGTGGTCGAGTTTGGAATGAAAGTCAAGATCTATTTTTCTTGATAATTTTTCCTATCTGTTGAATGATCCTTGATTTGGGTGCTTTTCTGTCGATGAGCACCCGCCCGGAGACGTTCCACCATGATTTTGGGTATGCTTTATCAGCTTCTACAACAGGATTAAGCCCCAGTTCTGAAGCTGCTATTTGTACTTCCTTTAATGTTGGCTCTTTTACTGAATGTTTTTTTGGTGCTAATCGCCCCTCTCCTCGAGATTTCGTAGTATCAAGGTATACAGGCCATATTACAAGTTTATCTCTTTCACGCAGCATAATACCATATATTACTGTTTCATTGGTTAAGAATCTTGTTTATGGGTTAGCAGGTGATAGAGGAATGCTCTGAACTCTGGATGCTCTATGGTAAATAGTTCGTTGTCTGAAAGAGTTAAGAATCCATCCTGCTTGATTGTTTGTGTTATGTGTTTTCCAAGTCCACACGTTAGTAGTTCTGATTGAAATAATGAGGTGGGTGTCGTGTGGACTCTCTGTATATTTAGAGTGTATTTACCGTCTTTGATGTATATATACGATAGATTGCCTAATTTTTTATGATATTTTGCTTTGAATTTTTCAGCATTGTCTTTTAACCATACTGGTGGTCCAATGTGTTTTTTGACCATTGGAAGCTTCGTTTCAAACAGTTCAAAGATAAGATAAATATCTGCATTCAACACGATGTAGTTGCTGTTTATGATTCGAAAATCATGCCTTGTTAATAGTTTTTCTACTGCATTTCGCATTTTTTCAAGCTGCGGATACAACGTGTCCTCCACTATGCAAGGTTTATGAAATGTAATGCATATTAGTTCTGTACCTCTTCGATGAAGTAGTTGTTCTATTTCCTCCTGATACACAAGCTTGTGTGCTGGTTTAGAGAAATACTCTATGCATGGATTTTTCAGGAAATTTCGAGCAATGTCAATGAAACGACACATGTTATCAAGGCTGAGTGCTGCTGCCACGTTTCGTCCTGGATCAGTTGGATCAATCACTACAAGCGGGCTATCATGTTTGTGTGTTGCATGGCTTTTTATATCGATTGTTGTGCAGGGTTTCCATTCCGCGGAAGCTTTGAGTAATGCTGCAAACGAGCCGTAGTGTATGATCAATAGTTCTGTTAAGTAGCCAGAAAACCCATGTGTTCGCAGTTCTGAGCCATAGATTCCTGCCGCTTTAAGGAATTGTTTTGCAAGGCGCACATCCTTCTCACACGTTTTTATATATTTTTTTACAAAGTTGTTGTGGTGAGGGGTTCTATCCACTGCCGATTTGATATTTTTTGTATCTTTGATGTCAAAACATGGAACAATGTCTATCTTGTAGTTATTCACCATCCCATGCAAATACGGGTGCTCTGCATATCGCTCTTCTATTTTATCTGCATCGAAGAGCACTTTTCTTGCAATGTCAAGACCTGTTGTTTCAAGGATTTCGCGATTCGCAGTTCCTGGGAACAGGATAAACAGATCAATATCATGTTCGCCTAAAATCCATGTGTCTCTTGCTGCAGAACCAACAAGAACACCTTTAACCTGGAACTTCTCTGCAAAGCTGTTGATGCGTTCTAACAGCGAGTCGGCGATTATTTTTAGCTCTCTTCGCTCCGTCTCACCAGGCGTTATACCTGGGAGTATTCTTTCAAAGATTTCCTGCATCTGTTCCTGTTTGAATGTCATGTTCTACATTTGTTTCAAGCTTATTTTATAACCACGAGATTACACAGATCTGCAACATTTGGATAGCCCTGCTCTCGCCAGGCAATTACTGTCTTGCGGGGTTCGTTAGCTGAGTAGGCTTTGCTTGGAAGCCTTTGTTCTGGGTGTAAAAATTCATTTGGTTCCATAGTTATACTGCCCCAATTTGTCGCAATTTTTCTAAAGTCCTTTTAGATAAGTCAAGTGCAGTTTTTGCCCTCGAAACATTAATATCCGCATCATTTTCATAATCAGCATCGTTTCTTTCCTTCGACAGGCGGCGTAAGTTCTTTCCTATCTTCTTCTCTACGTTACGTGGTAATTTTTGGTATTCCTCCCTTACAAATTTGTGAGTATCAAATCTTGGAATGGATGTGTTTTTAGCAACAAGGTGATTCCTTGCGATACAAAATATACCATAATAACCGCGACTTATTGCCGAACGCAGATGAGCTTCTCGTAAATCTGCATTTTCCTGATAAGATATAAGTTCGTCAGCCAGATGGATATACAATTCCCAGTTAAAACTCATGTTGGCCTCACCGTTATTTCAAGTATATTACTAATATCGTCATCTACGTCAAGCCACCACTCCTCATCGAATCTATCTAAAAGATTCAATGATTCTTCAGGTGATAAGTTAGTTTTTATGATAATGAAAAGCCCTTCAAAATCTTCCTCGTAGTCTCTGTTCAACTCCAAGTATAGAAGAACATTCTTACCAAAGATGGAGAAAACATGTCTGGGAGCTTCAGATAGAATGTTACGCAAAAAGGGATGATCGTTGATGAATTGAATTACTTCAGCTTCACTGTGTCCATCGGAAAAGACATAGAATGGAGATAAGACAGCAAATTCTCTCTCTTTTCTAAGGGTTTCTATATCTTTGATTAGATTATAGAAATTGAAAGAATAAACATAAGCGTTAGATGGTTGAAATCCTGTAACAATTGACGGGTATACGCTGCTCATTTTAACCTACTGCCTCCGTTTCTCTGTGTAGTTTCTCCATAAATTCGATAAAATCATCTCTTACCTGTTCAATAAATTCTTTATTGGCAAAAATCGGCTCCTCTGGTGGGACTTTATCGAAGTTTAGCACTGTCATATCATATTTTGAATAAATAATTTTATGTCTCAAAGCAATATAGTTTTGAATGTTCTCTAAAATCCCACCCGTTAAATTAGGAATTTCGCCAAATTTTATTCCATAAGCTTTATTATATGCCGCTTTGCAATCTTTCCAATTTTGAAAATTTATTACTCCCTTTCCTTTCCTTACCTCAAGCATGCTCTCTAAAAGGCTCTTCCCCATTGATTTTGCATAATTTTCTATTTCATCTTTTACAAATTTCTTTCTGGCAAATTCTTTCATTAGACCTTCAATATTTGGCTTTTTTCCTTCTTTTTCCATTTCCACAAATCTGGTTCTGGTGTAAACCTCAAACCCGGTCACTAACATTGTCGAACATTGCTGAACGAGCGTGGACTCAAAAAGGAAATCTTTCAACTTACACCCTTCGATTAAAATATTAACCTTGGTAACAGTGAAGTCCCATATTTCCTTTGCAGATGGTTCAAGAACATCGCGACCAGCCTCTCTTACACGATACCACCCTACTTCTATACCCTCTTCTCCTATCTGATATAGTGCACCATTTTTGCCCATCCTTATCTCTCCGCCTTTTTGTTCTGCTTTACTGGACTTTAAATTTAAGCCACCTTCTTCACCAGCATAGAGATAACTTTCTTTCCCCGACCAAGTTAAAGCAATGAACAATCCCCCATCGGCACTAAATTCTCTAATGTTTATCTTTGCCACTCGTATTCCCATTTTTGTATTCCAGTGAGTAAAAACGAGATCGACGTTTTTATCGCGATGAAGTGCAAACCTTGAGTCCCTCACTTGAATATCAAAGAATAAAACATTCTCTAAAGAGGTATTCATCAAGTTGCCTTTAGTAATTCTAAATTCTAAAGTTCCTTCTTTTTCGTCAACTTTCTCAAAAGGTATATTCAATGGGTTGTAACCTCTCATCCAACCTTCACCCTTAACACCTTATTCGTATCATTTCCGAATACATCCACAACCTTTGCCATAATCAAGAGTTATTTTTCTGCACTTGATTGCTTTGCAATCGAGAATTGAGAGTTGTTTCCGCACTTGATTGCTAACGTAATCAAGAGTTATTTTTCTGCACTCGATTGCTTTGCAATCGAGAATTGAGAGTTGTTTCCGCACTTGATTGCTAACGTAATCAAGAGTTATTTTTCTGCATACGCAGTATGCAGTTCCGCACACGGAGTGTGTGGTTCTGCACAACGAAGTTGTGCAGTGCTTGCGTAATCAAGAGTTATTTTTCTGCACACGGAATGTGTGGTTCTGCACAACGAAGTTGTGCAGTTATAGTAAAATCTCACACATGGTTTCATAGATTGGCCCTTTTGCCGTGAGTGTGCTTTTTTTAACCTTCAATGAATCAACTGTAAAACTGCCGAGCGTAATATCTGCAAGGCTGGATACTTTTTCTTTCAACTGCTCTCTTTTTTTGCGATCCATCCTTTTTGCTCGTGCAATGGTGGCATGGGCTGTAAAATCATTACTTGGTGCGAAACCAAAACCAGATAAAACCTCGTCCACTTCCCTTTGCAGTGCATCGAAATTTCCCTTTGCTCCAAGCCATATCACTCTTATGCGATCTGGTTTTGGAAAAACCCCAACACCCCCAAGCTCTGCCTCAAAAGGCTGGCACGACACCTGCGATAGTGCCGCGCATATCCTGGACACCTTTGACTCGTCGACCTCACCTAAAAATTTCATCGTTATGTGAACAAGCTCCGGTTTAACAAGTTTTATTCCAGAAAGATCGAAGTTTGATTCAACATCTTCAATAGGTTCCACAAACGAGGCAGGAAAATCAACAGCAATAAAAGCTCTCATCTATTTTTCTAAGATGTTGTCGAACTTGCCCTCATCAACGGCTTTTGATGCATCCTTTGTTGTCATGTTCTCAACAGTTATACCGATTGTTGTGCAGCTTCCGATTACCTCTTTCACCCTGTTTTTGAGTGTGTATGAGAGCATGTTTTCGTGTTTTGCTCCTGCAATCTTAATAAGCTGTTCCATGTTTATGTTGCCAACAGTTTCGCTTCCTGCTTTGCCTGATCCTTTTTCAAGTTTAAGTTCTGTAAGTACCAGTGCCGACGTTGGCGGCGTTCCGACTTCGATAGTGAATTTTTTATTGTCATCAACGATTATTTTGACCGGGACCTGTATCCCGTTATAGGTATTGGTTATGTTATTTATTTCATCAACTACTGCTTTTATGTTTATTCCTAAAGGGCCAAGTGCAGGACCTAATGGCGGCCCAGGGGTTGCATGCCCTCCAGAAACAAGTACTTCCACAATGCTTGTCATATTTTATCACCTTTTTATTCTGTTTCTTCTCTTTTCAGAATTCGAACATTATCTCCTCGTACTGTTATTGGTATCGGGACGACTGATTCAAAAAGTTCCATCGTTACCTCATCATGCACTTCATCTACATGTTTGACGCGTGCCTTTTCACCTTTAAAAGGACCTGTAATAAGTTCGATAATAGAGCCTTCTGTAATGCCAGTCACTGTCGGTTTAGGTGAGAGAAAATGTTCGACTTCTGCAAAACTGGATTCCCCTTTTATCATCACACGGGCGTGTGGCACTCTTTGAACTGCTTGATCGACTTCCTCCGGCACAGCTGCTTCTACTAATACATAACCCTTCAATTCATCTGGAACAAGAATAGCCCGGATATCAAATCGATCTTTTTTTGCTACCTGGGCTAATAGCCCTGCTACAGATCGTTCCTGGTTAACAGTAGTTTTGACTATGTATACAGCTGCATTCTCTGGTTTTGCAGGTTCGTCCATATTAAAACTCCTCCACTCAAAGCTTCTTTTCAATGAAAGCCATGTTTGTTGGTAGAGGACTAATCAATATATAAACTTTTCGAGGCTCTTAGTCTATTAAGGTTTTGTCTGATAAACTCTGCTCTTGATATGGAAAAACATTCGTGATTCTATCACTAAAAAATTAGATTGTGCCGATCAAAACTAAAACTATAAATATCACAATGTTATAGGATAATATATTACTAAAAATTGGGGAAAAATAATATGGCAGAAAAATTAATTGATTTAATAGACGTGTCCCTCAATATCAGAGGCAGCGAGTTGTTAACTAACATCAATCTTAGTGTAGGTGAAGGTGAACTGCTTGGAATTCTTGGAAAGAGTGGTTCTGGAAAAAGCGCGCTGCTTTACATGATTCGCGGGGATGAGACCTACAAACCAACCAAAGGAAAAATAATTTATCATATAGCAATGTGCCCATCCTGTGAAAAAATCGAACCACCCGGCAAAGCAGGACAAACCTGTACCTGCGGGGGTACGTTCATAAAAAAAGACATTGACTTCTGGTCAGATAAAAACAAACATTATGTGAACTTGATTAAGCAGCGAATAGCAATAATGCTTCAACGCACATTCAATTTGTATGGCAGCGACACTGTACTTGAAAACATAATGAAACCACTGCTTGAACGTAATTACACATCAGAGGAGGCCGTCAACAAATCAGTTGAGCTGTTGACTGCACTGAACATGGTTCACCGTACACTGTACATAGCAAACGACCTGAGTGGTGGAGAAAAGCAGCGTGTAGTATTAGCACGACAACTTGCAATGGAACCAGTATTACTCCTTGCAGACGAGCCGACAGGAACTCTTGATCCGAAAACAGCAATGCAGGTAGAATCTGTCATCCAGGCCAATGTTAAAGATGGTCACAGGACAATGATACTCACCTCACACTGGTATGAAACAGTAAAAAGACTCACAACAAGGGCGATACTACTTGATAAAGGAAAGATTGTTGCAGAAGGGAGTCCAGGGGACGTTATCAAAAACTACCTTGAAACAGGTGAAGAAGTAAAGGAAAGAGAAGTGGAACATATTGGATCTCCAATAATAGAGGCAAGAGACATTAAGAAATACTACTACTCGCTTACCCGCGGAATTGTAAAAGCCATTGATGGCGTTAGCTTTACAGTACACGAAAACGAAATCTTTGGCATCGTCGGCATGAGCGGCGCAGGAAAAACAACACTTAGTAAAATACTTGCAGGACTTGCCCCGGAATATTCTGGTTACAAAGGCTCCTGCCAGATGCGTGTTGGAGAGAATTGGGTAGACATGGGTATGTCAAGCCCAGGACGTGGTCGTGCCAAAGAACACATGGCAGTTCTTCACCAGGAATATGGTTTATTCAGCTTCAAGACAGTACGTGAAAACCTGACAGGAGCAGTTCCCGACCTTCCAGATGAGCTTGCAGAATTCTCAGCAGAACAAACGATGGAAGCTGTTGGATTTGAACCTGATGAAATCGATGGGGTGCTTGATCGAATGCCTGCAGACCTCAGCGAAGGAGAACGGCAGCGCGCAATCTTTGCTCTCGCACTGATACAGGAGCCGCGAATCCTGATCCTCGACGAGCCCACCGGCACGATGGATCCCATCACACAAGCCACAGTAGCAAACACAGTAAAACGAGTGAGAACAGAGCTTGATACAACAATCATCGTAGTTTCTCATGACATCGACTTTGTAAAAACGGTGTGTGACCGCGTAGCATTCATGTCATTGGGAAAAATAGAGAAGATTGGCACACCAGAAGAGGCGATTGAGGCACTATATGAAAAAGAAGGAATCAGGAGGTGAAAAAAAATGAATGATGAAATCAGCGATTATGAAGTTAGATATTCAAGGGCGGGAGAAGCATACATCCTTAGAGGACTTGCTGATGAAATACTCAATGAATTTGGAGTGGAGACTGCTGAGAAAATATTCTACAACACAGGTAGAAAACTTGGCGAGGCATTTGCATCCAAAAAAGGAACCGGGTACGACCCCGTGCAGGCTTTGGAAATACTGAAAAAGCACAGCATCAGGGGCGACTACTACACCATTGGCATCCTCGGAGGATTTGTCGGAAAAGAGGGCGAAACAGTTACAAATATCCAGATTGTAAACTGTGTGCTCCAGAGAGTAGTAGGAATTGAATTTACAAAGCGGCCAATGTTATGCAAAGTCACAAAAGGGTATATCGAAGGTGTTCTTAGTAAACTCACCGGGCTTGACGTGAAAGAGGAAATATCCAGATCAGAAAAAGATCCTTTTCCAACATGTTACGGGAGAATAACATTCTCTAAAAAAACTGAATAACAGAACACGGCAAAAGTTTTAACGGTGAATTCGTTTGGATCAGTTCCATGTTCGCGTTTCACAACTTGTAAGCTACTATATTTGCCCTCGTAAGATATATTTTGAGCAAACACAGGAAGCAGAAGTAAGACCAGGTTTGAAGTCGTTATTATTAAAAGAACTTTCACATCTACTTCCAGATATAATAACAGACGAGTTGTCAGAGGAAGACATCAGGCAAGCCTTTTGTGATATTTCACAGGAGCTGCCGCATATTTATCCACAGATTCTTGAAAAGATCACCTCACAGGAACTTACTGCATGCCTGGATAAACTCGATATAAAAACAATTACACAGGGGCTATCTGATCACATCAGGGGAGATAAGAAAAAGCTGCTGCTAAGCATTACACCGTATGCAACAGAACCTATTCTGCGTTCAGCAAAACACGGTCTCACAGGCACACCAGACAAGATTATAAAGATAGATGGCGAGCTTGCACCAAGTCTTATTAGAACTGGAAAGCCGCCTGAAAATGGAGTGTGGTGGTCTGAACGGTTGCGTCTTGCAGGTTATTCCCTATTAATAGAAGATACTTATGATACCATTGTAAATCGAGGTTTTGTTGAATATTTGGGATATGGCAGGCTGCGTGAAATAAAAATACATACCAGGGAGCGAAGGATGGCATTGAACATACTGCATAAGATACAAAAGATATACCACAAACAGGTAATACCTGAAAAACCGTCAGGTGCACCCTGTGAACGATGTGAGAATAAAGAGGTGTGTTGCATGACCCCATGCACACTTTCATCAAAGTTTTTTTAACGTATAGGAAAGTATAAACGCATTTGTTTACACACTTGATTGCTTCGCAATCAAGAGTTCCAAAAGTT
>WNEG01000069.1:0-9420 GCA_012910725.1 Candidatus Ethanoperedens thermophilum | reverse complement strand
CTGCTTGCGTTGTATGCAGTTTGTTTATAATCTCTCTTGTCATTTCACTGGACTTTGCACTGCCTCCAAGATCGTAGGTTAACACACTGCCTTCTGCAATCACTCGATCAACCGCAGTGAAAATGTTTTCTGATGCTTTTTTCTCACCAAGATACTCAAGCATCAAGGCTCCAGCAAGAATGGTTGCAACAGGATTAACCTTGTCCATACCTGCATACTTTGGTGCAGACCCATGAGCAGGTTCAAACATTGCATAATTGTCCCCGATATTGGAAGAATAGATTAAACCAATACTGCCAACAAGCCCGGAACACTCCTCACTGATCACATCCATGAACAGATTGGTTGAAAGTAGAATCGACTGGTTGAATATCTGCGGATTTTTAATTAACTGCTGAGCAATATTATCAATATGGTATTCCCAGACTTCAATTTCTGGATACTCGACCGATACATTGTTTACTTCTTTAAGGAAGCTTCCGCATGTCTGCTTCAAAATGTTACTCTTGTGAATTGCCACAACTGTCTTCCAACCGCGACGATCCGCCTCTTCAAAAGCATAGCGTGCTACGCGATTACAGGCATCCCGTGTAATCAAACGCAGGGCAATATACATATTATCATCAAGCTGCATTTCCTTGCCGGCATACAAACCTTCTGTCCCCTCTCGCACACATACAAAGTCCACATTACCAAGAGGCGGATTTGTGTTTGGAAAAGTCTTGATCGGACGCACATTGGCATAGAGATTGAACCGCTGGCGGATGGACACAGCTACACTTTTTGGAGAACCAGGGCCTCCCGGGGTAGTGGTAGGAGACTTGAAACACACATCTGCTTCATCGAGTACACTCCAGCTTTCATCAGGAATAAGGCTTGTACCTCCATTTTTTTCCCACCATGCAGCACCTGCTTCGATTTGAATAAATTCAATATCCACGCAAGTAGCATCAACAACATCCAGCATGCATTCGACAAGTTCAGGTCCAACACCATCACCGCTAATAGTAGCAACTTTTTTACTCATAAGCCTTTACAATAAAAAGACAACTGCAATAAAGTTATCCTTTTTATCTTGATTACTGCGTGATCAGGAGTTACTTTCTGTACAACGAAGTTGTGCAGTGCTTGCGCAATCAAGAGTTACTTAGTGCCTATTGGTTAACCTTGATATAGATCTGGGACACTTAATTAGATATAATTGAGTGTCTGATATGAAGAAAATATTGATCATTGAAAAGAGGAAAAAAGCAAAAGAGTTGAGAGCAAGGGGGTGGAGCATAAGAAAAGTAGCCTCGAGTTTAGTTGCGGGTAAAGATAGCGTATCTAAATGGGACAGAATGCCAGATGAAGCTGTTGAGAGAGACGAAAGAGGCTGGAAAAAAGGGCGATTGCGGGTACATACAGAGGAAGAAGAGAAGCGAATAATAGAGATCAGAATGGAATTGGAGAGAGAAGAAAGTTTCTTTTTTGGCGCGGATGTCGTGATGAGAAATTACGAACATAAATATGGGAAGCAGATAAAAAAGTGGTATGTAGAAAAGGTATTGAGAGAAAATGGGCTTAGCAAGAGGAGGCAACCCAAGGTTAAAGGGAGATCCAAATATATGCAATATCCTGCAAATACGTTAAGAAAACTGGGGAAGACGGCGATGTCAATGGACTTTATAGGTCCAAAGTTTTTAAGTGGTAAAAAAGAAGGGATAAACTTCCTGTCTTTGAAGTATATCAGGCCAGAGAAATACGGAATAGTTCAGCGCGTGAGTGGACAAACAACCAATGAAACGATCAGGGTTTTAACAGAGATATGGGAGAAACACCCTATTCCCAATATTTTAAAAGTGGATAACGACGCTGCATTTAGAGCTAATCCCGCACACAAAGAGTCCATAGGGCGATTGACAATATTCTTATTGAATTTGGGTGTAGCACCATTGTATACGGCACCGAGGAGCCCATGGAATAATGGCGAAGTGGAAGGGTTTAACAGTATATTTGCGAGAAAATTCTGGAATAAGATACATTTTAGTGATGAAAAAGAAGTAGACGTAGAGATAAAGAAATTCAATTTGGAGTACGAAAAGTACAGTGATCTGGTGGGAAACAATCCTGAGATCAATAAGCCGAAATTTATGACCGATTCCAGGTTGGATGAACTGGAGAACAGAGCAGTAAAGAAGTTCAGACAGAAGAAGATATACTTCCTGAGGATTGTAAGGAGGAAAGGCGAGAAAGGCAAAGAGGACGAAAAGGGATTTATAAACATTCTGGGACGGGATATCTCGTTAGATACGAGCTACATAAACTTATTTACCTTTAACACAATAGACTTAGAGAAGATGGATTTGAGTGTGAAAATAGAGCATGTGGACGGCAGTGTAGATGAGATAAAGAGACAGAAATTCATCGTCAAAAATGTCCTTGGTTTATTTCAAGGTTAACCGTTAACGACAAAGTAATGTGCTGTGCATGTTTCTAATCCCGTCAATAAAATTATGTGATCTATCACAAACAGCGGATCGTCTTTATCTTCAGTGTAAATTGCTGATACTTTGCCATACTTGACCAAACTATCAGCAATTTCATCCGTATCCCATTTTATTGTTGCAGAATTGTCTGTTATACTTGTTATGGTTATGTTTGTGATTATTGGCGGTGTAGTGTCATTTATGAGTTCTTTTGGGAAGATTAACTTTTCACAATAGTTTGAGTTTGCGTATTCAATTATTATTTTTGACGGCATTTCGTATGTCAGATTGGCGAGGTCAGTAGTGATTTTATATAAATCATTGCGGTAAATCGAGTTTGCATACTCTGCCAATATTCTTGAAGTAACATTGCTCGTTGTATTAATTACGTCTGGTGAATGTGCAGTAGAGGTATTCCAAATGCTATCGGCGTCTTCGATAATGATTGGGGATGGACTTGATGTAGGCATTGGTGTTGGTGTTGGTGTTGGCAGGTCATAAGGATGGGCGTAGTAATTAATACCATCTGGAGTAGTTATGTAGCCGCCTTCAAAATCACTTCTTGCATAACTTGTTCCCGAATCTTTATATTCATCAGTGATGGGAAATCCAAGCCAGCTACCAGAGCCGCTTTCTCCATGATAGATACCGTCAATTGCTCCATGAGTCTCAAAGGCTTTATCATTGTATTCTCCTGTCCGATGCCAGCAAATATGCCCTCCCTCAAAGTCACAAACAACGCCAGTGGTGTCAAAACCTTCTGCACCAGATTGAGACGCTTCCCCCTCATCCGAAGTTGGCAATCCAAGGACGCTTTCACCATAACTTAATTCTTCCCATTTATTGAAAGATACCATGCCCAAGAAAAACAGTCAAACCTGCCTCAGGTCCGGTAGCATGGTGAACTATATCACCACCGTAGAACTTGTTATATCTGCATTCGGCACCACTGATAGATGAAGAAGGTGAGTCAGATTCGTCATTTAAGGGATATTCTAAGATACCTTCAGCACCTCCGAGACTGAGATATTTTGACCAGATGGAGCCATAAACAGCATAAGCGTAGTTTACGTCGTCAGGCTGCATAATGGCGCTTTCATATCCATCACCGCCCTTCTTTTCAAACAACCTATCTAAGGGACTTTTAATCTTGCCTACACCTCTGTTACTCACATGCGTATATATCTCTGTCGTCTTTGAACTTTTGTGGTAGAGCAGTTCTTGAATATTTTATCCGTATCAATTTTTACTTTTAGTTTTGAGATGGGAGATAATTTACAGAACTATCTCCTTAGACTTATTTTATTTGGCATTTTTTTATCTTCTCTGATCGCCCAGGGTCCGGCATCTCTGTTAGCGTTTATCGACCTCATGCGAGCCAGGATGATACTCATATCGCTCACAGTCACATTCGTGCTGACGAATCCCCGACCCCATCGCCTGTATAGGTCGTGCTCTATTTTCAGGAGTCGAGTATGTGTCCTGTGATGAAATCGATCAGGTCGTTGATACTGGTGGGTTTGTGGTAGAATGCTGGTGATGCGGGCAGGATGTGTGCACCAGCGTGTTTTAACCGCAGCATGTTTCCAAGGTGTATGGTGTTCAAAGGCGTCTCCCTGATGAGAAGGATCAGTTGGCGGTTTTCTTCCAATTCCTTACGACCTGACGTGATTGTGGTACGCAACATACCCGTTATTCGGGAAAGTATCGAGATTCCGCGTAACCAATGGTATCTGCCATTGCGGCAGTTAACAGCCTCTGCTGCCGTTCATTCAAATGACCTTCCACAGTCTCGAATACTTTTTTGATGGCATATTCTTCCATGACATAATAACAGATTGTAACAGTGCTCAATAGTTGTTCAGGTTAATTCTTAACGGACCTTAAAGTGGTGTGATGGAACCTGTTACACAGACCCGGCCGGAGGTGAACTGATATGCAAATTCGTCGAATAGAACCCAATCGTGCTCCTCGATGAATTCATATAGTGTTGTCCATGTTGTAGTGATCAATATCCATGGAATACATTGTACATCCATCAGTAAAACCAGGTACTGTGGAAAAGCGCGTGTATCAACTCAATCTTGCAGCAGCAGCTTTAAAAGAGTCCAGTCTGGTGGTGCTTCCAACGGGACTTGGCAAAACAATCGTAGCGCTGCTGGTTATAGTACAGCGTCTTTCAAAAGGTAAAATACTGATGCTCTCTCCAACAAAGCCGCTCGTGGAACAGCACGCAGCTTTCTTTAAAAGTGTGCTGAAACTATCAGAAGAACAAATCATCACCTTTACCGGGAGCATACCACCAGCAAAGCGGATGGAGATGTGGAACGGCGCAAAAATCATCGTAGCAACCCCGCAGGTGATTGAAAATGACCTGCTATCGCGACGCATAAACATCGATGACGTAGCTCACATCACTTTTGATGAATCGCACAGGGCGGTTGGCAACTACGCTTATGTATATATTGCAGAGCGTTATTTCAAAGAGGCGGCAGATCCACTCGTACTTGGTATTACTGCAAGTCCCGGAAGTACTGTTGAAAAGATAACTGATGTGTGCAGCAATCTCAATCTTACTAATATTGAACTGCGCGACGAGTATGATGGCGATATCCAGCCATACGTATTCGAGAGAGAAATACAATGGAAAATCGTGAACATTCCAGTGGAACTAAAGGGGTTAAACAAACTGCTCACTGCTGTGATGGATGAAAAAATAAAAAAGCTTGCAGAGCTTGGAACAATCATGCCACGACAAAAAAGAATTACTAAAACTGAACTGCTTGAACTACAAAAACGACTCCAGGGGCAAATTCGAAGCTTTCCAAACCAACAAACCTATCAATCAGTATCCCTGGTTGCAGAGGTCTTCAAGATCAGCCATGCAATCGAGCTTGCTGAGACGCAGGGGCCAGATGCACTCTTAAAATACTTCAAACGCCTGGAGCACGAAGCAAACTCAAAAGGTGGCAGCAAAGCCTCCAAGCGATTGATGGAGGATGTTCGTGTGTTAAAGACGATACATGAACTGGAAAATATAGATATATCGTATCCAAAAATAAAAATGGTAGAGGAAATCGTACAGGAAGAGCTCTCCCGCAACCCAGACTCCCGTATCATTGTGTTTACCAATTATCGAGACACTTCAGAGCTGGTAACAAACGCATTAAATGAAATCAAAGGAATAAAAGCAGTAAGATTTGTTGGACAAGCGAATAAATACAGGGATAATGGGCTAACCCAGCGACAGCAAGTAGCAATCATCAAGGACTTTAAAAAAGGAGAATATAACACGCTTGTAGCAACATCTGTTGCAGAAGAGGGACTTGACATACCTGCAACAGACCTTGTAGTATTCTACGAGCCAGTGCCATCAGAGATTCGAAGCATCCAGCGAAAAGGACGCACTGGCAGAAAACATGAGGGACGCATCACAGTCCTTGCTGCACGTGGTAGCCGGGACGAGGCTTACTACTGGAGCAGCGTTCACAAAGAGAAACAGATGCGGAAGATGATAGAAGAATTCAGGTGCGATCTTAAAAATATCAGTATCAACCCCTCATCACAGGACTTGGAAGCAATCACCCTGCAGCAAAACAACTCCACTGCTGTAAATACGGTAGATATGAAAAACCCACCACAGAGACAGCTTCTCGATTTTACAGCATCCAAAGACATGATAGTACCGCAGATATACATTGACCAGCGAGAGATTCGTTCTACTGTCGCAAGAGAGCTTGAGAAACTCGGTGCTTACATAATACTGCACACACTCGAGGTTGGGGATTACGTTCTAAGCGATCGTGTGTGTGTTGAGAGAAAAACCACCGCAGACCTTTTATCAACCTTTATAGAAGAGGGACGTGACCTGTTTGCACAGCTTGGCGATTTGTCCAGGAGCTATGAGCGTCCAATCATCATACTTGAAGGAAGTGATCTCTACACACAAAGACGCATTCACCCAAATGCTATTCGAGGCATCCTTGCAAGCATTGCCGTGGACTTTAACATATCAATCATTCCAACAGATAGTGAAGAAGAAACAGCAGCTATTATTTATACGATAGCAAGAAGGGAACAGGAAAATAAGAAGCGAATCCCAAAGGTGCACGGCAAAAAAACAAGCCAGACTTTGAAAGAACAGCAGGAATACGTGATAGCAGCTATTTCTAATATAGGGCCAGTCGCAGCAGCGAAACTTCTTAATCACTTCAAACAGATCAAAGCTATTACAACAGCCAGCGAAGAAGAGCTTATTGGGGTTGAAGGGATTGGCAAAAAAACAGCTAAGCGAATCATAGAGACTACCCAGAGCCAGTACAAAGGATAATAGAGGTCTGAATATAACTGCCTGATTTATTTTACCTTACACTTTTCAACGTATAGGAAAGTATAAACGTACCTCGGTCTCTTGCTACTGAAATTCGATACATACTTTCTGCACTTGATTGCTTCGCAACTTGATTACTTCGTAGTACGTGTTTCGAGCTGAGGCGAAAAAAACCACGAGATTCCACGAGATTAACACAAGAAGATGGTATTGGGCACGCGATATTGGTTAGATTTGCATTTTATATTTTACATATTCATATTTTCTCGTGAAAATCTGTGTAATCTTGTGGTTAGCTAAACACATACACTTCGTAATCAAGAGTTGTTTTCTGTACACGGAGTGTGCAGTTCTGCACAACGAAGTGTGCAGTTTCTTGAAATATAAACTTGAACAAAAGTATATTAAGTACATGTAACTTAGGACAATTCATGAGTACTGTAATGATAGATGATGAGATGGAAAATAGGTTAGAGGACATTGCAAGGCACTTAAACATCAGTAAAAAGGAGGTCATTGAAACCGCATTATTTATTTTTGAATCCATTTTCAAGGAAAAGAAACAAAAAGACGCAGAATTTGAAATGGCAAACGAAATCATGGAAAAAGCATCTGCTGACGTTAGAAGTTCAAACATACGATTGGCACAGCGTGCAAAGATCATCGAAGAGGCGAAAGTTGATATTTTTGAGGTTATATCCAACAGGTGGGGAATGGAAATTTGAAAATAGGACTGGATAGCACAGTTTTTAAGAATAGGAAATTTATTGATTGGTTAATTTATAATAAGATATCTTTTGAAGCGCATATTTCAGAGGTTGTGTATATGGAAACACTCCTGTGGTATAAACGTCTTAATATTGGAAAAGATGGTTTTGATAGCGATTTAAACGAATTGAATGCTAAGATAATCTTTGTAGATGTGGATTTATCTGATTCAGTTACTGAGAATGCGATTAAATTTGGTAAACAGTTTCCTTTCAAATATCATGCAAGAGATTATGTCATAGGAAGTGTTGCAGAATCAGAGGGAAGCTATTTGATAACAGATAATGTTAAACACTTTAGATGGCTTTCAGATAAGATTCCAGTGATGGCACCTGAGGAATTCGTTTATACGTGTGTGAAAAAAAATTATATTTGAACTGGATGGAATAATCAAACATCGCGGGATCCCTTCTCCTGCACGCTGCCCCCTGGTATTAGCTCCCCAAATATTTGCCCTTTAAAAGCATATATTTCAGCACCTGTAAGCCAGCAGTTGGGGGGCAGCCCAGCTTTCATGCAGGTCTGGGATAGGAATTCTTCTGTAGTAAAATTGTATTCTGTTGCTACCTGTGGGAGGAGCAGTCCCTGGTAATACCCATACTTGACGATCAACCCATCTCTTCCAATCTCAATCTTCTCCAGCAGTTCAGTCGGTTTGCCCTCAAGCTTTTCCGGGGTTGTAAGAATCGTAACCTCTATTACTATCTTTTGCAATTCTTTTGTTGAAAGTGGTGGAAATCGCGGATCTTTTGTGGCTGCATCCTTTGAGGAAGTCAGCAGGGCATCTGCAAGAGACATGACTGGATAGGGTACCCCAATGCAGCCGCGCAGTTCGTGCTTTATGGTGTTGAGAGTGACAAACACGCCTCTTTGTTGTTGAAATATGGCATCATCTGGTATGCGTGGATTTGGCATACCAGCAAGATGCGATTCGATGGATTCCCGTGCAAGGCGCACTGCGGATTCGCCTTCTGTGTTTGTAAGCATATTCATAACACTCTCTAAATACCTCTTGTTATTTTATGGTTGTTGTTTACTTCTGTGTCGTAACTTCCTTCAAACGTCGCATTCATCTCATCAGGCGCTCGCTTCAGCACTTGCCATGCACAAACCGCTGCGGCGATTAAGCACAATCATAAGCATCCTGTTGTTGGTCATGCCACCCTCTTGATCACATCAACGCCGAACCATACCTGAAATGCAGATTTTACTATTGGATTGTTTCACAATGAAAAAAATCATCCTGCAAATGTTAAACAGATGCCTTTCTAACTATCGTTTGTAAATCCTCTTCCGGTGTTCAAATGAATACACTCTTACCACATCCCCATGGGTCGCATAGATCAATCTGTACTTTCCAATTCGCATCGATCTCCAATCCCTTCAATGAGTATCTCAGTGGCTTTCCAAGAGTTGGATCTTTCAGCAGTGCTTTAAACTCCTTTTTGATCTTATCCATCACAGCTTCATCTTTTATCTTCTTAATCTGGTTCTTAAACTTCTCAGATAATTCTATCCGAGTCATTCTTTTTCCAAATCACTGAAAAACTCATCTATATCTTCATCTGTTTTGAGAATATGATATCTACCTTCCTTAAAATCCTTCCTGCTCTCGTCGATATCCCTCATCAGATATTCATCGCTTATAGTCTCCATCTCTTCAACCAGGTCCCCAATCTCATTCTGGATGTGTGTGAGCCTCGTTATCATATCTCTTGCCACCGATGATTCGACTATCTGCATCTTTTAAACCTCTTGATTCAGGTATTCGAGGTATCCTTATAAACCTTTTCGGTCTCCGGTACATAACCATGCATGAGCCCCCGTACCTGCCGCTGCGCTTGCCATGCACAA
>WNEG01000061.1 GCA_012910725.1 Candidatus Ethanoperedens thermophilum | reverse complement strand
CTATGTCGCTATCAGCCTTCTGCTCGCCCCTGACATAAGACCCGAAAACGCCGATTTCTTTAATCTTAAATTTCCCTCTCAAGTCGGGGTCATGAAGTCTTAGCATTTTAACGATCGTACTTATAGATTTTTTATCGCCCATTTTATACCTCCGTCAGATCTTTCGAATTGTGGATATCTGGTAACCACTTTCTTGTGGCATGAATTCTTTGATGGTTGGATCTTTGGGTGTGGGTGGTCACTCACTTTCGAAGAGTGGGACTTGTATAGTTTGTGGGATGCCGGACCACTCCTTCAATCTCAAGGCAATAAATTCCATCGTCTTATGATGCGTTTTGAATTTCTCAGTGGCTCTATACCTGCCATCTTTAAACTCGAGATACTCAGAAAGGTGATTCTGGATCAGGTCTTCCATTGCATTATTTACTTTGGATATTAGCTGACTTCTCTTAGCAGGTCCTATCTTGTCGGACAGTCTTTCCAATCCATCATCCACCACTTGCACCGGCGTCTTTCCATCGCTATTCGGATCAAATATCTGCATGACTATTTCAATTAACCCTCTGCGAATCTCCCCCCATTTCCCAGCCATTTCTGGCACTATGGCGATGGGTATTTCCGGAAGTCTTCTTAAATCCATCCCTTCTGCATTGATCAATTCATCTTTCAGACGTTGGTTTTGGAGATAGTCTTCTTTTTCTATTTTAAGAATGTTATCTACGGTAATCTGGCAATATGGACCATCATCAACATTATCTGATAATCGGCTTGTCATAACGTCGGGTTCACCGTCATGGACAGAAAGCCCATACTGGCTAAGGTCACGAGGATCTATCGATCTGTACCGATCAAGTGTCGGTTCCTTGGACTTTGGTTGAGTTGTCAACTCTAATATCAGCCAGCCAGTTTCACAACTTGCCACTATATCAGGTTCCAAATTTTCACCCTGCTCAGAAGATAGAAAGAGCGGTTCTACATTATATCTGAATCCGGCAGCTTTGAAAGGTCCAACAAAATTGGGTCGATTGTACTGGTAGAACAATTGAATCGTGTTGCGCCACAAGACCATCCGATCATCCTGTTCAGGCAAAGATTTCCACCCCGTCATGGAAGATGGAGGTCTTTCCAGCATTATCTTCTCCCTGAATGGTTGCGATTCGAGGTGCTGCATTGACACAGCCTTTGCCCGGAATTGTGAGATATGCGAAGTCATGACCAACATCCAGCAAAACACGATCCCACGTATGCAAATCCACGCCCCTGAACCTTCTGAAATCGGCTTCGGCTTCGGTTTCCACCAACCACAGTTTCATATCGCCCGTGCCCTTTGCAACGGTATTTGAAAAAGCATCCAGATCAATCTCCTGAGTAAAATCAATCTCGAAAGCGCCCATGGTTGTGTCGCGAAGTTCGGTTGCATCAGAGATGGCATCATCGTACCGATTCGCCATCTCGGAAATGGATAACAGAACCTCATCAACATCTACTGCTCTGTTGATGGTGGCCTTCCCATTGCTGTACCATTCTGCAGAGATTGCCACAGCGCCGTTTCTTCTTTTCTGCCACCTTGCGCTATAGATAGCAAATCTCTCCTTTGCTTTCTCAATAACTTCATCCAGACCTTCAATATATCGGTTTGCCCCATACCATGCTTTGAGACTGAACTTGCCAGCCTCTTCTTCAGGATAAAGACCATCAGCGAACCTGAGTCCCAGACCGCTCTGACTCCAGTGTTCCATACTCTCCCAGTGCAACAGTTGTTTTCTTGATAGCCAGCATCGATCAAGTCCTTTTCTGCTTTCAACCCAGTTCTTGATTGCCAGATCCGATTCGGCAGCATCCAGTATACTGTAGATTATCCACACTCGTTCTCTCGTCCCATCCAGAAACAATGTGTTTGGAAGTTTTTCATCTAGGTTCCCATACCAACCAGTCGAGTCAAGTCCTCGCCAATTCCCGATAGGGCAGCCTGCATCGCCTACACTTCTATTACTCTCTATCAGGTATGCTTTTAGCTGGGTTGAGTAAGTCTTCCCAAATGTCTCTAACGACTCTTCGTTATTCTCAAATCCTGCTTGCAGTCTTCCCTTCAAATCGCCAAGGGTCGTTATTTCGCACATGATTCTAACTCCACAACCTATTATGGAATTTTATCGTTGAATTCATATTTATATTTTTATACATGATTTTTATACCTTTACACTGTGCTTAAACAATACTTAAAATCGTGGCTGTTTCATATTTAAGTATCTGTTTCTTTGGTGTTTGATAGGATAAATTATCAGTTGCCCCTTCTCAGTCTTCGATTATCCCTTCTCCTTTGAATATCTTCTTGGCTTCTTCGAGTGTGAGGTCGTCTGGCGGTATGATAATATCTGATTCGATGATTTCTCCGTCTGGTACTGGTGTGCCATGTTTCTGCACGTACGATATTAGTTCAGGGTACGTTTTTTGGAAGTTGTCGTTGTCATCCTTTTCCACGATTTCTACAATTCGGTTGTCTATCGTGTTAAGATCATTGATGTATGCGTCTTCTATGTGGTATTGTCCAAGTCCCATTAATCTGGCTATCATTATTTGTTCACCTCTCTTTGCAGGGCTTCAAGCTCTTCATCCACTGTACTTTTCTGTTTTATGGCTGCAAGTTCTCGCTCAATCGAATCCCCGCTTTCAAGCGTGTCTTCAAGCGTGCCTGTTTCAATTAGTTCATCAAGCGCTTCTGATCTTGCGCGCATATTTTCGGTTTTGTCTTCAGCCCGTTGTATGGCAAGTCCCACATCAGTCATCTCTTCACCGATGCCGCTTACTGATTCTGTGATTTTAACCTGTGCTTCTGCTGCCGAGTACTGCGCCTTGATTGTTTCTTTCCTACTTCGGAAGGATTCAACCTTTGCCGAGAGTCTTTTCTCAGTTGCTACGAGTTTTTCCTGCTCGTGCCCCATACCTACTATCTGCTGGGTTAGCTGTTCGAACTGTGTTTGTTCCTGCGCTTTAAGTGTGAGTGCTGTTCGTGCAAGGTCTTCTCTTCCTGCTTCAAGAGCGGCTTTTGCCTGCGAGGTGTGTTTGTCGATGTTTACCTGTAGTTTTGTGCGCTGTATTTCCAGTCGTTTCTTGGATGTTGCCACTTCTGCCACGCCGCGCTTTACTTTTCGCAGCATTTCAAGCTGTTTTTGGTAGGAGTAATCCAGCGTCTCTCTCGGGTCTTCAAACCTGTCAAGGACTTTACTTACTTTAGATTTTACTACTGTGCTCATTCTGTCTATTAATCCCATAGATATCACAACCAATATTACTTTTTAATTACTGCGATGGTGCCATCCATTGTTTTAACATCCACCGCTTATTTCATATATTTCACATAATAGTATCTCGTTTTTCACAGATATAGCTTCTGCTTCATTGGTAATGCGGTCACTGTCTGTTTCAAGCCTGTTGTTTTAAAATCTTAATGTGAAGGACATAAATAGTAATGCCAATAGCTATTAGAATCAAAATAATCCTTACAAAAAGAATGTGAACGATAAAGACTCCTGAAAATATTATTGTCACCCATAACAAAGAAATGGACAATATCTTCATTTTTAATGGAATTCCCTCTCCTTTCTGGTAATTTTTAAAGTAGATCCCAAACCATTTATTATTTAAAAGCCAGTTGTGAAATCTTTTTGAACTTTTAGCATAACATGCACTGGCAAGTAATAGAAAGGGAACGGTAGGCAAAACAGGCAAAAATATTCCAACAATTGCAAGCCCCACAAAAAAGGTTCCTGCAGCAATCAATAACGTATTGACTAATCTTTTCGATATTTTGTTTAGTCGATTGAAACTATCACCACACTGTCCTTCGTCATCGCTTTTTTTCATAACAACTCCATCACCCAATTTCGTATAACAGTGTCTCGTTTTTCACAGATATAGCTTCTGCCTCAAAGGTGTCCAATACAGGAAGTTTTATGGAACAGGATATTTATATAATAAGCAGGAATTGTACAGGTCATGGAGTATAATAAATGACGCAATTACTAAATCTTCCACGTGTGATGCTTGCTGCTGATCACTCTTCATCTGGAAAGACCACAATCTCCATGGGGATAATGGCGGCGCTTAAAGATATGGGATATACGGTGCAGCCTTTCAAAGTGGGTCTGGATTACATTGATCCTGGTTATCACACCGAGATTACTGGAAGACCTGCTCGAAACCTTGATGGTTACCTGTGCAAGAGTAGTACGATTCATGAGATCTTTCAGCATGCTTCAAAGGGCTCTGATATTTCGATTATCGAGGGCGTACGCGGCTTATATGAAGGGTTGGATGCAACAAGCGACACCGGGAGTACGGCACAAATAGCTAAAATACTGGACTGTCCGGTTGTATTGATAATTAATGCCCGAAGCATCACCAGGAGTGCTGCTGCAATAGTAAAAGGCTACACTGCTTTTGATCCGGGGGTAAAAATTCTTGGTGTTATCTTAAACAATATCGGGAGCGTATCTCACAGTGAAAAAGCGAAGAAAGCTATTGAAACTTACACCGACACCCCTGTTATTGGCGTGATACCAAGAGATGAAGGCATGCAGATAAGCATGAGACATCTCGGACTCATGCCTGCTATTGAAGGACGGCGCAGGTTGCATGATTTTGATGCACGTCTTGGCAGCGTAAAAAGCATAACCAAACAGGGAGTTGATATGCAGCAATTGCTTGAAATTGCGCGCAGTGCACCCCCTCTGCCAGAGCTGCCACCAGCATTGTATGTAGAACACGGAAAACCACCTGTTGTCAGAGTTGGCGTAGCACTCGACGAAGCATTCAATTTTTATTATCGAGACAATCTTGAATTATTAGAGCTTGAAGGTTCAAAGCTAACTTATTTTAGTCCGCTTCATGATAAAAAGATTCCAGAAGTTGATGGTTTATATATTGGTGGCGGCTATCCCGAACTTTTTGCAGAAGAGCTTGAAAAAAACAAAACCATGCGAGAGAGCATATATAATGCATCACAATCCGGCTGCCCGATCTTTGGTGAATGCGGCGGTCTCATGTACCTTACCAAAAACATCGTCACAACCAGGCTAAACCACAGCAAATATCATATGGCAGAAGTTGAGCCGGGAAGCTATGAAATGATAGGAGCACTGCCGGGAAATACACATCTTACTCATAAACGGGTTGTGACCTATACGGTGGCACGCATAATGAAAGACACGCCAATAGGAGTTAAGAACACCAGTATCAAAGCGCATGAATTCCACCACTCCGAGATACTTGATTTGCCAGAGGATGCCACTTTTGCAATCAAAACAGAGCGTGGAACCGGTATATACAACAAACAGGACGGCCTCATGAAGGAGAACACAATTGCAACATATCTCCACATACATGCGGCATCATATCCACGGTTTGCCACAAGTTTTGTTGAAAAGTGCAGACGATTGCTATAGTCATTTAGAACATGCTCAATATCGTGTGGAAATCCACATAAAACCATGAGATTAGAGTGTGTAACGAAATAACATACCCAATCATGGAACTCAAAAAAATTGAAACCACGAGATTACGAGAAGATTATGGCACCTGCACACAACGTGAACAGAGGTAACCAGTAACTCTTGATTACGAGAAGCACTGTACAGCTTCGCTGTGCAGAACTGCATACAACGCAAGCAGAAATTGACTCTCGATTACGAGAAGCACTGTACAGCTTCGCTGTGCAGAACTGCATACAACGCAAGCAGAAATTGACTCTCGATTACGAGAAGCACTGTACAGCTTCGCTGTGCAGAACT
>WNEG01000096.1:7791-8361 GCA_012910725.1 Candidatus Ethanoperedens thermophilum | reverse complement strand
ACTCCCTTGAGAACTGTCTGGCTTTTAAAAATGTCTCGATATGCCAGTTTTTGTTTTTCCTGGATATAGAAGACATTGCACTGCATATAAAACATAACTTCTACAGCGATAAAGATTGGCATTTCAGATACGATATCGAAGCAATGATTAAATTTACGGTGGTTAAGTTTTTCAGGCAGCAGTCGTACAGAAAGGTTGTTTTATAGCTTTTTCAATTTTATTCAACTGATTACCCGAAAGGGTGGGGAGGAATTACACGCTTACCGAAATGCTTATATCTTGTTGAGTTACTGTTTGTTTGTCGTATTGGTTCCTGAGATGGCAAGGCACTCCTTGAGAGGCAACAGCTTGAATCCGATACACGATAACACGTTTGCCATGCCAGGATTCCGGGCAACTGGATTGCGGGCGATTGACCATGCCTGTCTGTATGGTAAACAGGGGTGCCCCTTCCCACGTCTGGAAGGTAAGGGTTGGTCGCCCTGATGTCAGCCACCCATACGGAAATTCCATTCGGGGAAAGTTCCAAACCCCTTCCGTCAGGGAGGAGTAGTTGACAAATCCCATACA
>WNEG01000096.1:0-7589 GCA_012910725.1 Candidatus Ethanoperedens thermophilum | reverse complement strand
ATTGCAGAATTTGATGGGCGGATGCTTATTATTATTGACCGAATGCCTGCTTTTTTTCTGGTTGACCACCGGCTCCTGCCAACATTAAAAGGCATTATGCATCTTGATATCAAACAACCGAGAGTAGTGGTAGATAGTGGTGCTGTACCTTTTATCGTCAATGGAGCTAATGTGATGGCGCCTGGCATCATTAAAGCAGATGAAAGCATACAAACTGGGGATATTGTCGTAATTACCGAGGAACGATATGACAAACCGCTTGCTATTGGCGAAGCACTGGAAGATGGCACAGATATGGCAAAATCACAGGGCAGGGCTGTAAAATCAATCCACCATGTCGGAGATAAAATCTGGAAGCTTGAATTATAACTTAAAAGTAGTGCGGAGCGATCAAGAACAGCATGATATTTATAATGCCATGTGAGATAGTCACCCCGTATATGGATCCTGTTTTTCTTACCACCAGCGAATAAATAAAGCCAACACTTCCTGCGAAGAAGACATCAGAAAAACTGAGGTTTCCAATATGCAGAAACCCGAAAAGAGCAGATATGAAAATGATGCCATAAAATCCCATTGTTCTTGTTGCATGATACTGCAAGAGCCCGCGAAATGATAATTCTTCTAAAAAACCTGTGGATATTATCATAATTAGTGAAGGTATGACCATAGCTTCAAAGCTAAATTCAACGATTATTCCAGGCTTTAATATATAATATTCCATTAGACCAAGAGGAAAAGCAAGAAAGATGGTTGCGATTTCAATCGGCAGAAATTTTAATTTTGGAAGGACAAGTCCAACATCTTTTAGATCGATGTTCTGAATACGTATGCAGGTAAATACTGCAATGTAGATAGGAAGGCTTATTATTAGAAACCATGCGAAGTAACTGAACTGTGTAGAAGGCGTGGAAAGACTAAGTATTCGGATAAGAGGCGCGATTATAAGAACAATTAGCCATTTAGAGAGATCCTGGTCATTTGTTAATGAGGAGTGAATAAATAGTGCAAAAATAATGAGACCATGAAATGTAATGCCATACCCGGGACTACGGGTTGTAAGAAGCTCTGCACAGGTTATGCAAACAAGATAAGCTAAGGAGATAACAAGGCGTTTATGAAAAAAATTATCTGTCAATGTTACCATTACTGTAAAGTTTATGACGGCTATAATCGGTTAATACGTTCTATCATCAGTTCTCTGAAACGAATGTATGCCTTATCAACCTCTGCTTTGGTGCCTATGAAACTAATAAAATTGCGAGGTCCACTTCCACCTCCAATATCATCCGACATATTATTTGAGTATGAATCATCATCACCTTCATCGTATGGCTGGATGTATGCATCAGAAGCCTGCGCATCTTCTATTTCAGTCTCAAGATCGAATTCATCTGCTATTTCTTCTAATATAGATATTGGCGCTCCTCCGAGTGGAGTCCACCGCACTATAGTATTATCGTCAAGTTCTTTATTATCATCCAAAGCGATCACCTTGCAACATCATAATTCATTGCACATCAAACATTGCAGTATAAATAGATATGGGACAAAATGCCTTCTTGTTTTTATTCGACAAATATTATATTGTATGTATTTTGAGCTTTCAAAGTCAGGTGCCTATTTGTATAGGGTTTGTCATCTGTTCAAGTGTTGTGATGGCTGAAAGGGCGGCAAGATAGCTTGTCTTCGGGTTTGCAGGTGAAGCTACGTTTTCAACCAGGACTTCGAACTTTCCAAAGCCACCTTCAACTGTTATCTCGTGCACATTTCTTCGAAGTTCTGGGTTTGCATATATTTCAACATTGAAGTTTTCAATTCCTGATGCAAGAGCAAGTGTGGTTGCAACATTGATATTGGCAGGAAAAGCATCAGTAGCTTCTCTCGCTGTTCCTTTGAAAATCATGGTTTCTTTATTAATAGCGTCGAGATTGATGCCTTTCTCTTTTGTGTAGCTGGCACCTTTAAGGCTTCCCGGGTGTTTTTTGGTTCTCAGGGTTATTTTATTTATTCCTGCAATCTTTGCACTTTTAATTCCATCGATTCCAATGATGGCGCCAGAAGGTATGTGTATTTTGGCATTGTTTTTTTCTGCAAGATTGATCAACTCATTTTTAAGGTGTGTGTTTGAAAGTGCACCAACACTCATAATCATCACGCTACATCCATTAATGAGAGATGTTCTTGCCACCTCTGGCACCGCTGATATTGATGCACACTCGACAATGATGTCAACGTGCTCTGCCATCTGTGGCACATCTTCTATTGCTGGCGTGCAAGCAAGTGTTGACGTGAGTTTCTCTGAATATCCAATATGTCTGTCGAAGACAGATACCAGTTCGATGTCAGTAGGATGTTCTGTTATAGCCCTGGAGAGTATTGTTCCGATGGTGCCACAACCCACAATGCCTACTTTTAGCATGATATTTCCATAGTATTAAATCGGTAGTATTTGTTTATTTCCTTTCTTGATTGCTTTGCAACTTGATTGCTTTGCAACTTGATTGCTTTGCAATCAAGAGTTACTGGTGATTTTCTGCACAACGAAGTTGTACAGTGTTTCATAATCAAGAGTTACTGGTGATTTTCTGTACAACGAAGTTGTGCAGTTACTGGTGATTTTCTGTACAACAAAGTTGTGCAGTTACTGGTGATTTTCTGTACAACGAAGTGTGCAGTGGCTATACGAACTTTGGCCTGAGCGAAAGTAGCGTGTTGAGTGGAAGTGGTTTATAAGGTGTGTTTTTTGTGTTCTGCTCGTCTATCATTTGCTCCAGTTCTGCAGCAGTCATCACCACCTTCCAAGGTTTCTTTGGATCTGATTCTGCCCTGATGGTCACTGTTAAATTCTGATTTTTAACTTCACTGTCCCCGACTACTGCTACATAAGGCACCCACTCTCTGCCAGCATCGCGTATTTTTTTGCTGAGGCTCTGGTTGCGATCGTCAATATCCACGCGGCATCGTAGTTGTGATGCTACTTGTTTGGCGTATTCGATGTGGTGATCTGCTACCGGTACAATACGCACCTGTGTAGGTGAAAGCCAGAGTGGGAGTACCGAAAGCGCGCCAGAGTCTGCAGTCATCTGTGCTTTTTCAAGCAGGGCATATATACATCGTTCTATAGCCCCGCTTGGGGAACAGTGCAGTATTAACGGTCTTGCAGCATGTCCTTTGGAATCAATGTAGTTGATATCATAACGTTCAGCGTTTTCCACATCGATCTGTACTGTTGAAAGTGCACTTGCCTTGTCGAGGCAGTCGATATAGTTAAACTCGAATTTTAACACAAAATAGAAGAAACGCTCATCCCACATTTCTACAAGAACAGGTCTCTTTACTGTTCTGGCAAGTTTGGTGATGAACTCTTTGTTGCTATCATAGAAGTCCCTGGTGAAACGAACAGCCACCTCATAGTCGTTTAAATCAAGTCCTATGGTATCTAACATGCGCATGCTCATATTATATTGCTGATAGAATTCTTCTAACGCTTGCCCCATATCAATACAGAGTGTGTGCATATCTGGCATGGTAAAGCTTCGAAGTCTCCGCAGTCCTGCAAGTTCACCACGCTTCTCTTTTCGAAAGCTATACCTGGTAAGTTCTATCATTTTGAACGGCAGGTTGCGGTAAGAGATGGTCATGTCATGGTTCATTAAAAATTGACCGAAACATGCTGCAAACCGCAAAAACAGTTTTTTCTTGTCGGATTCAATTGAGTAGTGACGCGCAGGAAACCTGTCAAGATATTTTTTTAGTGTTGGCTGGTTCATGTCGTACATCAGTGGTGTTTCAACTTCCATTGCTCCTGCACGTGCCGCCTCCTCGAGTACATAGTTTTCAATCAAGCTTTTAATCAACCGTCCTTTTGGGTAAAATCGCATATTTCCCGGGTCAGAGGCAGGTTCATAATCAGCGATTTCAAGACGGCGCATCAGTTTCACATGTGGCGGCACTTTGTCCACTGTACGATTCTTGTTTATTTCATAATCTGCAAAAATCTTAAGATTATCATGGTTAGTAAAATCAAAGTCCCCGATCTCGATAAGCTCACCCTCTGGTGTAAGAATCATCCAGCTGGAGCTTGCTCTTTCTTCAGCTTTAACAGCTTCCGAAACCACGTCCTCGACTGGAACATCTTCAGCGTGGCGGATGGTGCGGGAGAGTTCTGAAAGTGGGTGTCCTTTACATTTGATGGTAAATCCTTTATACCAGCCAAAAGGAACACGCAGTACCTCAAAAACGGACTTTAGCTGTGTTTCCATCTCTTTTAACATCGATACTGCAATATCTGGTTTTGAAAGATTTGGACTTAAATGTGCATAAGGATACAATACAACACGATTTGCTTTCACTTCACCAGCAACCCTTGTTATCTCATCACAGCCGTGACGCACAACTTCGCTCTGGTTAGCTTCATCCACCTTTTCAACTGCAATGAAAGCTACAAGTGCTTCATCTGTTCTTTTAGAACGCATGTCGTCACTTATTTTTTCAGCCATGGGTGTTGCTTCTTTCGTTTCATACTCCAGAAAATCCGAGTGAATAATTAGTAGCTGCATATTGTTTCACCAAAGTATTGGTTGTTATGCAACTTCATAACACATAAATCCCACTGAACAAAGTTGATGTAAAAAAGTTTGGTGCTGGAAAAATTCTGGCACTAACGGATATTTGAACCCATGCAAGCATTAAATTCCTGGATTTTTTTTGCCAGTTCAATGCTTTTTTTGGTGGACGTCATCACAGTGTCCATTTTTACCACTGGAACATCGAATTCTTCTGGTGAGGTGTTGTCCTGTTTGTCTATTACGAACAGGCTGAGAATATCTCCATAGTATTCTGCCACACCAGTACTTGACACGTTGTATCCTTCAGCGGAAAGAAGTTTCCCGGCTGGTCCACTGACAGGTTTATTATTTATTACCGGGCTTATTGCGATTACTTTTTTATCTTTTAAAAGATCTTTCATTCCACGCAATCTTAGAATTGGACCAATGCTTGTTACAGGATTGCTTGGACCTATGATGATCGTATCTTCTGATTCTATTGCATTTCTAACGTTTTCTGTTATCTTTGCACGTTCAATTCCTTTTATTCGTACCTGTTTAATGTGTGGTGCACCCCTCTCTGTTATCCAGAAATCTTGAAAGTGCAGCCAACCTTTATCTGTGTGCAGTGTGGTGGCAACGGAATCGTTACTCATTGGAAGTATACTCGCTTTGATGTGCATCTGTCTTGCAAGGATTTGTGTTGCTTCTGTCAGGTTTTTTCCAGCCCTGATAAGATTGCTTCGCAAGATGTGACTTGCGCGGTCAGTATCTCCTATCATCATTTGCTCTCTCTCGCCAAGTTTTTTGAGAGCATTGTGTGTATGGAACGTATCATGTTTTACTCCCCACCACTTTGTTTCATCGATCTGGTCCGAGAACAGGTACAATATGGTATCGATGTCAGGGCACACGAGATTTCCCGACTCCCACGTATCTTCAGCAGTATTAACAATGATTGTGATATCTTCCTGTGGCAGTAGTGTTTTTACGCCCTGGAGAAGTTTTGGTGTGCCTGTTCCGCCTGATAAAAAAAGCATTATCTCAATGAATTGAATAAACTACAAAAAAATATAAAAATAAAAAATATTAAAATTTAATCTTTGAATGCATCGATTGCTTTCAGTACATCAGTGATATGCATCCATGCAGAAGTGCCAAATACGAGGGTTGCAAGATAGCAGGCTTCTATCATTTCATCCTTGGTGACACCTGCTTTAAGTGCACGTTTCACATGGTATACTATGCAGTAATCACACTGCGAGGCAACTGCAAGAGTTACCAGAATGATTTCTTTTGTTTTCTTTGACAGTACTCCTTCAGCACCGGTTTTTATATACAAGTCAGTAAGCGGCTTTGTAAGCCCGGGATATTCCTTATGCATCTGCTTAACCAGTTCTTCTGTTTCATGTGATATTTCTACTATATCCATATTCAAACCTCTAATTTTATTTGTTTTACATTTTTACATTTTTTTCAATGCATCTGTGATAGCATCGATCGTGATATCAACTAATAATGCAACCGAGGCATCAAACACTCGCGGCATGTACAACATCTCTCTTGCATTCACACCATTTTTAATTGCATACATTAACGTATTCATCCTCTCGGCAACTGGCTCCCCCGAGATTGCCTGTGCTCCTATCAATCCACCGCTTGTATCAAACAGCATCTTCAAGGTTATATTTTTCACACCTGGGAAGTATCCTGATCGTGCAATCTTCGTTGCTTTCCCTTCTATTACCTGTATTCCATACTCTGCTGCCCTGCTGCTGGTGATTCCAACAGAGGCAATGTTCAGGCCTGCAACAGGAATTGATGTGGGGGCAAAGCAAGGTTCAAATACTGCACTTCCACCAAGAGTGTTATCAGCCACTACTTTTGCTTCTGCTGCTCCGGCTGATCCCATCTGGCATAACATCGAACGGTTGGTAACACCATCAATGACTTCTATACAGTCGCCTACCCCATATACATTGCTGAGATACTTTCCGTTTCGCCTCACATGAAGTCCTGGTCCAGTAGCAATTCCTCCAAGCTCACCTATGTCTACTCCAGCATCTTTTGCTAAATCAACGTTTGGGGAGACCCCTGCTGCTATTATGACCATGTCTGCTGGTATTTCTTCGTCAACAGCAGTAACACCTTCCACTTTCCCTTTTCCATTGATCGATGTCGCTGGTTTGTCGGTGATAAATTTTATTCCAATTTCTTCCAGTCTGTCTTTTATAAGTGCTGACATGTCAGGGTCTAAAATTGCAGGCATCAGATGGGAATTTTTTTCTATAACTGTTACTTTTTTGTTTTTATTTAAGAGTGCTATTGCTGCTCCAAGACCTATCATTCCCCCGCCAATTACTACAGCGTTCTTCTTCTTTTCATCTTTAATTGCTTTTTCTGTAAGCTCTGCATCTATTTCGTTGCTGATTGTACAGATGCCTTCAAGCTCTGTTCCTAAAATCTCTGGAATGAAAGGCTTCTTTCCGGTAGCTATCACCAGCTCATCATACTCTATTTTCTCATTTCCCACATCAATACTGTTCTCATCAAGATTGATCCCCGTAACCTCGGTATTGGTTCTAAAATCAACGCCCTGGTCAATGTATGCTTTTGACTCTTTTAAGACAAGATCTTTGAGTGTTAACCCGTGCACCTCTTGCAGTGGATACATGATGCCGCAGGTAGAGAAGTAACCAGCTTCTTCCCTCTTCAATACTGTTATTTTTTCATCTTTTCTGTTTTCTAGCAAAAATAATAATACGTTGTTTCCTGCAACGCCTGCTCCGATTATTACTATTCTTTTTTCCATTTTTATACCTCCAACATAGATGATACTTGTTACGTGTGAATGCTATAGCGTATATATATTTCGGTATTTTTCTGTCCAAGGTGTGTACAGATAATCGAATCAGAGTGTTTTCGATGGAACTCAAAAAAAAATTGAAACCACGAGATTACACAAGATTATGGCACCTGCACACAACGTGAACAGAGGTAACCAGTAACTCTTGATTGCGAGAAGCACTGTACAGCTTC
>WNEG01000013.1 GCA_012910725.1 Candidatus Ethanoperedens thermophilum | reverse complement strand
TAGACTGGTCCCAAAAAGTTACCACCTCCTAAAGAAAAAGATGGCGAGTAGTTAATACTTAAGAAATCTGGATGATGAAAAAGCTTGTGTCATAAAAGGGCGCAAATGGATGCCCCGCTTTTCAATCCGAGCGTGGCACGGCTGGGGCTTATGTATGAATACCAAGAAAATAAAACAAAAAGGAGGTAAGGGTGAAAAATGAATCGAAATAGATATATTGTCGGACTATTGATTTTTTTGATGGCTGTTTTGAGCATAGGAATGGTAATCGCAGGAATTGCAGAAGATCTTTGTACGGAACTGCTAATACACCGATTGGTGGAAAATGTGCAGATAATGGCTGTGCAGCTGCAGGGGGTGCTTGTGTAGCATTTGATACCAATGGAGATGGTTACTACGACACTTGTCAATGTATGAAGGGTGAAGACCCAGTCCCGGAGCTTCCAACGATAATACTGTTTTCGATTGGATTACTCGTGCTTGCGGGATATGTTGTGTTGAGGAGAAAGAATATTATCTGAAGCCTCGCAGAACCTAACCGAAGGTATTTAAATATATATGACTTAGGATGATTTATGAATAAAAAACAAATAGCAAAGGAATTTGCAAACGAAGTTAAAAGGATGTTTGGGGGTGAGATAGAAAATATAACCCTATTTGGCTCTGTTGCACGAGGAGAAGACGATACAGAGAGCGATATAGATGTTTTAATCATTTGGAACGGGGACAATGTGAAGGGCTGGGATAAGTTAGAAGAGATGGCTTTTGATATTTTTATTAGATATAATACACTAATTTCAATAAAACTTATTTCTCCTGCGGAATATAAAAATATGGAGAATTTTTTATTTATGAAGGACGTTCGGAAGGAGGGCGTGGTCATTGGATGAAGTTAATTTTTGTTTGGAGGAAGCAGAAAAGAGAATAGAAGCCTCGAAAATACTTTTAAATGAGGGTTTTTTCAAAGATGCTGTTAGTAGGACGTATTATTCGATGTATTATGCTTCAAAGGCATTACTTTCGATGAAAGGGATCCAAACAAAGACGCATAGAGGGTTGAGGTTAAAAATTGGGGAATTGGTGATAAAAGGAGTAATTGAAAGAGAATACGGTAAAGATTTAACAAAAGCGGAGGATAAGAGGGAGATCGCTGATTATGGTATGTATAAAGAATTTTCAATGGAAGAAGTAAGAGCATTGATTGAAGATGCTGAAAGGTTTTTAGAGAGGATTAAAAGAGCGATAAAGGAGGGATAATGCTTGAAAGGTTGCATAGTGGATGCTCCGCTTTTCAAAGCGAGGTGGAGAGGTTGGAATTGCAAAGCACTGCACAACTTCGTTGTGCAGAAAATAATTCTTGATTGCACAGCAATCAAGTTGTCGAAGCAATCGAGTGCAGAAATTAACTCTTGATTACGAGAAGCACTGTACAGCTTCGCTGTGCAGAACCACACACTCCGTGTGCGGAAACAACTCTCAATTCTCGATTGCTTTGCAATCGAGTGCAGAAATTAACTCTTGATTACGAAGCAATCAAGTTGTCGAAGCAATCAAGCTTTATACAGACTCACTACCTCCCCAATCACAATTACGGCAGGTGCTTTTATCTGCTGCTGTTTTGCAATCTCTACAATGGAAGCAAGAGTACCTGTGGTAACTCGCTGGTCTATTCTGGTGCCTTTTTCAATAATAGCTACTGGCGTGTCCTTGTTTCTGCCGTATTTTATTAATTCGCTGACGTTTCGCTCAAGCATCTTTACACCCATAAGTATGACCAGTGTGTCCTGGAACTGCGCAAGAAGCTTCCAGTCAAGAGAGGTGTCATTCTTTGTCGAATCTTCATGTCCGGTGATTATTGTAAGCATCGAGGCATGCTCCCTGTGTGTTACTGGTATGCCAGCGCATGCTGGTGCTGCAATGGCAGAAGTAATCCCTGGTACAACTTCAACATGAATACCCTCTTCCCGCAGTTCTGCTGCTTCCTCACCACCACGTCCAAACACGTATGGATCGCCACCTTTTAGACGCACGACCATCCTGCCCTCCTTTGCTTTTTTAACAAGTATTTTATTGATATTATCCTGTGGAAGCGTGTGCTGTCCTGCTCTTTTTCCAACATCTATTTTCTCAGCAGAATCAGGCATCATAGCAAGTATCTCTTCTCCTGGCAGCTGATCATAGAGTATAACATCTGCTTCGGCGATTAGCCTCTTTGCTTTTATCGTGAGCAGTTCTGGGTCCCCTGGGCCTGATCCAACAAGGTACACAACTCCATAATTTTCTCTTTCTCTCATGCTTCCCCTCTCACCTGTGAAAAATATTTTTTAGCTTCATTGATCAGTTCATAACCACCTGATTTTTTAAGTTTTTCACCGATATCTTGTGCCTGCACTGCATAGTCTTCTAAGGTAATGTCTTCTTCTACTCTTGTGTATCGTTTTCCATCGATGGATAACACTTCTGCTGTAACGTGCATGTATTTGTCCATGCTCTTTGCAAAAGCTGCAATAGGAACTACACAACCACCACCGAGCACACTGATTATTATGCGTTCCACCTCGGTTTCGATTCTGGTCTGTGGATGGTCAAGCACCTTTACGATATATTCTGCTTCACTGTCCTTCCTGGTTACTGCTGCGATGCTGCCTTGATTTGCAGATGGGCAAAAATGCTCTGTGTAGAGCCTCTTGCATGGCAGATCCCATTTCATACGATTAAGCCCGGCTTCAGCAAGAATAATACCATCATACTCTCCATCATGCAGTTTTCGAAGGCGAGTATCGATATTGCCGCGTATATCCTTCACAACAATATCCTTGCGGTATCGCAGCAGTTGCGAGCGGCGGCGAAGACTTGCTGTCCCGATAACCGTACCTTCTGGTAACTCCTCAAGTGTAACATTGTCTCTTGTGAGCAGTGCATCATAAGGAGAGTCACGCTTTAACACTGCTGCTATGGTCAACTCTTCTGGCCGCTCTGTTGGCACATCTTTCATCGAATGTACAGCAATATCAATATCATCTGCAAGCATGTTCTCATCAATCTCGCGCACAAAAGCACCAAAACCAGAAACAGCATGTAACGGACGATCAGTGATTTTATCGCCCCTTGTTTTGATAATCTTTAGTGTTGTCTCTATGCCGAGCGAACGCAATTTTTTCTGAACAATTAGTGCCTGTGCAAGAGCAAGCTTGCTTCCACGTGTACCGATGATCATCCACTATATGTTAGGCTTAGAAATATTTAGCCTTTGTTATTCAGCATAATAATCTGACAGCTTTTAAATTGTAAAATAGAACAGGAATATTATTTGATAGATATTTGATAGATAAGAGATTGCATAAGTATTTGTATAGTAAATGTTATAGAATTAAAAGAGGTGAATCAAAGATGTTGTTTGTAACATGTGTGAAAGTTAACCCCGGCATGATGGATAATGCAGGAGACTTTGGTGATAAAATACTTAAAGAACCTCCAGAGTTTGGTAAAGAAAAGCGCACTTTTGTGGGCGTTCTTGGTGACAAAATAATAAAAGAAGTGCCAAAAGACATCAAGTTTCGACATGTGTATCATACTTTTGGTAGATATGATGCAATATGGATCTACGAGGCAGAAAACCCAAAAATAGTAGAAGATTTTCTTCATACAACAAGAGACGTTTCAACAACTGAAACATGGCTTGCCATCGACCGAAAAATGTGAATAGAAAACCATTTTTTTTATTTTTTTCAACGTATATGAAAGTATAAACGCACATCGGCCTCTCGCATTCGAAATTCGATACATAATGAGAATACATCATACGTTATTTTCTGCTTGCGTTGTGTGCAGTTTCTTGAACGACATATTAGCAAAAATCAAGCTATAACTGTAAATTTTGGAACTTTTTTCAATTTCGATAGATTCCACCGCGTTTTTTCCACAACTGTGGAGTTACGGTTATCATGCATCTTACTACGGAAGAAGAAAAAATCTACAATGGAGAATATGGCAAAACGCTTGCCCAGTGTATGCAGATCCTCGCAGCACTTGGTGATATTTATGATGCTGACTGTTTGATTCAGATCAAGAGTGTGCAGGTTGCAGGTGTTTCGTATAAAACGATAGGTGATGCTGGTCTTGAATGGATTTCCAATCTTCATGGTAGTGTGGTGGTGCCTTCTATCTTAAATCCAGCAGGAATGGACCTGAAAAATTGGAGGAAGATGGGAATTGATGAAGCTTTTGCAGAAAAACAGCTTGAGATTATCTCAGCATATAAACGTCTTGGTGTGCGATGTGAGTGTACCTGCACACCATATCACATCTACAAGGAGTTTGCTGGTTTCAAAGAGCATCTTGCGTGGAGTGAATCGTCGGCAGTATCCTATGCAAACTCGGTGATTGGTGCGCGAACGAATCGCGAAGGTGGGCCCTCTGCTCTTGCAGCTGCTCTTATTGGAAAAACAGCAAACTATGGGCTTCATCTTGATGAAAACAGGGTCCCTACCTTGACGGTTAAAGTTGAGGGGCGGTTACATGATGCTGATTTTGGCGCTGTTGGCAATCTTACAGGTCCCCTGGTAAAAGATCACGTGCCGCTCTTCAAGTTTAAAACAATACCAACACCAGAGGAGTTAAAACAGCTTGGTGCCGCCCTTGCTGCATCAGGTTCGGTAGCATTATACCATGTTTTCAACGTCACACCAGAAGCAAAAACTTATCCAGACCCGGTGGAGACAATTAGCATTGATAAGGAAAGTATTAATAGCGTTTATGTTAAGAGATGCAAGCCAGACTTGATTGCTCTTGGCTGTCCACATCTTGGGACAAAAGAGCTATTTGAACTTGCAAATCTTCTTAAAGACAGGAAGGTTGAAAAAGAACTATGGATATTCACATCAAGAAGACTTGGTGAACTGCATCCTGCACAAATAGCTGCGATTATTAGCAGTGGTGCGAAGGTATTCTATGATACGTGCATGGTAGTATCACCTGCAAGTGAACGGTTCGAGTGTATAATGGTAAATTCCGGGAAAGCCCTGCACTATGTACCAAGCATGTGTGGAGTACCAGCCGTTCTTGGTACAACTGAAGAATGCATAAAAACAGCCCTTCACTGAAACATCGCTTCTGCACTTGATTGCTGGCGCAATCAAGAATTGAGTGTTGTTTTCCGCACACGGAGTGTGCGGTTCTGCACAACGAAGTTGTACAGTGCTGGTTATTTCTGTACACGAAGTGTGCAGTTATCCATAGTTGTTGTCTGTATAGTCGCTTGTTAAGTGTTTCGCTTCTTCGCTTCCAAATAGTATTCTTGCAAGGCTTGGCTTGTTAAGACATGTAATTACTGTTGTTC
>WNEG01000031.1 GCA_012910725.1 Candidatus Ethanoperedens thermophilum | reverse complement strand
CAACACCGTTTCGAGCAACAAAAACGGCATCCACCTGTTCGAATCGAGCAACAATACGTTCACGAGCAACACCGCGAACTCGAACAGCGACCACGGCAGCTTCCTGTGGTCTTCGAGCAACAATACGTTCACGAACAACACCGCGAACTCGAACACCAAATGCGGCATCTACATGGATTCTTCGAGCAACAACTCTGTCTCCTGCAACTGGGTGCAGAACAACACAGTGGCAGGATTCTATCTTATTAACGGAAGCACAGACAACATCTTCGAGAACAATAACATCATCGCAAACGGTGGTCTACCTTATCACCAGTTCTACAACAACCAATCCGACGATGTTAACGCCGCAAACAACTGGTGGGGTACGGACGACCAAGATAGTATTAACGTGAGCATCTATGACTGGCAGGACAATCCGAGCAAGGGTAATGTGACGTACCTGCCGCTACTCGCCGGACATGCCCCATGCGCACCGATTCCGGAAGCCGCGACTGTCCTGCTCCTCGCGGTCGGGCTGCTCATGCTGGCGGGATACGTGCGGATCGGAAGACGGAAGACGTGAGAAGAGGTGCGTAGAGGCACTTCTCTTTTTTTCTTTTTTTGCTGACCGTTTGTGGTGGCGCATCGTTCATGGGTGTCGAGGCACGGCGCTTGAGGGGTGCAAGTATGGGTGCAGGGCACACATCAACCACACTCGATTCGTACTTACTCAATATTGTGTAGATATCCGCATATAAAACCACGAGATTACACGAAATTAACACAGAAATCTCGTGGAAATCTGTGTTAATCTCGTGGTTAAAATCCTAAAACCCACAGCTTATTGAGCAAGTACGTAAAATTTATATTGTTGAATTACGAGTATATACTCATAATGAATTTCATCAACAGAACACAAGAACTATCGTTCCTGCAGAGAAAATACGAATCAGACAAAGCCGAGTTCATAATCCTGTACGGTCGCAGAAGAATCGGGAAGACTGAGCTTATAAACAAGTTCTCTCTGCGCAGGCCAACATTGTATTTTCTTGGCAGAGCCGAGTCAAAAACAGACACATTACGCAGATTCAACCTGATGCTAATGGAACATTTCGAAGACATCTCGCTTGCCCGCTCGCCTCTATCAAGCTGGGACGATTGCTTCGAATATCTTGCAGAGAAAGCATCTGATAGGCTTGTTCTGGTGATTGACGAATTTCCGCTCATTGTTGTGAAATTTCCCGAGATGCTGTCCATCCTGCAGGATAAATGGGATAATTTATTTAATGACACTAAAATAATGCTCATAGTCTGCGGTTCATCGGTCAGCATGATGGAAAAATATACGCTGGACTACGACAGCCCCCTGTACGGTAGACGTACCGGGCAGTGGATGGTGGACCGGCTTGGTATCGTCCATCTAAAAGAATTCTTTCCATCCTATTCTTTTGAAGATATTCTGACAGTGTATTCAGTAATAGATACCATACCGGGATACCTGATGCAGTTTGATAGTGATGTTGCCGTATGGGAAAATATTGAAGGAAAGATCCTGTCAAAAGGCGAATTTCTATACGAAGAAGTGGAGATACTCCTCAGAGAAGAGCTGCGAGACCCTTCGAATTACATGTCGATATTGTCTTCCATTGCAGGAGGATTGACCGCTTTTAATGAGATATCCAGCAAGACCCAGCTTGATAAAAGTCTTTTATCAAAATATCTTTATATACTTCAAAGGCTTGGAGTAGTTGAGAAGAACCTGCCCGTAACCGATGGTTTTAAGCGAAAATTGAAAGCCTATGGCGCTAAATATTATATAAAGGATAATTTTTTTGATTTCTGGTTCAGGTTCGTATATACCAATCTGTCCGAACTCGAGAGGGGTAATTCAACCGCAGTCTCGGGAAGGATACGGAAAGAATTCCCCCTCTATCTCGGGAAAAAGTTTGAAAGGATTGTGATAGACATCTTCCCGCATCTCGACATCTTTTCAGGAGGAGGGTCGTTTACCAGCATTGGAAGGTGGTGGCACAAGGATATGGAGATAGATATCGTGGCATTAAACGAGAACACTGATGAGATCGTCTTCTGTGAATGCAAATGGCAGAATCGTGAGGCCGGGGTGGGTGTTCTTGAGGATTTGCAGGATAAGTCAAAATATGTAAGATGGAACAATAGTACGAGGGTGGAACGATTTATGATCGTCTCAAAATCGGGTTTTACTCGAAAGGCTGTTGATTATGCCAGGGCTCATAACTTTATTCTGCTGACACCAGAGGATATCTGGAAAATCTTTGCCTGACATTTTAGGATTTGAGGATACCGCTGAAAATTATGAAAACATCCCATCACTTTCTTCGACCCCCAAAGTTAACCCTCCAGTACGATGATGTATTTTTACATCAAACCTTCCATCATAACAGAAGGTTCTATTTAGCTGGATGTTAGATGTAGTGCTATGAAGGAAATCATAAAACGATGGAATCCGTGGTGGCTATACGACAGGGTCCCTGAATCAAAAACACGTATTGCAAGACCTGAAACACTCGACGGGATCGCAAAGCTGCTGAACATAAAGGAGATCATCTGCATAACCGGTGTACGCCGGTGCGGCAAATCGACAGTACTATACCAGCTAATAGACCACCTGATCGAGAACGGGATTGATCCGACAAATATACTGTATTTCAATCTGGATGAACCGTTCGAAGACAAAAGCATCGGTATACTTGACAGGATATTCGAGAACTACATCGAGATAAACAATCCAGCCGGTCAGAAGTACATATTTTTGGATGAGATACAGAACATAGAAAACTGGGAAATGTGGCTAAAAAAGTATTACGACCTCTATGACACCGATATCAAATTCGTAATAACCGGATCAAACAGTACGATGCTTTCTGATAAGCTGTCAACATTGCTAACTGGCAGGATCATCTCAAAGACCGTTTATCCGTTATCGTTCAGGGAATATCTAAAATTTGTTGAATTCGAGCTTAAAGATGCGGATGTACAAAGAAGTGAAGTTATTCACTATTTTTTGAATTATTTGAACAGCGGTGGTTTTCCCGAGGTTGTCCTGGAAGATGATGCGGATATAAATCTTATGCGTCTGAATGAATATTTCGACAGCATCCTGCTGCGGGATATTATAGTCAGTAAAAAAATAAGGGAAAGTTCGAAATTGATAGATCTGGCGAACTATTCCCTCACAAATATCTCAGCCCTGTCAAGCTACATGAAGATGTCAAAAGCGATAGGGCTGTCTGTGGGCAGCATAAAGGAATATCTCTTATATCTGGAGCAGGCATACCTCATATATCAACTGAGCTTCTTCTCATATTCCCTAAAAACTTCACTTGCCATCCAGAAACCAAGAAAAATATATTGTATTGACAATGGTCTTCGGAATGCGGCGTCTTTCAAATTCTCATCTGATGAAGGTAAACTTGCGGAAAATAGTGTTTTCGTTGAACTAAAAAGAAGAAACCTTGAGGTGTATTACTGGAAAGGTCGCCAAGAGGTGGATTTTGTTGTAAAAAGGAGGGATAATACACTGGTGGGAGTTAATGTCACCTACACTGATGTTATAGACGAAAGGGAGATTAAAGCATTGCTTGAATTTAAAGAGAACTTTCAGGAAAGGGTTTCAGAACTGATCCTGCTTACAAGGAATGTTGACAAATCTGACGGCGGGATAACGTACATCCCTGTTTGGAAGTGGCTGCTTGGGACTGGTGGGTAGATGCGTGATCAGGGCTAAGAGGTCGTCATGAAATAGCCTCCGCAACTTTGAATCCATAAAAGTTTCAATTTTTTTGAGTTCCATGATTGGGTATGTTATTTCGTTACACACATGAAGTGTGCTTGAACTTGATGAGAAAGATCTGAAGCTTCTAAAGAAGCATCTGGCTGAGCTCTGCGAGTACTTTGGGCTTGATTTAGAGGAGGTAATGAGCAAGCCTTTTGTTAAACTTCTTCCAGTATCAAGCAGACCTTATGGGAATCTGTATGCATATTAGTTTGACCATAACAGTTATACATAAAGGTACGGTAAAAGGATAGTGACTACTTAATAAATAATAGGTGATAACATGACGACGACAAAAGATGATGTAATGTCCGCAGTTGAGGAAAGAAATGTAAAGTTCATCAGACTGTGGTTCACAGACATTATGGGTGTACTCAAGAGTTTTGCAATCACGAAAGAGGAACTCGAAGGCGCGCTCGAAAATGGAATGGGTTTTGACGGCTCATCGATTGCTGGCTATCAGGACATTGAAGAGAGCGACATGGTTGCAATGCCAGACACCTCGACCTTTCAGGTGCTCCCGTGGAGGCCGCAGGAGGATGCAACCGCGAGGATGTTTGTGAATGTACTGACCCCGGACAGGAAACCGTACGAAGGCGATCCAAGATACGTCCTCAAGAGAAACCTTGAGCGGGCAAAGAAGATGGGGCTTTCGATGTTTACTGGACCCGAGCTTGAGTACTTCTACTTCCGGAACTCAGAATCAACGGAAGTTCTTGATAAGGGCGGGTACTTTGATCTCACACCGCTCGACCTTGCAACCGATTATCGCAGAGAGACCGTGTTTGCACTTGAGAAGATGGGAGTCCGTGTAGAATATAGCCACCACGAGGTCGCACCGAGCCAGCACGAGATCGATCTCAGATATACCGATGCTCTTGCAATGGCAGACAATGTGATGACGTATCGGCTTGTCGTAAAGGAGATCGCCCAGAAATTCGGTGTCTATGCAACGTTTATGCCAAAACCGATCTTTGGAGAGAACGGGTCAGGCATGCACATCCACCAGTCGCTTTTTGCAGGTAATCACAACGCATTCTTTGACGCGGATGATGAGTACACCCTCTCTGATCTTGCAAAGGGCTATATCGCGGGACTGCTCCGCCATTCAAGAGAAATATGTTCGGTCTTTGCCCAAAGCGTGAACTCATACAAGCGACTTGTTCCAGGGTTTGAGGCGCCCGTGTACATCGCATGGGCACGGCGGAACAGGTCAGCGCTCATAAGGGTGCCGATGTACCAGCCAGGAAAGGAACTTGCGACACGGATGGAGTATCGCGCTGCTGATCCAATCTGCAACCCGTATCTCACATTTTCTGTGATGCTTGCGGCAGGCCTCGAAGGTGTCGAAAATGGATATGAGCTGCCGGACCCACTGGAACGGAACATCTACACGATGACAGAATTGGAGAGAAAGACGCTGGGTGTTGAAACGCTTCCGCAAAACCTGGGTGATGCGATCGCGGAGACCGAGAAGAGCGATCTTGTGCGGCGGGCTCTCGGGGACCATACTTTCGAGCGGTTCATCTCGCTTAAGAAAAAGGAATGGGACGATTACCGGATACAGGTTACGCCTTACGAGATTACGAAGTTTCTGCCTGTGATGTGAGTTATAGGATCATAGAGACATGATTAATTGTAGGAACCTGGACTCTTCGGTGTGGCAGCAGGGCGTGTGCACTGGCGCTATCTAAAAATCCGAGTGTTTATCACCGCGGGGAATCGCAGAGTACACAGAGTTTTAAGACTGTTCCAACCAGTGTCCAGGATTTCTGGTGCCTTTCTTGTTCCCCGTATGCTCTGCGTTGAAATTTAAGGATTTAGCAATTTCAATAGAAAATTCGACAGTGACGTGTGCACGTTTTGTGGGGGCATGTGCTGCTGTTTCACTGGAAAGCTCGTGGAGTCTTGTGGTTCTATACAAAATGAATAAACCAGAATGTTTAAGAAAAATACGTATAGTGTATTATTATGAAACATAAGATTATATCGTCTGGTGAGTGTGCAGTATTTGAAGCAGGGATTAAACTTGGAGCATTATACCATCAATTCACAGGTGCCCCAATCAATCCTACAAGTGTTGATTCTATGGAAAAAGCTATAGAAGAAAGTATTGCTCTTCAACCTTATGTGGTAGATATAACTGTAAAAATAGACCGCGGCATCATAAATGCACGTTTAAATGAATTTGGGTACTGTGAAATTGAGGGACGCATGCTGGATGTAACACTCATAACGCGTGTTGGATGCAGCACAGCGACAGTGAGATTGTCTTATGACAGCAAACTTGAGTATCCTTTAATGAAGATATTGCAAATAGAGGAAAACTGATACAGTTCAACATTGTGTGGAAATCCGCATAAAACCACGAGATTTGAATTGTTACTCTTAACCCCGCAGAGCTGTAAACGGATCAGGAAAACCAGCCTCATCAAAGGCACGCTTGCGACGCATACAGGATTCACACACCCCGCAGGGTAGGGCTTGCTCATTGTAGCATGACCATGACCATTGGAAAGGTGCATCGATACTCATACCAAGTTGCACGATCTCAACCTTACTAAATGATTGCAGTGGTGCGTACACAACAGGATGATTCAATGTGCCGTATTCAAGCACTTTATTAAACAGCTCAACAAACCTTATTGAATTATCAGGAAACGTGAAAGCTTCCTCGTAATCAAAACCAGTTACTATTGTTCCATAGCCATAGTTTTCTGCAAAGGATGCGGCAATAGATAAAAATACCATATTTCGAGCAGGTACCCACACCGCTTCAGCTGTTTTAAAAATAATAGAACTACTATCAAGTTCATCTGCGCTATTAATTATTGGAACATTCCTGTCAGTAGCAGTAAGCGCACTGTTGAACTCTGCAAGCCATGGCAGTTCAATGACCTGTTGAGAAACGCCATAATGTGCTGCTATCTTTGTCGAATATTTAAGTTCATGCCTGCAAGCTCTCTGCCCATAATCAAAAGTAAGACACAAAAGCTCATCAAATTCATCAAAGGCTTTTTTAAAAGCAACTACCGAGTCCATTCCAGAGGATAATAATACTATTGCGTTGTTCGTCATAACATTAATAGAGGTGTCATAGAAAAGTTTATACTTTACGATGCATTTACCAATAAGCAAAATTTGAGGCTATGCATGGACATGTTTTCTCATATCAAAGACGACCACGCACAGATGGTTGATATAAGTGGAAAGAAGGATTCACTAAGAATTGCTTCTGCATCAGGAAATATTAAACTTCGCCCCAGGACTATTGATGCAATAAGAAATCAGCGGGTGACCAAGGGGAATGTGCTTGCAACAGCACGAATTGCAGCTATTTTAGCAGTGAAAAAAACACCAGAACTGATACCCATGTGTCATCAAATCCCCATAAACAGCATCGATATAAGTTTTGATGTGTCAAGCACAACCATAACTGTTGAGGTGACTGTAAAATCAGATGGTAAAACAGGTGTTGAAATGGACGCTCTAACAGGTGTTTCTGCTGCCCTCCTCACGATCTGGGATATGGTAAAATCAGCAGAGAAAGACGAAACTGGTAACTATCCACTAACAATGATTCAAGAGATTAAAGTAATAAGTAAAACAAAAGAAGAAAAATCAGCTTAGAGTGTGTAACGAAATAATATATCCAATCATGGAACTCAAAAAAATTGAAACTTTTATGGATTCAAAGTTGCTGAGGTTATTTTATGACGAACTCTTAGGTAGCTACAGTTTCAGTTCTCCTTCCAGAGTTCGTCTCGCAGTTCCTTCATGGTAGCCGTTCGCTCTGCAAAAGCATTATGTCTATGAATGCTTTCTTCGTTGATCTGTTTGATCGTTACAATGGTATCGTCTGGCAGTTGTTTGAATTCTTCCACTATTTTTTGAGCCATGGTACGTACACAATCCTCTACGAATTTTGGATTGCGGTGTGCTTGTTCAACCAGGGCAGCTTCGTCCCTCCTTTTCAAAAATTCATATACCGTTGCGCTCATCGAATCTTCTATGATGTGTATGATCTTATCAAGTGGTACATTAACTCCATCGTGCACTTCTATTGTTACTGTGCCGCGTCCGCGCTGGTTGTGTGTTGCCATTGGAATCTTTTCCAGGATTTCTTCTATTATTCCTTTTGAGATTCCAAGTTTTTTCATTTCGTTGATTGCTTTATCCCGCATGATCTCCTGAGCGCAGGGACATGCAGTGATACCAAGAACTTCTGCTCCAATCAGTTTCCGAACAATCGTCTTTTCGCCCCTGATTGCTGTTGCCTCTGCAATCATGTCAACAATCTCCTGGCATGTCACCTTATCCTGGGGAGTTTTTCTTTTTATCGCATACTCACTTTTCATTCGGACTTCTGCCCGATTCGCATATTCGTGTTGATCTAACAATTTTCTTGCCACTGCCCCACACAGCTCCTCCACCTCATACACCGGGCTTTCAACAGCTTCTTCTATAACAGCATCTACTGCCTCGAAATTTCGTGAAAGATTCGCACCCTTCCGATCCAATGGCAAATCAACAAAAATATCAAAGGTAGAGATGAGTATAATTGGACGACTATTCTTTCGAGTTATCTCTACGAGTTTTTTAACATCTGTGACACCCACTCGTGTTAGATTTACAGGAATCTCTGGTTTATTGGCTTGTACATCTGGTAAAGACACAACAGGCAACTCCTTTGGGTTCTACCTCTTTTACGTATGATAACTGTTTCGGTTCTAAATCTAAAATTTTTACAATCATAATGCAGTCAATAAATATATATTGCAGGGAGCGTAAGTTGAGAGCCATGCGGCAGATAGATTTGCAAGGATTCGATCCTCAAAGTGCAATAGATGCAGGACTTGAGTACATAAAAAATCTTTCACCTGATGGTGTTAAAAATGTGTCTCGTATCATCCAGGCACTTTCTCTTGGAAACGCAGACCCTTCCCGACCATCTGTTTATGTGGGGTGGCTGATCAAAGAGAAAAGAGATGATCACTGGGAAACGGATAGTGTTTTGTTGGATACAGCACGCGCTGTGTCGGCTCTTGCATCGTATGGAATTATATTTCCTGATGTGGGCAGGCGGCTATTGAAGCAGCAGTTGGATAATGGCTCATGGAATAATAATCTTACAGAGACTGCTTATGTGTTAATTGCACTTGGAGATGTAAAGGAAAAAAACACCAGTGGATGCAGATGGCTGGCAGGTAATCCAGAGCTTACATCCACTGGTACGATTGCTCTTTCCATTACTGCACTATGCAAACACGGTTTTAATGAAGGGGATTTTATTGCTGAAAACGTTGAACTACTCAAGCAGAGACAACTTGCTGATTGTAGCTGGAAGAGTCTTGCTATATCAAATATGGTTGCTCAGGCGTTGTTTGCTGCTGGTGAGAAAAAAGCAGCCCTCAGTGCGGTTCCCTGGATATTATCCAGGCAGCGCGAGGATGGCAGCTGGAAGAATAAGAGTGATAACACTGCTTTAACGCTCATCACTCTAAAGATGATTACAGCATGGAAAAAGTAATAATACATGTGGTTTATATCATGGTGGTGGGAGGCATTATTCCTATATAGATAATTGATATTTATGAGAGTGACGAAATCTTTATGTCCTGAATGCCGCAAAGTTATAAAAGCAGAAATTTTTGAAGATAGTGAAGGGAAAATAAGAATTAGGAAAACCTGTGACATTCATGGAGTATTTGAAGACATCTACTGGTCTGACGCAGAGTTATACAAAAAATTTGAAAAGTACTGGTACGATGGCGGTGGAATCAGTGAGCCAAACACGCCACTAAATGGCAACTGCCCCTATAATTGCGGCATATGTAAAGATCATAAAACCACAACAATTCTTGCTAATATTGATGTAACCAACAGATGCAATCAGCGATGCCCTATATGTTTTGCAAATGCTGCAAGCGCTGGATATGTTTATGAACCCACAATCGAGCAAATAAAAGATATGTTGATTGGTCTTCGAAACCAGAAGCCAGTTCCATGCCCAGCAGTTCAATTTGCAGGCGGGGAGCCAACAGTGCGCGAGAATATCGTTGAAATCGTGCAGGCTGCCAGTGATATTGGTTTCCCGCACATACAGATAGCAACCAATGGCATTAAACTTGCTAAAAGCGTAGAATTGTGTAAAAAACTTCGTGGTGCAGGTCTTAAAACAGTATACCTGCAGTTCGATGGTGTAACCGAAAAACCTTATATAATAGCTCGTGGACACAATGCGCTCCCACTAAAACTAAAGGCGATAGAGAACTGCAGAGCAGCCGGGCTTGCCAGCATCGCTCTTGTACCTACCGTTGTAAAAGGCGTGAATGATGATCAGCTTGGGGATATCATACGATTTGCTGCAAAGAATAACGATGTGGTAAAAGGTATTAATTTCCAGCCAGTCTCCTTTGCCGGACGTATCGATAAAACCGAGCGCGAACGAATGAGAATCACCATACCTGATGTGCTGCACCTTGTAGAAGAGCAAACAGGAGGCGAGATTGCAGCATCTGATTTTTACCCTGTGCCGTTCATCATACCTATTTCCCATTTTGTCACATCTGAAAAGAATGAACCTTATGCTGAATTCTCAGTACATCCACACTGCGGTGCTGGTACATACATATATATTGAAAATGGAAAAATGATACCAATTACTCGCTTCATTGATGTTGAAGGGTTGCTTGAATTCGTAAATGAACTTGCCGTTGGAATAGAGCGCAAAAAATATATAAAATCTTTCGAGAAGTTAGCTGCCATCGGAAAACTCATAAAAGGTATATCACGGTTCGTTGACCCAGACCTTGCACCAAGTCAGGTCAATGTAAGAAAACTTTTCATTGACGTTCTCAAAGATGGAACCAATGAAGCTACAAAAGAATTCCATCGCAATACTCTCTTCCTCGGCATCATGCACTTTCAGGACATGTACAACATAGATCTTGAACGAATACAGCGATGCGGCATCCACTATGCGACACCAGACGGTCGAATAATACCATTCTGCACCTACAACACACTGCATCGTGAAGAGGTAGAAAGAAAATTTGCACAGCCACTAAAAGATCAGTGACGCAATAATTTTTATTTTGTTATTTGTATAATATCTTCAGTGTCAATATTGAAGTAATCTCTTGCATTTGCCCTGTTAAGTGAGATTTCCAAAAAGCCATGGCTCCCGATCAACAGGAGTGGCTTGCCAGAGTTAACATCTGTATAGGTACGTACAAAGGGTAATGGTCGATCTTCTAAAAACACAGTTTCGCCGTAGTTCACAAATTTAAAAGCTATCTCTTCTGGTATGTTTGTTATGATGTTCCCAAAACTGTCTATAAATATTATTTCTCCTGTAAGGATGTTGTTGCTAATCGCTGGTGCTTTTGTTGGAAGTTCGATGAAGTCTGTGATGGGCACACCCATTTCATGTATGTCTTCTCCAAGGGATAACTTCGCACCAACTGGTGCAAAGATGTCTCTTCCATGAAACGTAGGAGAGGGTTTTTCAGTGGATCTGGAGAAGATTTCAAACACTTCAAAACTGCCAATAGTTTTTGCTGCTGGTATCAGTAGACCGTTATCAGGACCTGCCAGATACTGTGTTTTTTTACCAGTTGCCCGTATGGCAAGACTTCTTCGCTCTGACCCAACACCAGGATCTACCACTGCAATATGTACCGTGTTATCTGGAAAAGATGGTGCTGTGAAGGATAAAGCTGCTGCACCCCATTTTATATTCTGTGGCGGAATACCATGAGTGATGTCAACGATGTTTGTTTGTGGTGCTATCGTAAGTATGACTGCTTTCATTGCTGCTGGATAAAAGTCTCTGAAATCAGTTAACAGGGTGATTATTGGCATTGGGATATTTTAATTATTTTTTATTCTACTCGATGCTGGTAAGCTAACCTCAACCTATTGCATCCGGTTGGAATTGGGTGCGTCTTTGGTTAGGAAAACTAACGCCTTCAGCAGGGACATGTTTCATATCTCATTGATGCTCATAAACTTATCCTCTGGTATCCGATAGGTTTATATAATAAAATGATAAAACAAAGTATAACATATTTAGGAATTCATAATTTTATGTTAGATGTGCAGCAGGATCCTACTGAAATTCTTGTTAACATGGCAAAAAATGATGAAATAGATCCATGGCATATTGATATCGTAGAAGTTACTGATCGATTTTTAAAAAGAATTGAACAGCTTGAACTGCTGGATCTTAGAATATCTGGCAGAACACTTTTTTATGCTTCAGTGCTTTTGAAAATGAAATCAAACACCTTAATCGAGCCAGACCTGCCAGAAGACGAGGAGGATTTCTTCGATGGAGTAGAGTTCGCTGATGCAGCGAGCTTCCCAATTCCAACGCCCCCAATGCGCCATAAATCAGTAAGGCCTGCCACGCTGGATGAACTGATAGCAGAACTTAAAAAAGCTGAGGTGGTGGAGAGACGCAGACAGACACGTGTACCTGACAAAAAAACAAATGTAAAAAAAATAGGTACTGATGAGGTAATCAGTATAGCTCATGAAGAAGGTATCGAAAAAAAAGTAGCCCAGATATACAAGAAACTGGACGAACTGTTCAAGACCGGTGGCAATGTCAATTTCAACGAGCTTTTATTACAAAGTGGTGATGATAAAATAATGACTTTTATTGCATTGTTATTTCTCGCTGGAGATAAAAAAATATGGCTTGAACAGCCAGAACTATTTGGAGAGCTCCTGATATATAAGCGTGCAAAGGTGTAAGGAAATGCGGGATGAGAAATTGGTTGAAGCCTGCAAACTACGTTTACAGAAAACAATCAGGTACAGGGTATAAAGAACCAAAAGTATAGAATAATTTCAGGTACGAGGTGTAGAAATGCGGGATGAGAAATTGGTTGAAGCAGCCCTTTTCGTGGCTGGAAAACCTGTTAGCGATGCAACACTTAAAAAAGTTGTAGGTAGTCTCACAAGAGCACGGAGGGCAGTGGAAAATCTTATCTTCGAGTACCAACAGCGTGATACAGCTCTCGAAATCGTGGAGCTTGATAAAAAATATGTAATGCAGCTAAAACCAGAATATTCAAAGTATGTTAAAACCGTATCGCCAAAGGAGATATCATCGCCGGCACTCAGAACACTTGCCATGATCGCCTACCATCAGCCTGTAACACAATCAAGACTTGTACAAATCAGGGGAAACGCTATTTATGACCATTTATCTGAACTAAAACAAAAAAACCTCATCACACCAAAGCGTCATGGCAGAACATTTATATTAACCACAGGTGAAGCTTTTGCAGACTACTTTAACCTTAAAATCAATAATCAACAGGAAATCAGGGAGAAAATCATCGAGCTTGCAAAGGAGCAAAATGTTGGACTGGATCGATGGCTCCACAAAAAACCATCCATTATAACCACTCCTATGTATGGAAGTCTCCTTACGTACTGTGGTATCAAACAATTCCAGGTTTCAGACAAACTCTACACCAGTCCGGAGAGTGTGGCAGAATTGAGTGATGCAACTGTAATAATAATCAGCAGGGGATATGCTGATCGCATAAGAGAACATTTTACAGGCGAGATAATAGAAGTCAGCGCTTCAACATTTAAAGATTTAATCGAATCAATGAAAAAACTAAAAGATCTTGCGAAAGAAAAAACAATCAATGAAAAAATAACCGAGATAACAGAGATGATGGAGCAATATATTGATAAGACAATAGGTCTCATGACTGTTGTTTCACCTTCTACGAATATGGCAGTGGAGATTGCAAAAGAGCTTCGCCTTCCAATATCGGCAAAAGGCAAAAAATTAGCTCCAGACTACAGCATCACAGCAGATGACATTGATGCTGCAAATGGCGCCTTGATACAGATACCAACACATCAGAAAAACATCGATGTAATAGGGAGAATCAATGAGCGATACCGGAGCATCATCGATCAGATAAAACAAATCGAAGAAGGTTATGTGCCAGATCACCAGAGTTCCCTGGAAGAATAATTTAACTGAAGAAGAAACGATTGAAATACTGTCAAAACTTCTCGTTCAAAGTGTAAGGAAGCTGAGCTTTCCAAAAACTGCAATTGCCTTCTCTGGAGGTGTTGATAGCAGTATCATTGCCTATCTGCTTGATAAGGGGTGCAGTGTTGAACTTTTCACTGTAAGCACAAAATCTTCACATGATAGAACCGCGTCCCCAAATGCGGCAGCAGCACTCCAGATGAGCGATCGACTGCACATATATCATCTCAGCGAAGGTGAGATTGAACATACGCTGCCGGAACTGCTATCAGTCATCGGGTCTGCCGATTTCTTTGATGTAAGTATTGCCTTCCCATTATATATTGCAGCAAGGGAAGCCCATTATGAAGGCTACAATGTGATGTGTAGTGGACAGGGTGCTGATGAGCTTTTTGCTGGATATAAACGCTACGAATCAATGGACAGTGCAGAGCTTGAAAGAAATCTGATGAAGGACTTTTATCAAATGTCGCACGTGAGTCTTGATAGAGATTATAAGTCTTCAATGGCACACACGGTTGAACTTAGACTGCCTTTTCTTGATTGCGAGCTTATGGATTTTGTTTGCAGCATTCCAGTCGAATTAAAGCTGAAAAACAACATTCGAAAGTATATTCTTAGAAGGACTGCACAGTCACTTGGACTGCCAGAAGAGATTGTATGGGCTGATAAAAAAGCAGCGCAATACAGCAGCGGCGTGTACAAGGCAATGGTTAGAATTGCAAGAAAGAATGGATATAAAAAGGGAGAGCTTCAGCAATATCTAAACAGTCTTGAACCAAGAGTTGCAACTATTTAGAAGATGTTCGTTTTCCACGTACTTGATTGCTGCACACTTGATTACTTCGTAATCAAGAATTATTTTCTGTACAACGAAGTTGTGCAGCAATCAAGAATCATTCAAGAATTATTTTCTGTACAACGAAGTTGTGCAGCAATCAAGAATCAAGAGTTGTTTTCTGCTTGCGTTGTATGCAGTTCCGCACACGGAGTGTACGGTTCTGTACAACGAAGTTGTGCAACAATCAAGAATTACTGGTACCTTGATTACTTCGTAATCAAGAATTATTTTCTGTACAACGAAGTTGTGCAGTTGATGATACTTGGGACGGCGTCTCATGTGGATAAGAACGACATATCGATTTTATCTATGCCCATGATTTATATGCCCTAAATGCCCTCTTTGCAATCTCTAAAGAAGGGCATCGATCTCTTCATCAGTAAAGCCCAACTGCCTCAATACCATCTTCATGTATTTGGGCGAAATTTCTCGCTTACCAGCAACTACTGGAGCTCTGTACACGTCCCCCTCTTTTTCTCGTTCAAATATTGCATGGCTGGTACTCTTCTGCCTGACAAATATGGCACCACCATGAGTGAGAATCTTGGCAAACTTCTTGCTCGACATTGGTGGGATTCTTTCAGGCACCGGCTTCAACCTCAAAGGTTATGTTCTCAGAGTAAGCCCAGTCGTATGAAGGTCGCACATACTCCACATCCTCAATGAGGAATTCCCTGAGAACTTCCAGAGGAACCGATCGTATTTCACCAGCCAGTCTTTTCTCTTCCATGTAAGAAATATATTCTTCACATGCCTCCTCAAGCATCCTCCTGGCTTCTTCGATGCTTTCCCCCTGACTGGATACATTAAGTTCCAGACACAAAGCCACGTAATAA
>WNEG01000102.1 GCA_012910725.1 Candidatus Ethanoperedens thermophilum | reverse complement strand
TGCCCCAAATATAGACTGGTCCCAAAAACTTTCCATAATATGTGTACAAAAAAAGATTTATAAAAACGTTCCTGCAAACGATACTAATAATAATTACTTGTAATCATTAATATCAATCTATAAACACGGTTTTGTAAATATTTCACTATAGACACATTGTAATAAATTTTTTTATCGCTTTATCTCCACACCGACTTTAGCAGATATTCTTCTCCAAAAAATACATAAACATACTGATCTAAAAACTTTTCTATATTTTTGTCCCACAGCCGCTGAAATTAAGAACGTGGTATGGGTTGATGGAAAATTTGGTTAGAATGAGGAATAAGTCAATATTTTCATGATATCGATTGATCTAAAAAAATTAAGAAAAAAAAGGATGATTATGTCATCCTTCCTCTTCCAAAGTGTCCAGACATTTTATGTTTGCCAAAACCGCCGAGCAATCCAAGTTCTTCTCTAAGCTCTTCTACTGTTTCGTAATCTCCGTCAAGCTTTGCCTGATGAAGCCGACTAAGTATTTCAAAGTCACCTTCATCTTGGATCTTTGATAACATTGGCCAATTCTCTGCTGCTACTTTAAAGGCTTCATAATCTCCAGCCTCTATAGCCCGTATCTTGTCTTCTCTTAGCTCTCGCATTTCAGACCTTGTTTCATGCCTTTCTACACGCTCGTTGAAGTTTTCTTCTGTCAATCGGTCTGACTTCGCTTCCTTCCAGGAATCGTAGTCTTTTGATTCAATGGCATTCACCATATTTTCCCTGCTTTCGGAATCCATTCCAAAGAAATTTCCTCCGAAAGCTGATGCTACTCCTATTGGAAATACAAGCACCATCACTGTCAGGACACTCAATATACTAATTCTTTTCAACTGTATCACCTCAAATTACTATATTATCAAACCCCTTTATAAGCAAAAAGAAGGCAAAATGTACACTTCACGTCCACGTTTATTATTTATGTTCAAAAAGAATAGGAGGATATATGCCACCATTTCATCTAATTGATCCTACAAGACTGGCTGTGGAACTTGCCTACACACTTATCGTTGTATTTCTCTGCTTTACGATCTACTACAAAACAAGAGAAATCTATGATCTGACAAGACATGAAGGGATAAATTATTTTAGATTGACTTTCTTATTTTTCGGATTTGCCTATATTTCCAGATTCATATCCATTTTATTGAAGTTAATGGTAATAACATTTGATATTGATTTCCCGAGACACATATTCGGAATTTTTCCTCTGGTTTTTATTGGATACTTCAGCACAATGGCAATTCTTTCATTAACATACAGCATACTCTGGAAGAAGCTGCAGATCAAACATAGTTTTTTAATATTTAATGTCATTGCCCTTCTGATATCCGGTATTGCATTTATTTCGAGGTCTTCGTTTATTTTGACACTATCACAGGCAGTATTGCTCATTTTCACATCAATAATTATAGTTTATTATATCATAAGCAAATCTGGAAAAATCTCCCGGCTTTATATTTTGTATATTTTATTTTTCCTGTTCTGGATGGTCAATATAATCGCATTGGGTCCAAGAAGATTTATTCCATTTGAAGTTCAAACTGTATTTCAGATTATATCGGTTGTGGTGATTGGAATAATCTATCACAGGGTGACTAAATGGACCAGATAAAACGTAAAAGGGATCGCCTGGAGGTGATTTATGACATATTGAAGATTATTAGATATCATAACAATTCCATAAAGCCCACACCTTTGCTTAGATATTCAAATTTATCATCACAAAGTTTTTCTGAATACTTGAATGAATTATTGGAAAAAGGTTTACTCAAAGAAATTATTGATGAAAAAGGAAAAAAGTTCTTAACTTTAACTGATAAGGGTTCCAAATATCTTGAAAAATATAAACTAATCTTGGGTTTTATTGAAGAATTTGAATTATAATTATTTTTTATTAAGGGGATTCTGATTTACTTGTAGTAGCGATTGTTCCTTTATATATTTCGAAGGTATTTTCTGGCGCTTCAGGGGGTTTTTCAACGTATAGGAAATTATGAACGCACTCGATTGCTTCGTAGTCGAGAGTTACTGGTAATTTTCTGCACAACGACGTTGTGCAGTGCTTCTCGTAATCGAGAATTGGGTGTTGTTTCCGCACACGGAGTGTGTGGTTCTGCACAACGACGTTGTGCAGTGCTTCTCGTAATCGAGAATTGGGTGTTGTTTCCGCACACGGAGTGTGTGGTTCTGCACAACGACGTTGTGCAGTGCTTCTCGTAATCAAGTTAACTTAGTCCAGACATCCCTTTTTATATAACAGGTATGCCAACAACCAATGCTCCTATTACATATCCTATTATAACGCCTGTGTTTAAAAAAGGCAATCCTGCTTGCGGTTTTCCTTTCAATACAAATCTCATAAGCACCGCAAATCCGATTAATGAGCCAATTATAGCGAATACTGCTACTATTAATGAGCCTGTAAAAAAGTAAGCAGATACTACAAGTATTGATGGAATAACAGCATCTCCAAGCCCCATAAAAAAAGCATCTCTCTCCTCTTTATCAAATGTCTCTTTCCGGAATGAATAACCACGATGTTTTGGTACAATAAATAGTATGGGCAGGCGTAAATCCATTACACCTTCTGCAAGAGCTACCATGTGTTTTGTCTGGTATACTGCAATAGCATCATACACAGAAAGAAGCACAAGCAATAACAGTACTGGGATTATAGAAAGTGATATGCCAAAGATGGCGGCGGCTCCTGCTCCCACAATAATTCCCACAAAGTCAATGATGTACCATTCTGGAAATACGTACAAAATCAAGGCGAGAATAATAGCAATGGATACCGAGAGAACAATTGACATGTTAAGAGGGAAGAATTTGACGAACAAAGGGCACAATACATAGTAAATAGTGGATATAATTGCACCAAAAATAATTAGCTGGATCAGCCATTTCTTATCCCATTTAATGATGAGCAGGATGAACAGTGTAAACAGCAGGATGAATCCAATATAGTATAAAGAGTTTGCAGGTGAGTCAGGGTTCTCAAAAGCATGAATACCTGCTGCATCGAGTGGGGCTCCTAAAAACAAAGCTATAAGCTCAACGATTAACATTAGAAGTCCCATAATTATTACAGGTACAATAAGACCTGGTTCACTCTTTGCCATAATTTAAATTATCAGGGAAACCTGGATTATGTTCCCATCGTCCATGAACTGAGATACGTTTTCTGCTCATTGGTTAACGATTCTGTTTTTATGCCCATTGCATCAAGTTTAAGCTTTGCAACAGTATTGTCAATTTCAGGTGGGACAGTATACACGTTGTTTTCAAGTTTCTCACTATTCTCGTTGATATATTTAGCAGTCAGTGCCTGGTTAGCAAAGCTCATATCCATGACCTCTGGTGGGTGTCCGTAAGCAGATGCTAAATTCACCAGTCTCCCTTCTGCAAGTATGTAGATTTTCCTTCCATCGGAAAGCACGTATTCAACCACATCCTTTTTCATTTCTTTGATCGACACTGCCATCTCAACGAGAGCAGGTATGTTAATTTCAACGTTGAAGTGTCCAGAGTTTGCAACAATAGCACTATCTTTCATTACCTCGAAGTGCTCCCTGTTAATAACCGCGATGTCGCCCGTTGCAGTGATAAATATGTCTCCAACCGCTGAAGCATCGAGCATTGGCATCACACGGTAGCCATCCATTACTGCCTCAAGAGCTTTTCTCGCTTCAACCTCTACAACAACCACATTTGCCCCAAGACCGCGAGCTCGCATGGCAATCCCTCGACCACACCAGCCATAACCAGAAACAACAACCGTTTTTCCTGCAAAAAGCACATTGGTAGCATTCATGATTCCATGAAGGGCGCTTTGGCCAGTGCCGTATCTGTTATCAAACATCATCTTGGTTTCAGCATCATTAACTGCAATCACAGGATATCGCAGTGCTCCATCCTTTGCCATTGCACGAAGACGGATGACGCCAGTAGTAGTTTCCTCGCATCCAGCTTTGATGTGCTCTGTTAGTTCGGGATGTTTTTCATGCACCACTGCAATAGTATCTGCACCATCATCGAGAGTTATGTGTGGCTCAATCTTCAGTGCTTCTTCAATACATTCGTAGTATTGTTTTTCATCCTCTCCATATATCGCATACACATTAATACCATCAGAAGCAAGTGCTGCTGCCACATCATCCTGCGTGCTTAGAGGATTTGAAGCAGTAAGCGCCACATTTGCACCAGCCGCTTTAAGTGTGTATACCAGGTTAGCGGTTTCAACGGTCACATGCAGACATGCTGTAATATTCACTCCTTTGAGAGGTTTGTCTATTTCATACTGCTTTCTGATACTTTCCAAAACCGGCATGTGGAGACGTGCCCACTCGATTCTCTGTTTTCCTTCACCAGCAAGATCAATATTTAAAATTATATTATCTTTCATCATTAATCTGCATGATGGCTAAGATATATAACTGTTGGTGATCAGGTTTAGCAAATAGAAATGTTACAGTGTTATGCGCCTGTGCAGGAGATTTTTAGCTCGATACAGGGGGAAGGGATATATGCTGGAGTGCATCAGGTATTTGTACGATTCTGTGGCTGCAATCTTCACTGCAGCTACTGCGACACTCTTCCGGCACGGATGATGGATGTTGCACACTGTAGAGTTGAGCATACACCTGGGTGTAGAGATTTTAGCACTCTCGATAACCCTCTTTCAGTAGAGGATGTTATAAGCTCGATTGAACGCCTTTGGTCTGCTTCAACAAGACATGTAAGTCTGACTGGTGGCGAGCCTCTTCTTCAAAGCGTATTTATAAAACAGCTTGCAGAAGGCACGAATTACCCCCTGTATCTTGAAACAAACTCCACGCTCCCGGGTGCCGCAGAAAATATTGCAGATGTAATCGATATTGCAGCATGCGATATTAAACTTGAAGAGCACCACGCATCTGATGATTATAGAGCGCTGTTTGATCGTACACTCAAGACTGTACAAAAATTTTATAACAACGGTGAGGTGTTTATTAAAATAATCATTCTACCAGAGACTACAACTGATAGCTTACTACCTGCTGTTAAAGCAGTAGCAGATATTGATCCATGCATTCCTGTGGTGCTGCAACCAGTAAGCTCACATGCTCTGGACACTCCCCGTCTTATTGAGTTGATGGATACAGCAGGTGAGTATCTTGATTGTGTGCGTGTGATTCCACAGATGCATAAGCTACTTGACCTGTTATGAATGCAAATCAACACTATCTAAAAATCCGAGTGTTTATCACCGCGGTTAAATTCCCTGGCTTTGATCCATGCCTCCCGGTGTCCAGTAATGTTGACCACACAGTACCCTGGCAAGTACATAAAATCACTAACATCGAGGATATTCCTTACTTACCTGACGTGTAGGAAAGTATAAAACGCACTTCCTTCTCTCGCATCTGAAATTCGATAAGTTGATTTCCTTAGCTTTCGTTTTATTGTGTGTCGATTAAAACCAAAATAAGGAAATCAGTAACAATTGCAGTCACCATAGCATTAATTCTTTTCTCTTGCAATTCAGGTTTCCCACCCAAAAATCAAAACCGCAATCGTATGGCTGCATGCCTCCAAAATTTCTGCTATTTATTGGTCGTAATCTTCTTCATTTAATTTCTATCGATTTTAAATACCCCCTTCTTACAACGTTTTCGCTTTGAAACAACTCCAATATCGTTTTCTGCTGGGTTTGGGAGCTTATCAACTTGAGAAACTCGTCACCCGCACCCTTCATTGTTATTTTTCGATTATCCACTTCTTCCAATACCACCACCTTCTGCCCGATTTCAATGCTGTCGAAAACGTGATGATGCCACCACTTATAAACGGAATCGAACCTGCTAACGCCAGAGCGACAGCCCACAGAATGCTTGAAGAAGTGAGGCTTGGTGAAAGGATAAACCACAGACCAAAGCAACTATCGGGAGGAGAAAACCAAAGAGTTGCAATCGCACGAGCAAACAATCCAGACATTGTCATAGAAGACGAGCCCACTGGCAACCTCGACTCAAGGACAAGCGGGAAAATCTACGAACTGCTGCGCAGACTCAACAGGAAGCACAACCAGACATTCATCCTCGTAACACACGACGAACAAATAAACTGGAACATTTTAAGTATTGCTTTTCAGCACTGTAGGACTATTATTATCTGTGCGAGTACGATCAATGCAAAGGTAAAAAGCAATGGATAGATTGCAGCGTTTATGTTCGCAGCAAGTGCTTTCGCTTTTGGATGCGGCTCCATAATGTTGCTGTGTTCAGCACTTTTATATTCATAAGAATTTAGTAATTCCTTTGCAATCAACAGCACTATCAAAATGCCGACAGCGACAGCACCGTAAACTGCTGCTTGTGACGCTCCTATAGCCATACATGTTGTTGTGGTTGTAGTTGTTGTAACCAGCATTTTATATCACACCATTATAGTTTCTGTAATACAATCTTTGTATATAAGATTTTCGATGTTTAACGCTGTGTAATTCGAAGTCGTCAAATTCAGCTTTTTGGCTTAAAAATCTATCTCTTTTTCAGGCATGACCTGATTTTGAGCACGTGATGTGATCTACCGGCAGCTTTAAATAGTTTCCCAAGTCTGCCTCTTGTGGCAGAAATTTCAAAAGTTCTCAGAGGAGTCTCCTCCAGAAACTCCCTTGAGAACTATCTGGCTTTTAAAAATGTCTCGATATGCCAGTTTTTGTTTTTCCTGGATATAGAAGACATTGCACTGCATATAAAACATAACTTCTACAGCGATAAAGATTGGCATTTCAGATACGATATCGAAGCAATGATCAAATTTACGGTGGTTAAGTTTTTCAGGCAGCAGCCTTACAGAAAGGTTGTTTTGTCAGAAGAAGAAGCATGGCTACTTAGGCTTTAAAGAGAAAGATGGGATTATTCCAATTCCGTCTGGTGGTACGCTTCATCATTTTGTGAAGTATCGTTTGGGTGTTAAGGGTGTTGATAAAATTATGGAGATGGTTGGTGAAAAGATTGTGAAACTCGCCAATCTAAAGGATGCTAAACTGGATTCAACTCCGCTCGAAGCTTCAAGGTATGATGACCATAGCGATTTCAATCCGCATTATAACTGCAGGATGGATAAGGCTCATATCACGATGATAGGTACGTATCCAGTGTTTATGACCTATACCAATGGCTTAGCTGGAGATTTACCTCAGTTAACCTCGCATATAG
>WNEG01000080.1 GCA_012910725.1 Candidatus Ethanoperedens thermophilum | reverse complement strand
AATTCCTAAAATCAATGCTGGAACTTTTCAAGATTGGCATGATTCAAGCGCGGTTGGGGCAGGTAACAGAGCAAATTTTTTTTAAGCGTGGATATATAAGAACGTGTTGTTTGCTCCAACCAGAGCAAAAGCTCTAAGGGTATAACACTAAAAAAATAAAAAAAGAGGGAGAAGCTTAACGCTTCTTCTCGTACATTGGTGGGAGATTGGCAGTGATTCCGCCAGCATACGCTGGGCAAACTACAGTTCTCTCCCCGGCTGGCATGAAGTCGTGCAGTGCACCACGTCCATACTCTCTGCGTGGGTATCTCCAGTCAAACTGGATATGTTCATGGTCTGCATAGGCTACTTTGATTATCGGGTTAGTAGAGTATGCTGCACCTCTTGCGTGTGCTGAGCCTCCACAGATACCGACGTATCCACCCACATGTCCTACATGCATTGCCTGGTCAGGGAAGTTCATGTTTCGAAGTTCATACGGGCTGCTCTGGTCTGAGCGGTATGAAGCATTGTGTCCGCATCCCTGCTGGTCCTGCATATCATGCCCATAGAAACCAAGTCTCATGCAGTGTTCTTTCTCTATGTGGGTGTTGTACATCCACATGGTCTGTCCAAGGTCACTGTCTCCTGTAAGAGCACCTGTTGCTGCGCCAATAGCTGCACACTGGAGAAGGAATCTCTGGCTTCCACCAAAGTGTGTCTCGCACATCGCTGGATACAGGTCATAGCTTGCAAGGAAGTGCTGTCCAACTACTTCTGCTATCTCCATGCCGTTTTTAAGTGTGTTTGGCACTTCTCCAACACCACACTTGTAGTGATGCATGCCCCAGTCAGCACCATAGTACGATGGATCTTCAAGTATCTCATCGGTGTAGACTGACATGACATAGCTTGCCCAGCTTGACGAACCGCCTGCTAAGTAGTTATGAAGCCATGCCTGGTCTGTCAAAACGCATCCTGGTGTGAGAGCTTCAACCGTTACTTTTACAGGATCGAGTCCGCCGTCTAATCCCTTTATAGCTTCAGGAGTTCTGCTTGACTGGCAGATGTCTGCATAATAGCCGTAAGGCACGCCGCCAATCGAGTTTACACGCTGTGCACGTCGATATGGAAGTGCTGTTCCACTGAATACCACATCGCCGTGTTTGATTGTGAACACGAAGTCACTGGTAATTGCATCACCTGCTGGAATATCATAGGCGCCAACATAGGCAAGGCTTGCCTGCTGTCCTACCCATGCTCTTGCCAGACCACCATCTGATGTACGCAGGGCCATCGTTGGTATGCGGCAGACCTGGTACATCTTGCCTTTGAGCTGTTCTTTTAGCTGAACAGCCTGGTACTCGGGAAAGTGTGTGTCTATGTTGGTAATAAAGCGTGGGTCCATGGCATCTGCTACATCGTCATCACCTGTAAACATGATGGCATAGCAGTCTTTGACCAGTTCCGGGTTTGTCTCTGTAACATGTTCCTGGATAAGGGCACCTGCTCCAAGGTTGTGGTTAAGCATTTCCATATAGGTGTTGATAGTCTCTGGTGTTACTTCTTTGCCGAAACGTCTCTCTATGGTCTCGTGTGAGATATTCATGCCGTTAATTGATGTTCGAGAGATGTCATCACGTGACTGCTGCATAGCCACATTGTTTTCATAGTTGACATCATCCATCTCAATACCATAGATACCGGTTCCTGGCACCCATCCTGGATGTGCTGGCGTATCTTCAGCACCAGCCCACTCACGCTCAAGACCTGTTATCTTGTAGGTCTGGAGCATTCTCTGTCCCATCTGCACGCCGTGCAGGTGAAGGTCTGGATTATAGTTTGGTATGCCTCTCTCTCTGGTGATTCGTTTGGCAATTTCCCATGCTTCTGATTTTCTCTTGCTTTGCATTACGCCATTGAATCCATAGTACTCTGTATGCTTATCTGTAAAGTCTATATCACCAAACTTACTTTTAAACATGTTTCCGCAGTCATCACGTATCGACATACGTTCCCATGTTTTTCCTTTTTCTAAGGTTGCTTTAATGGCATGAGGATCCCAGGGTTTTCCTTCTTCTACTACTGTATTTTCTTTACTTGTTCGAGTTTGACTCATATTTTTCACCTCTGTTTAGTATCCCTTTTTCAGTTCTAATTGTTCCAGATTTTCATACGCATCTTCTTTGATTAACTCTGGATTCAGATTTCCATACAATCTCTGGCGCATGATCCGTCTTATCCACTGGGTAGTCTCCTTCACCTCTTCGTCTGGTTTAGGATTGACCACATCTTCGAGCACAAGGTTTGGTATGTTATCGTATCGGTAGATCGAAGACCTCTTTTTAAGTTCTTCATCTGAAACTCCTTTACCGATATTGACTGGCTTATCAATCGGGTTTCCAAAACCGTTTTTGACGTATACAACATCTGTGCCATCCATCTTTGTTCGCTGCACTGCATCAAACATCAAACCGTTCTGGTCGAGTCGGCAGCTGTGCCCTGTGCAGGTCATCTGACGAAGGTGGTTTCTTCTTACATCGCATACCTCTGTTTCAAGTAGCATCCTGCCTGCATCTTCAAGGTCTCGTGCTCTCATCTCAATCGTGTTTCGACCGGAGTAGCAGCCTGTGTCAAGACCGCGAACTCTGTTGTGCAGCATCCATGCACGCAGGTATACTGCAATCGGGGAATCATAGACCGAATCTGTCATGACGAGAGTATCTACTGTGTCGCCTGCTTTTGCTCCTTCTGTTGGAGGCACAAGATCTCGCATTGGATCCTCTGGCTCACCAAGTTCACTTAGTGGCGGGTGCACAGATTTATATGCTTCTCCAAAGTTCCTGTGTCCAAGTATGCTGAGGAAACCTTCATCTGGTATCGTTCGAAGCTTTTCAAGCTTTGTGTTTGGATCCAGGATTCGCTGCCTGTTTCGAGCGATTGGGTCTCCCTTATTATAGTATTGTCTTTCAAATTTTGCCATTTTTATCACTTCCTTAGAACTTATTCTTTATTTCTGCTGCTCCTTTTGCAATTGATTCTATAGGCTCTCTAAGAAGCTTTATTTCACCAAATATATCTCCTACAAGTCCTGATGTTGCCTCAGGTCCATATACTGCTGTGCCTGCATCAAGCGCTACTGCTGCTGTTACACATGGAATCAAAAATCCTTTCGAGTGCCTGGTTACAATATGGTTTCCATGGAACACACCCGGGCTTCCTCCGCCATAGATAGAGTGACTGAAGAAGGACATCGAGATACCATTAGCAACACCATCACCATATCCTGCAGATGGCAGTCCTGTCTCATGTTCAACCATATCGTTAAAGTACAAAACCGTTGAAGCCACACCCTGTGCTGCTCTTGCTGCACCCTGGTTGACAATAACTGCTGCTGATGTTCCTGCACACACATAGGCGTTCCACAGCGATGGATCCAGTGCAGTGTAGAATTTGAAGCCAGATGGGAGTGTCTTAAGCTCTTTGATAACCTTATCTTCAAGTGCCCTGTTAATTGTTGCTCCGACCACATCACCTGTGGTACCGCTTCCGCATTCCTTTACAAGGTCGTATACAAGGTTATTGGCATTTAATCCCTGGTATGCATACACGAGAGACTGCCAGCGTCTCCACCGACCGATTGTATCACCCATTTCAAGATGGGCAATAGCTTCAAGGGTTGAGCTGAGTGCCATTGCTTGCATTGTTCTACTGTGTGTTATAGCTACAATATGGTTTACCATCAGGTTTCGCAGGGCAAAGCCTGGTCCTTCGTTAGCACAGCTTGCTGCAAGTAGTGAGATAACATTTCCACCCATAAACTCGTAAGTTGAAGGGTATCTGCCATAGAATGCTGTATGTACCAGTGGTGCTGCATGGAAGTCAAGTATGTCACTAAACTCTTCCATCACCAGATCAGTCATTGCCTGTGCAGTTGTTGTAAGTGCAGCGGTATATTCAATACCAGCGTTGCACAGCTTCTGGGATGGCTTAACATAGAACATAGCGCCCTTTTTCATTATGTTAATTTCTGTACCATCGTCTGCATCAACCTGCAGTTTCTCTTTGAGTTTAGCTGCAAGGGTGTCTGCATTCTCAACTAAGGGCACATCCCATGTACGTGTTCTTACTGCTTTTGGTTTGCCATACGGACCGCTCTTTATTGGTAAATCTGCCTTGTTTGGTATATCAGGTAGATGGATATACTCGTTGGCATAGTGTCCGGTCGAGAGAGCCTTCTGGGCACCTGCAAGATTTACCGCTATAGAGCGTTTAAAGGTATCTGCAATCTCTTTGACGGCTGGGTTCTGGACAGGTGTTATAGCTTCCAGTGGAATGCCTGATTCTAGCACCTGACCTCTATCATTGTATAGATCTATTTTTTCAGTTAGATAGGCCATTTATTTTTTTCCTCCATTTTTAATTTTTTAAGAAACCACATCAAGCTTCTATGGCATGGAACACAGATTGTTAAGGAAGTGTTCGTTTGTCAAGATTCCATATCTGCTCAATTCATGGTTCTTAACAAATAACCACATATACACGTTCTGTATTTAAGGGTTTCGATATAATAACATGATAAACCATTATAAAAAGAAAACAATATTTTTTAGTAACTATTCAGGTACCTGAGTTCAATCCATTAAACCGTCCAGAGCCATTAAAATATTCAACTTTAGACAGTTAAAAGTCCCGACAACGCAACGCAACCGGAAAACGAAAAGTCTTTATATAGCTATGTTTACACTTACCGATAAAAATAAAAATAGGTGAAAAAAGGAAAAATATGGGGGTTGAAAAGCTTGCATTCCAATTTTTTTATTTTTCTCTCGTGGAAATCTGTGTAACCTTGTGGTTAAAAATTGAATAGAAAGGCAAAGGAATAGATATGACGAAAGTTGCAATCATTGGAAGTGAACAGAGTGGTAGAACCGCTCTCGCATCAAAACTTGGCAAAAAAGGAAACGTCTCGGATGTTACCATGTATGACTTTTCCAAAAGCGGTACAGTGCTCATGATAGTTGATGCCACTGGCTATCCGAAATCAATAAAACCGCTCGTAACAGCACTAAATCTCACAGACATCGTGCTTTTGTGCATTCCTCCAACAGGTCTTGACACGTACACAGGAGAGTGTATTGTTGCACTGGACATATTAGGCTGCAGGCATGGGATCGTCGTTATGACAAAATCGGATCTCGCATACCAGAGTGCACTCGCTGAATTGAAGAAACGCATCAGGAAGATCACAGCAGGCACTGTTCTTGAAAACTGGGACCAGATCGTGGTATCCACCACTACGTTTGAAGGAATGGAAGAGTTAAAAACGATGATTGCTTCGACAGGCGAAAAAGTGGATGAAGAACTCGCACGATTAAACGACCTTTCGCCGCGTGTTGTAATCGATCAGGTCTTCAATGTGACAGGCATCGGTTGCGTGGTTCTGGGAGTGGTCAAACAGGGCACGATACATGCAAAGGACAAGATTACGATGATGCCGGTCGACAAACCGATTGAGATTCGGTCGATTCAGATGCATGATGTTGATGTGAAGACTGCCGCGGCAGGTGCAAGGGTTGGACTGGCATTGAAGAACATCCAGTCAAAGGATGTGGATCGGGGATATGTGATTTCAAATAACGAGACAGTAACAACAGATTTCACGCTGAATTGCACGCTTTCACGGTTCACAAAACATGTTTTCGTTGGTGCCATGCTGCATCTCTTTGCAGGACTCCAGTCAGCACCAGTGCGTGTTGAAAAGATCATTGCAAACGGCGATGTCGTGGATTACGCCGAATCTGGAAGCGAATGCGTTTTAACGCTTTCAGGTTCAAAAAATATTGCATACACCAAATCGGACAGGTTTATCCTTGTCAATCTTGACGAAAAACAGAGGTTTGTCGCTTACGGTTTCTGTGATCAGGTTCCATGAACCTGTACTATAAGCAGGCATTGAAGAGCTTCATCCCAAACTCAACCATTCATTTTTGTGTAGTTTAAGAGTCCGCCTGACAGCAATATTTTTTTTTGTCGTGGTGAATAGTCATGGACAAGTGTGATTGTTTTACTGTTGTTAATCATTGCTTCGATCTTGTTTGTATTCTCTTTAAGTTGATCTATTATGCCTGGGATGACTATTCCCGTACCCTGTTCGATCATGGTGTAGTCTTCGGAATTTTCAAATTCAAGGGGCAGTATTCCAAAGTTGATGAGATTTGCTTGATGTATGCGTGCGAAGCTCTTTGCAATGATCACACTTACCCCAAGATGCATGGGCGCAAGGGCTGCATGTTCCCTGCTTGAACCCTGTCCATAGTTTTCACCACCAACAATGTAACCACCATTTTTTTCTCTTGCACGTTTTGAAAACAATGGGTCTACCTGGTGGAATACATATTCGCTAATAGCTGGTACGTTGCTTCGAAGCGGCAGTATTTTGGCTCCTGCCGGAATTATTGCATCAGTGCTGATATTATCTGCAAGTTTTATGAGTACTTCCCCGCTCACTTCTTCTGGAAGTGGCTGTTTTTCTGGTAGTGGCTTAATGTTTGGCCCACGGATGATTTTTACTGTTTCTGGCCGCTTATCTGGTGGGAGTATCATAGAGTCATTGATAACAAAGCGTTTGGGTGGTGGTACTGCTGGATACGTGCCAAGTTCTCTTGGGTCGGTAAGCTCACCACACACGGCTGCTGCAATGCAGGTCTCAACGCTTGCCAGGTAGACTCTATCATCTGGTGTACCGCTCCTGCCTTTCCAGTTTCGATTAAACGAGCGAACCGATACCGTATCGGTTGCTGGTGCTGAGCCCATCCCAATGCAGCCATCACAACATGGTTCTGCAATTCGCGCACCTGCACTGACCATACCTGCAAACCCACCGTCCCGGACAAGGGTTTCAACCACCTGTTTTGAGCCTGGTGTGATATGAAGACTCAGGTCGGGATGTATTTTGTGTTGCTTCAACACCTGTGCTGCAACCATCAGATCTTTGTAGCTTGAGTTAGTGCAGGAGCCAATAATCACCTGCTGCACCCTGGTACCAGCAACATCTGCAACTTTTTTAACATTGTCTGGTGAGGATGGTGCTGCTATAAGTGGTTCTAACAGATCAAGCTCAATGTGAATCGTTTCATCATAGTCTGCATCAGCATCTGCTTGTAGTTCACTCCAGTCAGAGATTCGATTCTGCTGTTTAAAAAATTTTCGTGTGATATTATCTGAAGGGAAGAGAGATGTAGTAGCCCCAAGTTCCGCACCCATGTTAGTAATAGTAGCGCGCTCCGGGACAGAAAGCGTTTTTACACCATCACCATAATATTCGAAGACTTTTCCAACGCCTCCTTTAACGGTATACCGTCGCAATAATTCGAGAATCACATCTTTAGCAGCAACCCATGGCTTCAAACTTCCGGTAAGCTCCACACCAACAACTTTCGGCATTTTGAGGTATAACGGTGAACCGCTCATTGCTACTGCCACATCGAGTCCACCAACCCCGATAGCAAGCATACCAGCGCCGCCTGCTGTTGGTGTGTGACTATCCGAGCCAACGATGGTTCTCCCGGGAATTGAGAACCTTTCGAGGTTGACCTGGTGACATACTCCGTTTCCAGGTTTTGAGAAATATATCCCGTATTTTGATGCGAAGCTTTGAAGGAAGCGGTGGTCATCTGCATTTTCAAAGCCTGCCTGGAGCGTGTTATGATCGACATAGCTGAGGGAAAGCTCGGTTCTGACACGCTTCACACCAAGCGATTCAAACTGAAGGTATGCCATGGTGCCTGTTGCATCCTGGGTTAACGTACGATCGATATTGATTGCAATCTCTTCTCCGACTTCCATTTCACCTTCTACCAGATGCTCTGCTATGATTTTTTTTGCAATATTTAATCCTATCATCATTATTCTCCAAACATTACCTATTGAGTAAACATTACTAAAAGCTCAGAAAAGTTAAAATCGAAATTGAAAGACAACATGTTTTCCATTCCTTTTGTGTTGAATAGTAAACTTCTTTATTTCCGGTATCTTTTGAGATATTACGTCAGCAAGTTCTTTTTTTTATGCTGGTGCACCGACAATGAAATTTATACTTCGCTCTGAAACTTCCGGATAAAAACTGCTGTGTGGATTTCCTTCTGAGTACACCTCTGCCATAATTCTTAATCGTGGTCGCACTGATGCTTTTTCTATGATTTGCGAGGCTGCTATTATTGTCTGGTCAGTAACGCATGAAAGAGTCTTTTCGAGCTGATCAAGTGCCTCGGGGGACATTTTGATTTCTTTTTTCTCTAAATGATTATGCAAAATGTTCAAAAACATCTGATAAATAAGATGCTCTTTGGGGACAGTTTCAAAAAACGAACCGTCCACGACAGAAATTTTCATTTTATCCTCTTTATTTGCGTGCGTTCTAACAAGGTAAAAACATTTCCTCTCGAAAGTGCGGTAGAGTTCGTCTGAAGATAATTTGTCGTCAATAATCGAAGCAACCCTTGCTACTAAGTTCCCTCCATTAATTACATTTATTTCTTCAAGACTTTTGTATTTAGTGGGAAGAGTCGAGTTGAATGAGGCTATGGTGCCACTTTTTGAGTCTTTTAACTCCAATAAACTGCCGCAAACCAATCTGCCAGCATGCCTTCTTGCTTTGAACATAAAATCAGGAAACTGCTCTGATTTGGAATACAAAAGTTTCTCGTTTTTTATTCTGCTTTTAATCCCATTTACAAATTCTTTTTCGGATTCAAACTGATTTTTAGTAGTCCCCCATAAATCATAATTATATCTTCCTCTCGCATCTCTACGATTGTCGATATAAGCAAAGCCATCTTTACCTGATTTTAAAGCAATCTCGTCCAAAGACGATTGAGGACTGATTGCCCCTGATTTCAAGGCATTGATTATTGCAATCTGACATCCTCCCACGAATAAATTCATGGGGTTCCATGTTTGTCTCTAAATTCCATCCGCATCTCTCACGATTGGAGTGGGTTTATCATGAAACGTTTGATTGAGGTTCAAGGTCGTTGTCGTTCCAACGTTGCCCCTTTGGGTGTATCAGTGCTACCTTTGCATACATCTCTGTCTGCATGCAATCGGAATACAACTTTATCCACACAAAAATGAACGAAGTGCGGAGTTGTTTCCAACCTTGCAAAGCAAGGATTAAAGTGGGAGTATAAAGCATAAAGCCAGACTTTCCACAATATATATTATATAACAGAACAATAAAAAGGTTTGCATTCATCCCACCACTAAAGTAGTGGGCTTTCTGCTAAGGAGATCGTAAAACTCCACAGCATCAATAAATTCAAGCATTCAGAACAACCTCATCTGTTCAGCAAGCTGGGTTTTTTCCGCGGGCCAAATATCCTTCAAATTTGGTGTGTATCGGTAATAATTATAATACTTCATAATATCATCAGCACATCTTAAATTATTTAAACGATTTTCGATAATTTTTACATTTTCAGAGTCTATTTCTACGCCTATCGAATTGCGTTTCAACTGATGAGCAACGATTAGAGTAGTACCTGTTCCAGCAAAAGGGTCCAGCACGGTATCACCCGTCTTGCTGGAGCTTAAAATAATCCTCAAAAGTAAAGCTATCGGGGATTGCTGCGTATGAAATCTATCTCCTTTGCTATCTCTTATCGCCTCATCTCCTGCAAAATATCCTGATGTTAATTCCCTGATGTCATCCCATACATCCGTAATATAGACTCCGTTTGGTCTCTCATTTTTATACTCGGGTGGAATGGGTAGATCTATCCGCAATTTGTTGAACACACATGGTTTCCTGCTCTTGGTAGCAAAGGCGATAATCTGGTATTGTTTGGAATATCTTATTTCAGATGGAACTGCTGATGTTTTTTTCTTCCAGATAATCAGGTTTTGAAATGTCCATCCGGTTTCCCTGAGTAATCTTAATACATTTTCTGTATTTTTCTCTCTTTGCATGAAGTAGAGAGCACCACCGTCAACAGTAATCTTGTAAACCTTTGAGAGAACTTCTTTCAGCCAATCCCAGTATTCTTCCTCTGGTAGATTGTCATCAAAGAATCTGTAATCTTTTCCCTGTCTGAAGGGAGGGTCGATGAAAGTAAGGTGGATGTTTTCTTCTGGGTAATTGTTAAGCCGTTTGAGACAGTTTTCTTTTAGGATTTTACAGGTTGCATTCATTTTCCCATTCTCCCGATTCTCTATCTTCATCCAATTACCTTTCAATGTAGTCGAGAAACTGCACAACTTCGTTGTACAGAAATAACATTTCGATAGCAATAGAGGGAAGTGCGTTTATACTTTCCTATACGTCGAGAAACTGCACAACTTCGTTGTACAGAAATAACATTTCGGTAGCAATAGAGGGAAATGCGTTTATACTTTCCTATACTTCGAGAAACTGCACAACTTCGTTGTACAGAAAATTAACTCTTGATTGTGCAAGCACTGCACAACTTTGTTGTACAGAAAATAATTCTTGATTCTCAATTGCGCAGCAATCAAGTGCGTTTATACTTTCCTATACGTCGAGAAAAGATAAACCAGAAAGAGATTCCTGTGTGGTATCTACAAACATATAGCCTTCACTTTTCGTAACTATCCAGATTAAATCTTCAAATTTTTTGGTCGTCTGCATCTATTTTAAAAATTTCTTTTCCATCCTATGCCCCTGTAGATAATCCCTTCTTTAAGAAACATTCTCGGATCATATATTCTTCTTCCGTCTATGAGCACTGGATTTTTCTTCATTAGCGTTTTAAAGATTCTGGGTTCGAGTTTTTTAAAATCTTCCCATTCATTCTGGATTATTACAATGTCCTTATCCTTAATAGCCTCCTCCAAGCTGCTTGCAAAGCTCACTATAGAAAAATCTTGATGGAATAACTTTCTAAAATTATTCATAGCTTTTGGTTCTGGATCATACCCGGTTACCCTGCATCCTTTCTCAAGTAATTTCATCAGTATTGGCAGTGCCCTTGTTTCTCTCACATCGTCTGTGTCTGGTTTGAATGACAGGCCAAGGATGCAGACATCCTTATCTTTGAGGTCTCCTGCTGCGCTTTCTGCCAATTCAACAGCACGGAGCGGTTGCTCTTCATTTATCAGTAGCACAGAATCAAGCAGAGGCACCCTTAATCCCTTTGATCGCGAAGCAGAGGCAATCGCTTTTACATCCTTCGGGAAGCATGACCCGCCAAACCCAACACCAGCCCGCAGGAACCCGGGATTAATCCTGTAATCCAGACCCACACCTTCCATTACTTCATACACATCTATCCCAAACTTCTCGCAGATATTTGCCATCTCGTTTGCAAAGGATATTTTTGTTGCGAGCAGGCTATTTGAGGCATATTTTATCATTTCCGCAGTTTTTATTCCAACCTTCAACACTGGGATCCCCCTCCCAAAGTCACTGTACAATTCCATCAAAACATCCCCGCTTCTTTTATCCAGCTCACCAATAACAATCCTGTCTGGATTTAATGCACCAGCAAGTGCGTTACCCTGCAACAGAAACTCTGGATTCGAACAAGCCCCAAAAGCCACTCCTCTTTTCTTTGATGAATGCTCTTCAATCAATTTTAGTATAACATCCCCGGTAGTACCTGGAATAATTGTGCTCTTTGATACAACCACGTGATATTCCTTCTTGTCCTTTAAAGCAGCTCCAATATCCATAGATGCTTTCTTTATATACTCAAGATTCATCGAACCATCAGGATTTGGAGGCGTGCCAACACAGATAAAAGTGATATCTGTATCTCTGATAGATTTATAATAGGCAAGCAAGTTCTCAGGATCATTATGTGGCTTGAGCAACCCTCTTAACAATCCTCTGGATACCAGATTCGTTACGAGATTATCCAATCCCGGCTCATAGAATGGCGCTTCCCCCCTATTCAGTGCATCAACCCTCTCTTTGTCTATATCTGCTACAACAACATTGTTCCCGTGTTCAGCAAAAGCGGCACCTGTAACTAAACCAACAGGGCCTATGCCTATAATACTCACTTTCAGTTTCAACTCTTCAGACCTCCAACCTCTTGTCTAATTCCTGTATCTTCTGTGTGCTGTGTGTCCGGGTAATTTAAACATGACACAACTCCCCCTCCCCACAAAAAAAGGACTTCCCGAGTCATTGGTCTGACCATTGCTAGCAGCTCCAACAGGCTTGACCCAAGATACCCTCTCGTCAGTTATGCCTTTCAACATCAGGTGTACATTTTTTTATTGATACTTATAACCTATCTTTCAAAGGCAATCTGAATTCATAGTCATTTATTGCAAAATTTTATGTATGTATAGTTGAGACTATGGGAAATAAGATATATTACTCGGAGACACTGGTATAATTACTGAATATGATTGAATCAGACATAATAAAAACGTTCGCGCATGCCGGTTATCAGCTGAACGCAGAAGCACTAAAAGCACTGGTGGAAAGCAGAAGCACGAGCGACATAATCAACATAATATTAAACCGTATCGACACAAATACCATCGTAGTAGGCTTAGATCACATCGTAAGCTTCAATGAAGCAGCAGAACAAACAACATCACACCCGTACGATCCTTACACTCCGACAAGACCAAAAACCGAAGAAGAGCTAACAAACCCGCAGTACACAGGAGACAAAGAAGATGACGAAAACAATACCTGTGAGATAGATATTATATCAGACATCACAAACCAGTCAACCTGCATCGGCGAATACGAAGAATTCGTTCAGTACTTCAGAGATAGATACAGCCGTCTGAGCGAACTAATCAGAAAACGGGTGGACAGCAGACCCATAGAAAGTCTGAAAAAACAACAGCGTGGCGATGACAGAGAGAACATTTCAATCATTGGGATGGTAAAAGATATAAAAACCACATCCAATGGACACAAATTAATAGAACTTGAAGACACCACAGGAAGCATTCCAGCACTAATACTCAAAAAAGATGAAGAACTCATGCAGGTAGCTTCTCACGTACTCCACGATGAAGTAATAGGTATAACAGGCAGCCCAGCACGAGACCGGGGACTGTTCATTGTAAGAGATATCATCTGGCCAGAGATTCCAGCCATTGGGTACAGCCTCAAAAACATGGAAACCAAAAAATCCGGGAAAAAGGCAGTACTCATCTCAGATACGCACATAGGGAGTAACACGTTCCTCGAGGATGCATGGCTGCGATTCATAAGCTGGTTGCGTGGAGAGATCAACGACGAAAAAACTCCTGCATCAGATAATATCAAATATCTTGTAATAGCAGGAGACCTTGTAGACGGCATTGGCATATATCCGGGCCAGGAAAAAGAACTCCTGATAAACGACGTCTACGCACAGTACGAACAAGCAGCAGAATACATAAAAGAGATACCAGAACACATAAACATCGTAATCTCGCCGGGAAACCACGACGCAGTCCGCCAGGCAGAACCACAACCTCGCCTCCCGGACGAAATAACCAGACTATTCAACAAAAAGAACACAACATTTGTAGGCAACCCTGCGATGGTTGGGCTTGATGGCATAAAAATATTAATCTACCACGGCCGCTCGATAGATGACTTTGTAGCAGCCATGCCAAACGTAAACTATAAGGATCCAACGACCGCAATGAAAGAGATGCTCAAGCGAAGACACCTCTCCCCAATCTACGGCGGCAGAGTCTTGATAGCACCAGAAAAAAAAGACCACTTCGTAATAGACAAAATCCCGGACATCCTCCACTGCGGGCATGTACACACAGCTAACATAAGCAAGTATCGCAACGTCACACTGATTAACAGCGGCACATGGCAGAGCCAGACAGAATTTCAAAAACGCGTCAACCTGAAACCAGACCCGGCAATAGCAACCACAGTAGACCTGAACACGCTACAAACACAGATGATTAAGTTCCTGTAGGTCTATGTTAGGCACTGCACAACTTCGTTGTGCAGAAAATAACTCTTGATTCTCGATTGCGTTAGCAATCGAGTGGAGAGAATAACCAGTAACCTGCTCTGCAATACACGACAGTTTTTAGATGCCTGTACAACTTCGTTGTGCAGAAAATAACCAGTAACTGCACACAACGTGAGTAGAAATAAGAATCTTGATTCTTGATTGCGAAGCACTGCACAACTTTGTTGTGCAGAAAGTAACTCTTGATTACGAAGTAATCAAGTGCGCAGCAATCGAGTGGAGAGAATAACCAGTAACCTGCTTCACAGTACACGACAATGCTTAAGGCACTGCACAACTTCGTTGTGCAGAAACAACGAATCTTGATTCTCGATTGCGTTAGCAATCGAGTGGAGAGAATAACTCTTGATTACGAAGTAATCAAGTGCGCAGCAATCGAGTGCAGAGAATAACTCTTGATTACGAAGTAATCAAGTGCAGAGAATAACCAGTAACCTGCTTCACAGTACACGACAATGCTTAAGGCACTACACAACTTCGTTGTGCAGAAAGTAACTCTCGATTGCGTTAGCAATCGAGTGGAGAGAATAACCAGTAACCTGCTTCACAGTACACGACAATGCTTAAGTACGGTTACGTACAAATAATGCTTGTATACAATAGGTGAGTAATTAAATGGCAGATTTTAGGACAGTGATATCAGACCCACAGACAGGAAAATCACATCAGGTTGAGGTAACCGGAAGCCAGGCAAACAAATTTCTTGGAAAGAAATTAGGAGAAACTATCGAAGGCAGTGCAGCAGGGTTAGCAGGATACAGCCTCAAAATCACTGGCGGAACTGATAAAGATGGATTTCCATTGCGTAAAGACTTGCCAGGTTCACAAAGACGAAAGCTATTACTATCAAAAAGCACTGGTTTCAAACCAAAAGTAAATGGTCTGCGCAAGAGAAAAGCAGTTCGTGGAAAGGATATCTCAGGCGATGTTGGTCAAATAAACCTGGTGGTTGCAGAATATGGCAAAAAAACAATAGAAGAGATTTTCGCTCCATCAAAGGAAGAAACACCGGAAGCCAACGAAAGTGGTGAATGACTGCCCGCGAAGCTATAGTAAGAAAACTCGCAAATAATGATTTACCTGAACTGTATCATTTTCTAAGAATTATCCAGGCTATGATTTTTAGAACATATATTCCAAACCTCTTTGTGTGATGCCTCCAATTGTGCATCGCAATGGATGTAGGGCTACACCCACTGCGATGCATACTTGATGGTGTCGCATGAACTCATCTGAACTGAAAGGTTTAGATTTGATAGCCTTACTACTTTCTGCATTTGGGTATAACAAATGAGAGTTTCTATGAACCTTGAGTTGAAGGATATACCAGGACAACTGGTACTTGCACTTCAGCCAATCTCTGAAATCAAAGGTAATATTTTAAGCGTGGTACACCACCATGATGAGCGCACGCCGCGCGGTACCATTCCCGTGCATGTACTCTTTGAACTTAACAAGGAGAAACTGGATGAGCTGATTGAGCAGCTTGAAAAAAATGGCGTGCTTGTAGCTCGTGTCGGTGAAAAGCGTTTGCATGAAGAGATGTCTGTGATGCTTATCGGGCACATTGTGCATACTGATATACGTGATACCATTGATGCGGTTGATTCAACAGGTTGTGCTGAGATTGTTGATCTGGCTCTAAGCATGCCAGGGATTGAACAGGTTTCATCTGCTTTTATGATAATTCATGCAAGCACTAAAGAGAACCTGATGTCAGCACTCGATATTTTGCATAAAACAGCTGATGAAAAGGGGCTGCTTATGATTGAGCCTATAAAAAATGCGATTTGAGGATACAATAGTGGTGTAGATGAAGGATATAAAGATTTCAATCATCGGTTTTGGTGATGTTGGACAGGGTGTGGTGCAGGTGCTGAGTCAAAAACAACAAACACTTGAGAAGCTTGGTGTGAATATCAAAGTGGTCGCTATTGTTGATTCCAGATCTTCCCTGGTAAACGCTGACGGGATTGATCTTGAAAAAGCAGTCCAGGTCAAAAGGGATACCGGGATAGTTGGAAAAGCAGGAAGTACCACTGCTGAGATAATCAAGAATACTGACCACGACCTTGTTGTTGAGGTTACGCCAACAGACATTAATACTGGTGAGCCTGGGCTTACCAATATCCTGACAGCAATAGAAAATGGAAAGCATGTTGTAACATCAAATAAAGGCCCTTTTGCACGCAACTATGCAAAATTGATGAAAGCAGCAAAAGATCATGGCGTTATACTGCGTTACGAGGCTACTGTTGGTGGTGCCATGCCAATCATTAATCTTATCCAGGAGAACCTTGCAGGCAATACAATAGAGAGGATCGATGGCATCCTCAATGGAACATGTAATTATATTTTAACACGTATGGGGGAGGAGACTCTTGACTATCAGCACGCGCTCCTCGAAGCACAAGAACTTGGGATTGCTGAGGCTGACCCAACCTATGATGTGATGGGTATCGATGCGGCATGTAAACTGGTCATTCTTGCAAACACTGCATACAACAACAATGCTATCTTTGATGATGTGAGTATTACTGGTATTACCAAGATAACGCCACAGGCATTAGAACTTGCTGACAAGAATGGCTACGCAGTACGGCTGATCTGTGAGGTAAGTGAACAGGTGCTTTCAGTTGCGCCAAAGCTTGTTCCAAAAAAACACCCATTGGCAGTCGGAGGCACGCTTAATATTGCAACCATTCACACCGACCTGTCAAAGATGGTCACCATAAGTGGAATCGGGGCTGGTTCTATCGAAACTGCCAGTGTGATTCTAAGTGATATCATTCACATCAGCACAGGTTATCTGACCCACACTTTATGAACAGCACAGGTACTTGATCCCTGTGAAACTTTTAGATTTTTGAATGAGACCAAACAGCAAAGCTGTAGCGTTCGTGGGCTTTCCCTACCCCGCACCCAACGGATCATAAACTGAAACTCATAACATGTTTCCTATTGTTATAATTTTAAGAGAAACTTTGGCATTCTTGGAATTAACCATTTGATATAACTTTTATATGATATTTTCATAGATGGAACTTCAAGATATTTGTTAATAGCTTCATCATTAGTAAAAATTTTTAAAAATATTGAAGGATAGCTATGCATTAATTTTGATAATATTAATGAATATTTTAAATTATCTATAAATTCTGATTTGCAAATTACTTCATAATTTTTTAATGTTTTTAAATCTTTATTATTTAATATTATTTCAGAAATAACTTCTACTGCAATCTGCCCAGATCGTATTGCATAAGCAATACCTTCTCCGTAAAAAGAATCTACAAATCCAGCTGAATCCCCACTTAAAATAACTCTTGGACTCGTTATCCTTCTTTTGATGCCTCCGGCAGGAATTATGTGGGAATGCAACTTACAATTGCTAATAAAGTTGTTTTCATTTAAAAAATCCAACATTTTCTTTTTTGGATGAGGTAAGCTTTTTGCTAATCCACCTATTCCCACTGAAAAATATTTTTCATGTGGAAATATCCACCCATAACCATGTTTGAAATACCCAAAGTGAAGGCCAATAGCATTATGTATATATTTATCTATTGCTTCATTATCTTCTTCAATTTCTGCAACAATGCCTATTGCATATTCATCTTTTTTATCTTTTCTTCGAATTTTATATTTTAATTTACCATGCGAACCTTCTGCGATAATGATAAATTTCGACTTATACATATTATCATTAGTAAAAACCTCTACATAATCATTATTTTCCTGATAATCAATGATTTTTTCTCCCATTTTTATTTGAATTCCAGTTTCTTTAGCTTTTTCGAGCAAAAAATTATCCAGAATACTTCTACTTGTTAAGACAGCTATCCTGCAATCTTTATGCTGTTCAACAACTTGACCTCTGAAGTGAACTCTTGCACCAAATATATCTCTTTCAATGATAGCTTTAGGAATTTCAAAATCAAGATATGACATTGCTTGTTCCGAAAGACCTCCACCACATGGTTTATATCTTGGAAACATTTCTTTTTCAATTAAGAGGGTCTTTAAACCCTTTTTTCCTGCAATTCTACCAGCAGCCGATCCAGAAGGTCCTCCTCCAATAATAATTAAATCATACATAAAAATCTCCTATTGAAAATTAGGTTTTTAGTACTAAAACTGCTACCGGTAAAACGAATGATAAGCTAAACTCCATCAAAACTCTAATATCCCAAAGGTAATCCTTCATATCCAATAATTTTGAATGATAAAAAATAATGCATTGATATGTCAATACTTACCGCTTTTGATAATGTCTTTCCCAGCTACTTTTCGGTAATAGCAGCACCTGGGGTTCTGACAAACAACATCGATTTTTCCCTCTGGTCGCGCCATAGTATTTCACCAAGAGCATAATTCTGTTACATGCTATACTAACTATCGTAAATCGGTACAGTGGCCAAATTTCTTTTTCATGAATAACCTCCTGATAGTTTAAACCCCAATTCATTTTTTTAATTCTTTTCTGATTCTTTCAATTTCACCACCCCCTGGTATTCTGAGAACAAAAGCGCCATGACAGGGTTTGATGTAAGCGATGAGAACATGATCGTCTTCGATGCCGATTGGCAGTGGCGGAATTCCTATCAGGTATACATTGAATATTTTATACCCGGGGGCTACAAAGTAGATTTCCCGACAGCGGTTTCGTATCAGTTTTGAACAGTTGGCAAAGGTTGTGCGAGCTAATAGTATTTCATAATCCAGTTCTTCTACACATGAAGCCATGTACTCACCTCATCAATCAGTTCTTTAAGTGGCAGCGGGTTGTGAATAACAGGTGCTGCAAGTACACGCTCACAGATATTTTCGCATTGTTCTGTTAACTCTTCAGCACATTTCCCAAACACGACTGCTACCATTTTACCTTTTGAGAGCGCATGTATGCTGGCAAGGTATGCGATACCTGAATCACTGTGAACGAACACAAAGCAGAAGTCGAAGTCGATATTTCTCGTTGATAATGCACCAATAGTCATATCCAGATTCATCATCTTCCCATTACAGTAATGACGCTCAGGATCAGCAACCTTCACAAGAAGGAGGGCTGATTTGTTACCTGCGAACACTGGCGTTATCCCATGTTTTTGAAGCTTGTATGCAAGATATATGGCAGTACTTGTCTGCACAGGAAATTCAGGGCAACCAAGTGCCAAAAGAGCGGTTTTGGTCATAACTGATAAATATTGAAGAGGATGTTATTTAAAACCATCTTTTTTATAACACACTCGATATCGTGTGGAAATCCGCATAAAACCACGAGATTACCACCTGCACAACTTCGTTGTACAGAACCACACACTCCGTGTGCGGAACTGCACACTGCGTGTACAGAAAATAATTCTTGATTGCAAAGCACTGCACAACTTCGTTGTACAGAAAAATACCAGCAACTGCACAACTTCGTTGTACAGAAATAACACGTGAGTAGAAATAACTCTTGATTGCGCAAGCACTGCACAACTTCGTTGTACAGAAATAACACGTGAGTAGAAATAACTCTTGATTGCGCAAGCACTGCACAACTTCGTTGTACAGAAATAACACGTGAGTAGAAATAACTCTTGATTGCGCAAGCAATCAAGTTGTCGAAGCAATCAAGTTGTCGAAGCAATCAAGTTGTCGAAGCAATC
>WNEG01000062.1:5656-11092 GCA_012910725.1 Candidatus Ethanoperedens thermophilum | reverse complement strand
AACAACTTCCCATCCATACATTAACCTCTATGAAGGTATCTTATATAAAGTCAAAGATAAAGTCAAAGGTTTCGGGACTATACAGTTACAAAATATTTCAGTAAATATTTGTACAAATCTTATAACTACCAGAATCGTGCACGGTCAACAGCCAAAAACCGTGTGTCGATGCCGCAACTCTTCTTGCCACTTCATGGTGGTGTGCAGTGCTCGCAAAGCCAACACACCTGTCATGTCTAAAAATTAATTTGTCGTGACGGTGGCTCGGAAAACATCTGCCGAAAAGGTGCCGGGACGGAAATCTTTTTTTGACAGGAAGTACTTATCTTAATTTTGTCAATACTTATTATGGAGTCGATGTTCTTGGACGATGAGTATCAGCTTGATTATTTTAGTGATAATGGTTTTGTAAGAAAACAGTGTATTTCCTGTGGCGGTTATTTCTGGACACGGGATTATGAGCGTAAGACTTGTGGCGATGCACCATGCGATTCGTATGACTTTATCGGTGCACCGGTGTTTAAAAAAGCTTTTTCACTAAGTGAGATGCGTGAGGCATATCTCTCTTTCTTTGAAAAACGAGGTCATGCGCGAGTTGCACGTTACCCGGTTGTCGCGCGCTGGCGGGACGATATCTATCTAACGATTGCGTCAATTGCTGATTTTCAGCCTTTTGTAACGTCTGGTCTTGTGCCGCCTCCCGCCAATCCTTTGACTATTTCGCAGCCGTGTATTCGACTTAGCGATCTCGATGCTGTTGGTCGAAGTGGCAGACATCTTACTACTTTTGAGATGATGGCGCATCATGCGTTTAACAGCAAGGATGATGAGATCTACTGGAAGGATACAACCGTTGAATATTGTGACGTGCTTTTGCATGAGCTTGGTTGTGACCCCTTTGCTATTACGTATCGGGAGGAGCCGTGGGCTGGTGGTGGTAATGCTGGTCCGTGTTTGGAGGTGCTTGTTGGCGGGCTTGAGCTTGCAACACTTGTGTTTATGAATCTTCGCCAGACAAGGAATGGGAGAGTCACCATCAAAGGCGAACGGTATGAAAAGATGGATAATTATATTGTGGATACTGGTTATGGGCTTGAGCGTTTTGTGTGGGCCTCTAATGGTGCGCCAACGATCTATGATGCAGTGTTTCCAGATATTGTTGGCGAACTTATGAATCTTGCAGGAATTGAGCATTCGATTGACGATAGTGAGTATGCAAGTATTTTTGCTGCTAATGCTAGATTTGCGGGTGTTATGGATATAAGTGGAAAAGCCAAGCTCATGGAACTTAGAGCAAAGGTTGCAAAGAGTATCGGGATATCGGTTGAAAAACTCCAATCAATAATGGAGCCTGTCGAGTCCGTGTATGCTGTAATAGATCATACTCGCTGTCTCACCTTTATGCTTGGAGACGGCATCATTCCTTCTAATGTCAAGGCAGGATACCTTGCAAGGCTGGTTCTTCGGCGGACTATGCGCTTGATGAATAATCTTGAATTGAATCTTCCGCTTTCCGAACTGATAGAGATGCAGATTCGACACCTTCCAGAGTATCCAGAGTTCAGGGAACGCTTTTGTACCACCAGTGAAATACTGTTGCTTGAAGAGGAAAAATACAGGGACACACTTGGTCGCGGAAGGCGTCTGGTTACGAAAACAGCGCTTCATTTTAAAAAACAGGGTTCACCCATACCACTGGAGGAACTCATTCAACTTTACGATACGCACGGGATACCACCTGAAATATCAAGGGATGCAGCAGCAGAGGTTGGTGTTAAAGTTGACCTGCCAGACACGTTTTATTCCAGTGTTGCAGAGTCTCACATCAAAAGCGATGCCAAAGAGCCAGAAGTGTCCACCGATGTTGCAGGAATAGAGCCAAGCAAAAAACTGTACTATGAAAAACCAGCAGATTCAATGTTTGAGGCTAAAGTGGTAAAAGTTATTGAGAACAAAATCGTGCTTGACAGAACTCTTTTTTATCCAGAAGGCGGAGGCCAGCCGGCAGACCATGGAACCATTGCCCTGGGAGACTACCTCGTAAACGTTGTGGATGTGCAGATAACAGACAATGTAATCTTTCACATTACTGATTCAGATAACAAGATAAAAATAAAAGAGGGGGACCGTGTCGCTGGCAGAATCGACACAGAGCGTAGAGCAGCTCATTCTCGACACCACACTGCCGCGCACATCGTAAATGATTCTGCCAAGAAGGTTCTGGGACAGCACGTATGGCAGACCGGTGCACAGAAAACTGTTAACCGGGCGCGTCTTGACCTCACGCACTACAAGCGCATCACACCCGAGGAACTGAAACAGATAGAACTTCGATCAAACCAGGTAGTAATTGCAAACATTAAGGTTAAAAGCGTCTGGATGGACCGGGTAAAAGCAGAGCAGCAGTTTGGTTTCACACTGTACCAGGGCGGAGTTCCACCCGGTCGTGAAATAAGAATACTGCAAGTTGGCGACGATGTGGAAGCCTGCGGAGGCACACACGTGCAATACACAGGAGATATCGGGCAGATTAAAATCCTTCACACAGAACGCATACAGGATGGAGTGGAACGAATCGAGTTTGCAGCAGGGGATGCCGCTGTAAAACAAACACAAGAGCGCGAAGAACTGCTCTACAATGCAAGCAATGCCCTCAGGGTAACACCAGAACACCTGCCTGAAACCGTGCAGCGATTCTTTACAGAGTGGAAACAGCTTAAAAAAGAAGTGAAACGACTCCACGAGGAACTTGCAGAAGTTAGTGTAACAGCAGACCTTGCCAATGCCAGTAAAATTGGAAACATGAACGTTATCACAAAAGAACTATCAAATGCAGACACGGACGAGCTGATCAAAATAGCATCAGAATTTGCAAAACAACCAAACACGATAGCAGTGCTCGCAAGCCAGCATAATGGCGTTAAAATCGTGGCATCAGCAAGTAGCGAGGCTGTAAAAGCAGGAATCAATGCCGGAAACATTGTGCGAGAAATAAGCACCGTAGTAGGGGGTGGAGGGGGCGGCAAACCAAGCATCGCACAGGGCGGCGGCAAACACCCTGAAAAAATCGAAGACGCACTACAGGCAGGCGTTGAAATCATAAAAAAGATGCTGTTATGATTGTATGTGTTTAGAGGTCGTCATAAAATAACCTCAGCAACTTTGAATCCATAAAAGTTTCCAACCACGAGATTAATCTTGTGTAATCTCATGGTTTCAATTTTTTTTAACGTATAGGAAAGTATAAACGCACATCGTTCTCTCGCATCCGAAATTCGATACGTAATGAGAATACATCACACGTTATTTTCCGCACTTGATTGCTACACAATCAAGAGTTGCTATTAATTTCTGCACAACGAAGTTGTGCAGTTTCTTGAGTTCCATGATTGGGTATGTTATTTCATGACGACCCCTTAGTGGAATAAAATGAGTAGAAATAACAAATTATCTATTTATATTGGAAAACAGGCATCCAATTCCGTGAAGCCGTTAAGTTTAAGTTGTTAAAGATAAACACAGATGAGTAATCATGTTTTTCTTTGGACATCTTGGAATAACACTTGGAATCGCAGTGTTACTCTTTCACTTGTTGAAAATCAAACCTGATCGCAAGATTTACCTTGTGGTTTTTATAGGCGCGATCCTTCCTGATTTAATAGATAAACCCATAGGGGAAATCATGCTGGCAGGGTCCATTTCAAACGGGAGAATCTTCGCTCACACGTTGCTCTTTATTATTTTCCTTCTATTTATCGGAATGTATCTATACAAACGAAATGGGGAGCTCAGGGGACTCGTTCTCTGCTTTGCTTCTTTTCTGCACCTGTGCGAGGATCAAATGTGGCTCATGCCAGAGACACTCTTTTATCCTGCTTATGGGTTCTCGCTCCCGCAAGGTACTATGGAAACGCACTGGTGGCAGTATTTCATATCAATGTTCCTTAACACATATTCTTTTTCATCAGGGGTTGCGCACTCTTTTTATTATGAATTAATCGGAATCGCAATCCTGATACTATTCTTCCTCCAGAAACTATCAACCAGAAGAGGGTGGTCACAGTGAGTACACGTTTTCCAAGGAAATACGTAATGATTGCGATTGTCGTTGGCATGCTGTCAATTCTTGTCCCTGGTGCATGGTATTACAGTCTTTCAACAAACAGTGACGTTCTTGTCCTCGATGAAACAACACTGACAGTGGTTTTAGATAGCCTTCCCGGGGATGAGACGGATGCAGTAGCAATATCGCAGGAGACGATTATTAATGCCACTGGCGTTCCAGAACGGGCATTTAACAAGTATTTCAAGCTGAAAAACGTATCGAGAACAGAGTTCCAATGGCTTCTTCTGTATAATGTGACAGGAAATCCGGACCTTTCTGTTTTTCTGGTAAAACGAATTACACCAGACGAGGGGTTCAGAATATCAGACGATTATATTATTGGAATGGTTGGAGTAGAATATTACAATGCACATTTTAAAAAAAAGGCGTTTGATTCTAACACAAACATCGCCTCTTACTCGTTTAGCTACCATTACCTCATTGATAAGATTGGACTGACCTTATGGGTAAAGCTTGGATATGACAGGAGTGTGATTGGCAAGCATGTAGTTACAACAGCACAGGAAGTTAAGGTGAGCTTAGAACAGGCGATAGAAATCGGAAGAACGAATGGACTAAGCGACACTATTTCCGGGCATCCGGTAGTAGCTGGCGGTGTCTTGTGCTGGCGGGTCGTATGGAAACACACACCTACCAGAGAGGATTACGATGCTCATACGATTTATGGCTTCGATATTCACTGTACCACAGGTGAAGTTGTTGGAACGCACCGATACGTACTGCCAAAACCGCCTTCAATAAAAGCAACCCAGATCACACCACTTATCAATAATATTGGAGCTAACGATCTAAAAGACGGTGCAGTAATACAGTTACGCGTGATGAACAGTTCAAAAGAGACGTTTTCCCTGACAAAGAGCTTTGGAAAAATGGTGGTGAAGAAAGGGGAAAATGAGAACGCAGACATCACCCTGTGGATTGACAGGGAACTCATCGTGCATGCGCTTGAAAGCGGAGACGTCATCAGTTACTTAAAGGAGAATGCCGAGGAGGGTCAAGTTGGTGTGGAACTCCATAAAAATGTCGTTATTTTAAAGAAAAAAGGCTATATGGGTTTGTATGAGAAATTGAAGTAGTGATCAATCTGTAAGTTGAGATACTACCTACGTTCCTGAAAAGAACGATCTGGTCAATAAAATTGAAAACTGCACAACCACAACAGAAAAATTTATAAAGGGTTGGCTTTAAACTAAAGGCTAAAAGGTGTATCTTAAAGAAGAAGGGTGATGACAATGGTAAACAAATTTGGATTGAAGGTACTGGCGGTTTTAACCGCCCTGGTAATGATCGCAAGCAGCATAGCGATGTAT
>WNEG01000062.1:0-5534 GCA_012910725.1 Candidatus Ethanoperedens thermophilum | reverse complement strand
AGATTATGGTAGGAAAACCAGTCATCAGAGGCACGCGGTTGACAGTGCAGTATATTTTGGATCTATTAGCTCACGGGGAAACCGTTGATGAAATACTTCTGGAATACAAGGGATTAAAAGAGGAAGATATTTTAGCCTGTTTGTTGTACGCTTCTGAAACACTCGAAGACACAACGTTTATGCCTTTAGTAGAAGTGGAAGCGGTTTAGATAGACATGAGGTTCCTTGTAGATGAATGCACGGGTCCTGCAGTTGCTAAGTGGTTGCGGAGTTCACATCACGATGTATTTTCTGTTTACGATGAAGCTCGGGGATTAAATGATGGAAGTATCATCGAGAAAGCAAATCTTGATGCATATTAAAACCTGCACACTCCGTGTGCAGAAAATAACTCTTGATTGTGCGAGCACTACACAACTTCGTTGTGCAGAAATAACTCTTGATTGCGCGAGCACTACACAACTTCGTTGTGCAGAAAATAACTCTTGATTGCGCCAGCAATCAAGTGCAGAAATAATCAAGAGACCGAAAATCATAAATGTTTCCTCTGTACTTTGTTTTGTTTATATAATGGAAATTGAACACGCCTACCGGAAACTGATCCAGAAGATAATAAGTAACGAAATCACAGATTCCAAAAGCCTTGCCATGGAAAAGAAGAAGATTGCAAAAACCTGCGGTCTGAATAAAATCCCATCCAATGCTGATGTTTTAGCTTTCTGCAATGATTACGAGAAAACAGCAGCACTCTCTATGCTACAAAAAAAACCGGTGCGCACTATTTCAGGGGTTGCGGTGATTGCAGCCATGACTTCCCCGGCACCCTGTCCACATGGAAAATGCATACCCTGCCCGGGTGGACCAGATACACCATTTAAATCAGCACAAAGTTACATGGGAAGTGAGCCAGCGTCGCTGCGAGCAGTTGAACATAATTATCACCCATACAAACAGGTAGCAGCTCGTATACGCCAGCTACGAAACATAGGGCATCCTGTTGATAAAGCAGAGCTAATCATCATGGGTGGTACGTTCACAGCACGTGACACCAGTTACCAGCAATGGTTTATAAAAGAGTGCTTTGCTGCATTAAATGATCGCGGAAACTCAGAAAATAATCGTTCTAACCTGAATCTTTTGGAACTGCAAAGAATCAATGAAACGGCTGAGATTAGAAATGTTGGTATGACCATTGAAACACGGCCGGATTATTCAAAAGAAAAACATATTGACGGCATTCTCAAACTTGGTGCAACAAAAGTAGAACTTGGTGTTCAAACAACCGACAACACCATCCTGCAGAACATAAATCGTGGGCACACAGTGGAGGATACGATACAAGCAAATACACTTCTACGGAACAGTTGTTTTAAAGTTGGATTTCACATGATGCCTGGACTGCCAGGGACAACACCAGCAAGTGACCTGCAGGTATTCAAGCATCTCTTTGAAAACTCAGATTTTATGCCCGACTATCTTAAGATTTACCCAACACTTGTAACACCGGGGACAGAACTTGAAAAACTCTGGCGTGCTGGTGATTACACACCTCTCGAGAATGGGGCGGCTGTTGAATTGATTGCACAGATTAAATCAATCCTTCCCATGTACGTGCGTCTACAGCGAGTACAGCGCGACATACCAGTGCAGCAGATACTTGCAGGAGTTACCAAAAGCCATATTAGGCAGCTTGCAGCGAAACGACTTGCTGACATGGGAAAAAGCTGCCAGTGCATCAGGTGCAGAGAAGTGGGACACCAGCAATTAAAAGGCAGATACCCGGGGGACGTCACCCAGCAAATCCACACCTACCCAGCATGTGACGGTATCGAGCACTTTATTTCGTATGAGGATATAATACAGAAGATTGTTATTGGATTTGTACGTCTGCGATTTCCATGTCACACACACCGAAGCGAACTTGAAAATGCAGCGCTTATAAGAGAGCTTCATGTCTATGGAAAACTTGTGCCGGTGGGAACAAAAGATAAAGAGGCATGGCAGCACCAGGGATATGGAGAGAAGCTGCTGCACACGGCAGAAGGAATTGCACAGGATGCAGGATATAAAAAAATAGCAATTATCAGTGGAGTTGGAGTAAGAGAATACTACCGCAAGCTTGGATATAAGCAAGAAGGATGTTACATGATAAAAAAATTATAACGTTTTTGCATCGGTGTTCGGTTAAGAGATGAATCAAGATTTGCCAGAACATTCAAGTCGTCAAAAACGTGAGAGATGAGTCACTAAAACTTCAAAACCTTACACCATGTAAACGATTTAGATGTAAGAAAAAAAAGAAGCCACATTGATGTCATAGTCCCAAAGCCTTTGTTTGCGAAAGTCATATATACGATTGAATAGTACATACAGGTGAGTGAGCGGGAAAACTTTTTTTTAATATTCTAACCCCCACTCCCAATATCCGCTCACTCACCCACCTCTTATGTAACATCTCTTCAAGGAGTGAGAATGCTTACGAGAAACTGCACACAACGCGAGCAGAAATAACTCTTGATTGCGAGAAGCACTGCACAACTTCGTTGTACAGAACTGCATACTGCGTATGCAGAACCACACACTTCGTGTGCGGAAATAACTCCTGATTGCGAGAAGCACTGCACAACTTTGTTCTGCAGAAAAATACCAGTAACTCTTGATTGCGAGAAGCACTGCACAACTTCGTTGTACAGAAATTGATTCTCGATTGCGTTAGCAATCGAGTGCAGAAAATAACTCTTGATTGCGAGAAGCACTGCACAACTTCGTTGTACAGAAATTGATTCTCGATTGCGTTAGCAATCGAGTGCAGAAAATAATTCTTGAATAACTCTTGATTACGAAGTAATCAAGTTGCGAAGCAATCAAGACCTGTATGTTTTGCGCATGTTGGCGATACTTTTTTATCTTTCTATGGATGTATCTCTCTTGTCTGTTCGTGATGATTGCGTTTTTCCGAACTGTCCATACACCAGAGGTTGGCCATGATTCCAGGTATAATTATTGCAGGCACCAGTAGCGGTAGTGGTAAGACAACTATAGCCACAGGCATCATGGCAGCATTATCACAGGACCACACTGTGCAGGCGTTTAAAGTTGGGCCGGATTTTATTGATCCAACACATCACACAGCTATAACGAACCGGGCTTCACGCAATCTTGACACTTATATGATGGGGGAACAGGGTGTAATCGTTTCGTTTAATCATGCCGCATCAGACGCTGATATTGCTGTTGTGGAAGGTGTCATGGGATTATTCGATGGTCTCGAAGGAGAACTTGCAAGCACAGCGCATGTTGCCAAAACACTACACCTGCCAGTAATCCTTGTGGTTGATGCAAAAGGGATGGGGCAAAGTGCTGCTGCTGTGATAAACGGGTACGCAAGCTTTGACCCACAGCTTTCTCTCAGTGGAATCATACTCAATAGAGTTGGAAGCCCCCGCCACACGAACATAATCACAGAAGCACTGCGAAAAGCACACATCGACATCCCGGTTATTGGGGCAGTTCCAAAGAATCCTCAAATCCACACACCTTCACGACATCTTGGCTTGCACATGGCATACGAAACAACAGCTTCTTCGGAAGCGCAGCTTGCAAGAATCATAAGAGAGCATGTGGATCTGGAACAGCTTCTGGAAATTGCAAAAACAGCAGACACACAGGAGACAGCAGTAGAAAAAGAAGAGTTGGCATCACAAGTTCGTGATGTGAATATCGGTATCGCTTTTGATGAGAGCTTCTGCTTTTACTACCAGGATACTTTTGATCACCTGCGAAGGTATGCACAACTTGAATTCTTCAGTCCAATGAAAGAAGAGCTTCCGGATGTGGATGGACTATACCTTGGAGGCGGGTATCCAGAACTGTACGCAGAGGCACTTTCAAAGTCTTCTTCACGAGAGCAAATAAAAAAAGCAGCTTGTAATGGAATGCCGATCTATGGGGAGTGTGGTGCACTATTATACCTTGGCAAAACACTGGAAGTTGATCACAATACCTATTCGATGTGTGGTGTGTTCGATGCCCAGAGCAAGATGACGCAGCACTTGCAGGCTCTTGGCTATACAAATGCACACACCATAAATGATAATATTCTAACAAAAAAAGGTGCAATATTGCTTGGACATGAGTTTCACTACTCTACAACAAGCTGTGAGCACGACCAGCACTTTGCTTATAAAATGAAGCGTGGAAAAGGTGTGAGTGAAGGGTTTGACGGGTTGATCTATGAACGTGCACTGGCAAGTTATACCCACATACATCCTTCAAACACGCCATTTAATAGATTCATAGAACAATGCAAAAAATACAAAAGGGAATGACATGCTGACATTTATAGGACTTGGACTGTACGATGAAAAAGACGTAAGCTTGAGAGGGCTCGAAGCAATACGAAGTGCTGATAAGATATACCTTGAATGCTACACCTCACTTGTTACTGGTACAAACATCAAGCAGCTTGAGAAGTTCTATTGCAAAAAGGTTCACCTTTTAGAGCGGGAAGACGTTGAAACAAACAACTGGTGGCTAAAAGATGCAATCAGCAAGAACATCGTGTTTTTAACAGGTGGTGATGCAATGGTTTCAACTACTCACATCGATCTTCGACTGAGAGCAAAAAAACTTGGGATTGGTACACGGATCATTCATGGGGCGTCTATCATATCAGCAGTCTGCGGCCTCTGCGGCCTTCAAAACTACCGATTTGGAAAGTCAGCAACAATACCACATCCTTATACCCGAAAAGAAAAAATCATCAGATCTCATACACCTTACGATACGATTGAACTTAACCAGAAAAACAATCTGCACACACTAATATTTCTTGACATAGATAAAAATATTGGATGCATGAGCATAAACCAGGGAATTGAACTGTTGTTACAGGTAGAAGAAGAAACAGGCGGTGAAGCGATCTCAAACTGTATTGGTGTTGGGATTGCAAGAGCAGGTTCTTTTGCACCAGTGGTCAAAGCAGATTATCTTGAAAACCTGAAACACGTGGATTTCGGAGATCCTCTGCACATCTTATGCATACCGGCAAATCTTCATTTTATAGAAGCAGAGGCACTTATAGTCTTTGCAGATGCTCCGGGGAATATTCTTAATCAGAGCAACTCTTTCGAGGAGTTCAATCTCTATGAAAGAAAATGAAAAAGTTTAGGTAACTATTCAGCCATACATAAACGTTATCGATGGACTGAATAATCCTCAAATAGATAATGGTCTTTGTGTACGCGTTGAAGTGACCAAAACCCCGGAGACTTTTTGATATTTTTGAACGTATAGGAAAGTATAAACGCACTTTCTACTCTTGCTACTGAAATTCGATACATATTTTCTGCTCGCGTTGTGTGCAGTTTTTTGAAATAAAGTTTTGGAAAACCACAGAGGACACAGAGAGCACAGAGTTTTTAAATCGACCTTTCTGTGCTCTCTGTGGTTGTATTCCTTACTGATGTCATTTATGTTAGTCGTTGTGTTGTGCATCCAACCGACCATTACAAAAAAGAGAGAACAGAGAAGTG
>WNEG01000054.1 GCA_012910725.1 Candidatus Ethanoperedens thermophilum | reverse complement strand
CTCCCATGCATCCTTTACCCGTTTTAAAGGCACGCTACCGGTGACACGCAGCATGGCAATAGCGCAGATTTCAGCCCAGCAGTCAGGAAAGCCCTTTCTCAATAATGGTTTGAGATCTTTCATCATTTCATGTAACAGCATCGAGTTGCCATATTCTGTGATGTTTCGGATGTTTTGGGACTGTCTTGTTCCGGATTTGATCAACCCTTTGTCAGGATCGAGTTTTCCAAGATATTTTGAGGTTTTTCTTGGTTTTTTGAGTTCTTTATCCCAGTAAGTGGTTGAATGATAAACATAATGATTTTTCCCTTACACCTTGATCTCTCTGTTCATTCAGCCATTCTATGGCCCATTGTTCCATATTCAGTACATAGGGGATATGTTATGATAAAGGTATCGGTGCTTATGTGGGTTTGATTTGCGAAAAGGAGTACGTTATACGATATTTGGGTGAGGCATAGTCCCTATTCATTCGGAGTTAAGGTTCTCAAGTCATAAAGCTTATAGCTAAAAAGCTCTATCCGTTTTTAAATTATTTGATTATGAGGTAATTCTATGAATCGCAATATAAAAGTCGAAAGACTCATTGAAACTCCAATCGAACAGCAGGAGATAGAAATAGTTGAGAGAAAGGGCATAGGTCATCCTGACAGCATTGCTGATGGACTGGCTGAAACGGTTAGCCGTGCACTGTGCAATCTATATAACGATACATGCGGCACAATACTTCACCACAACACTGATCAGGTGGAAGTTGTTGCTGGCCGCTCTGCACCGGCTTATAAAGGCGGCGACCTCATATCTCCTATTTATGTATTATTGAACGGTCGTGCAACCAATGAATTCGAAGGCAAGGTTATAGCAACTGATACCACGGCAATAGAAGCTGCAAGAACATTTCTTAAAAAGACTATCCCCAACATCAATCCTGAAAAGCATATAATTGTTGATTGTAAACTTGGGGCCGGATCAACAGACCTTCAGGATGTGTTTAAACGCGGGCGTGCGCCTCTTGCAAATGACACTTCTTTTGGTGTGGGTTTTGCACCACTATCTGAAACAGAAAACCTCACCTATACAACAGAGCGGTTCATGCTTGAAACCCTTAAAAAAAGAGGGCTTGCTGCCATAGGCGAGGATATAAAAGTCATGGGTTTTCGAGAGGGCAGTACCATTAATCTTACTATTGCCTGTGCAATCATTGGAAAATACGTGGACGACCTTGATGCTTACCTTAGCATCAAAGAAGAGATTACAGAAAAAGTCCTTGACGCATCAGCGAAATATACGGACCGTGAGGTTAATGTTATTGTGAATGCTGCAGACAATATTGAAAAAGGCTCAGTGTATCTAACCGTTACAGGCACTTCTGCTGAAATGGGCGATGATGGCTCTGTCGGACGCGGCAACCGCTGCAATGGTTTGATAACACCACATCGTCCGATGAGCATGGAAGCAGCAAGTGGCAAGAATCCAATCAACCACTCTGGCAAGATATACAACCTTGTCTCAAACAAGATGGCACATGAGATAGCAAAGAAAGTACCTGGAATCCAGGATATATATATACGCATCCTCTCGTGCATCGGTCGCCCCATTGACCAGCCCCTTGTAGCAAGCGCACAGGTCATACCACAGGATGGTGCAGATATGACACTAATTGAGCGTGAAACTACGGCCGTAATGGATGAATGGCTCGCAGATATAACCAGGATAACTGAAATGTTGGCAGAGGGCACGATAAAAACATTCTAAAAACACAACTTTGCATCAACATAAACGCTGATCGATTCTGCCTCCACAAGGAGTTTGGGTAACCCACACAGAGACTCTGGTCACGGTGATGAGAGTCTATGATCTCAGCGTAATCGATGATGCCCGCCTCTACGGAACGATTTTATAGCTATGTTCCTTCGTCTTTGTTTTTTTTCTCTGCTGGTTTTTTGAAGTGTTTTGCTACTTGTCGCATCAGTATGATATCTCCAATAGCAACTACCCATCTAAATGGTATGATAACACCATTCTGGTCAAACAGACTGGGATTTAGCTTTCTGGCTGCAATCCCAATGATTTTTTGCTCATTCAGGTCAAGCTCAACATCATCAACTTTGCCGACATACAAACCCTTGTCTGAGTAGATATCTAATCCAAATAGAGTAGAGATTTCTGCACGCATGAAACTTCCTCTGAAATATAACCAAATATGATCAAATCAGAGTAATATTAAACTGTGGATGTTAATATTTCCTCTGTTTTTAAATGTATAAGAAAGTATAAACTTTCATATACTGCCAGTGAACGCGAACAAAGCAGGCATTTACTGGATTGATTGTTATTACGATCTAACTGATGTTGTTGATATTTAACCTTTTCTCAAATTCGTCTCCTGCGTCACGAGGCTATTAAATTATCTTTAAAAATTCAGTATGTGTTTCGAGCTGATGTAAAAAACCACGAGAGTTAACAAGATTAACACAAGAAATTAGAATTAATATAGGACAGAGTAGCAAATAAAGCGTTGAAAGCTGGCTATTATTATTTTCCCGTGAAAATATGCAGATATAAGATATGAGATGTGAATCTAACCAATATCTTGTGCCAAGTATTATCTTCATGTTACCACTCCTGAATAGATAAAAGAATGTTGTCTCATCTTAACCCATTTTTCTTCAGCAATACCAATTAAATTACCGCACTGACATTTAACTTTATTTCCATCTCTAACGCTGTAATCCATGATTATCCGGTCATTCCAGCAGTGCAACACCCTGCCCTCCCCGATCTTCTGGTATTTAAAAATCCTTCTTTTACATTTAGCACATTTTATTATTATCATCTATAATCGTCCAGCCTCATGCTTTTATAAATTCTCTTGGCCAGATTCCAGTAACGATCGGTACCAACGTTGCCTTCGGCATAAGCTTCATGCCAACCAGCAGGAACAGGCATATCCCTGTACAAGGATTTACGCCCCGCTTCAAGTAGCATTCTTGGTTGTTTCATAAAATCAGCCCCACAAATAACTTTATTTCTTGTTTCGGATGATAAACGCTCCAACCATTCAATTCCTGCATAACTCCTCATCAAATGATGATCGAGAATTAACGTATCGACTTCCCGGGACAGTCGCCTGGCATTGTGCCACGCCCTTTCGATCTGCTCTTCCGGGAGTTTATCTGGCATATAAAGGGGAGGTCCGTCAGCCAATACGATATCAGGTTCCCAGTCCAGTATTTGAGAGATGGCTTCTTCGTCGAGGAGTTGGATGTCAGAGGTGTGCACAAAGACCCGATCTTCCTTGATCCTTGTCATCATCACAGTCTGCGGATTGTTACGTTTGCCCCCATGAAATACCGGTCCGGAAAAGGTCATTGCCCCATGCTTTATCCCTTCTGCTGCAACAAAATCGTTCTTCAGAATAGCGGAAAGAGACTCTACTCGTTTCTCTTCGATCGGATGAAGGTGGGACGGGTTCTTAGCCCATATCCTGACGTCAGGGTTCAATCCAGTTATTTTTTTAATGCTGAACTGATAAGGATTCGCGTCTTTTAACGGAATGTGATCTCCATGAAAATGACTGATCACGATGTCGGTTGCTTCCGACCATCGTTGTACGATTTTCTTTTGTATCCTCTCGTCCACTGCTACCTGAAATGGGTGGGGAAGCAGCCCGTACCTATTGTAACCAAGCGATATACCCGGATCAATCAGTATTCTCTGCTTCCCTGTCCTTACAAAGCAAGAGAGCCTCTTACTCCTAACGATTCGGTTCCTATGATCTCTATGTTCATGCTATTATTTTTATAAAAATGTAGATCCAGGCACCCTGAATCAACCCACTTTTTTCCATACCCGTGTACCAATCTTTCGGTACGATGGTACGATCATGGATTTTGGTTTCCAGAAGAATGATCGATGCAGCACGCTTTGCAATAGCATCCGAAAAGACCTCAAGCGGATGCACCTGATTCGTATTCAAAAGCCTAAACTGTGACCACCCGTTTTCCGGCGACCTCGTTTAGCTTCCCGCAATTAAGTTGTTGTTTGCATTATTTCTTTCACCGTGTTTTCCACACCAAGGGCAATCCCATCAACTTCGATGCCCCCACATCCTTTAGCACCATCACCTACCACGTAGAGATGTTTATATGGTGTAGTATTTCCAATATCTCTGCCTGAGATACAACGATTGACTGGCCATTTGCTGTGATATGTTTGTACCATGAGTACTTCATAATTTACTCCATGTAAAATAGTTTTCAGGTCTTCAAGTCCAAGGCGTGCCTCTCTTTCAAGGTCACTGCTTCGTACTGCTATATGTGCCATTATCAGGTGTTTTCCTTGTGGTGCAAGTGTTGGATCAGCATTAGTCACCTGGTTTAATCCATTGATACGCTTGGCATAGGGGGTTAGCAATACGCCAGTATGGTCTATAAGTGGTGTGTCAGAGGCAATGTTGATCTTTATTCCAGCTGATGGAACGATCGATGCAAGCTTATTTTTATACTCCTGGGAAACAGTGTAAGTTCCAGAACCCGTCGTATGTATCAGTTTTTGAGTTTCAATGTGTCCAAGATTGCTGATGATTACATCATAGGCAAGATTCTTGTTTTTCACACGAATGGATTTTATGACATCGTTTTCAGAAATTATTTTTTCAACTTTGTGGTTAGTATAGATCTTTCCACCTGATTGCTTTATCACCTCTGAAAGTGCATTAATTACTGCTTTACACCCTCCCACTGGAATTCCGCTGCCTCCACGGTTATAGATGTTTTTTATAATAGCTACCCCCTCTTTCGCTGTAATTTGTTCACTTGTCACACTCAATGCCCAGCCACAGAATGCATCAGCAAAGTTCAGGGCAGTCTCATCATGCAGCCTGCGAGAAATCCAGTATTTGAATGAATAATTATTACCAGCCCCTAATAGTCTTGCTTCAAGGATGAGAAGCCTGTACATCAGTCTATTCCAAAAACTAAGCCGTGAGACAAACTCTCCAAATTGCACATCCTCAAACGAATCTCCATCTGGAATTCTGATGGTAGTTGCTGGATTCGATGGGATAATATCAACATTGGCACCAACATCAGATAACAATGTTGAAAGCGGGCCATTCTCGCCGTGAGGAATCATGTGCAGGGCACCTGTTGTAAGCTGGTAGCCTTTGTACTCGATGTTAGTAAAACGACCACCGATAAATGGCAGTTGTTCAAACACCTCCACATCATAACCCGTCTTGCAAAGTTTTGCAGCGGTGAGCATCCCGCCAAGACCAGCCCCGATGACACATACCCTCATTCCATACCCTCCACGATAGCTCCAACTGGACAGTACTTAATGCATAAAAGACACTGAGTGCACCGATCACCAATCACTGCTCTAACAAACACAGTTATAGTATTCTGCGGGCAAAAGGGCACACACTGCCCACAACCGACACAACAATCTGTTACCTTCATTTTTATATTATCTCTTGAGCACGTAGATGCATGTACACCATACTACAAAAATATTATTACCTGACTTCCAGAATCGTCATAGAAACATTTATAGTTACCACCATAACTAAACCACAGCAGATATTATAAGTGATATTATGGCTAAGGATTCTGTTGGAGTAATATACGGGCGCACTGGATCTTTTACTTTTGAGTTTGCAGTGCCCGAACACGTTGTTGTGAAACGGGGGGAATATATTAAGGTGTGGCACGATATCGATGGATGGACGCTTGCACAGGTGGATGGGGTGATGTGCATGAGTGATACTTTCCAGTTGAAACAAGCAATCGACGCCGCTGAGGGTGCACGCACCGGAAGTGTTAATGAAAAAACTACCGCCAAAGCATCAGTAATAGGTTTTCGAGGTGCTGATCGACTACTTCGAACCCCGAAGACTCCGTTTAGTCCTGGAGATAAGGTATTTCGTGCGGATGAAGAACTCATAACATACACCCTTGGACTTATTGCTGGTGACATTTATGTTGGGCTTCTTGACGGGCAAAAGGTGCGGGTATATCTAAATGGAGACGATCTGGTTCAAAAACATGTGAGTGTTCTTGCCAAAACCGGAAGCGGTAAATCATACACAGCAGCAGTAATTCTTGAAGAACTGCTTGACAATGGCATACCTATGTTAATAATAGATCCACACGGCGAATATTTGACACTAAAGCAGCCGAATGATGATGATAAAAAAGTATTTAACAAATACAAAATAGTTCCAAAAGGGTACGAACGACAGGTAACCATGTACACGCCAGCAGATAAACGCATAAACCCTGATGCTGACCGACTTTTCCGGTTGAATGAAACAAATCTTACCACATCTGACCTGTCACAGTTGCTTGTAGAAGATCAAACCCAGAACCAGACTGCTATCCTGTATGAAGCCATCAACAAACTTAAAGCTGAAGATTGTAATTATTCTGTAGAAGATATTATCTTAGAGCTTGGGCAGAATAAAAGCAAAGCCAGGTGGAATCTCATCAGTGCAATAGAGCGTATCAAAGAAACAGGATTATTCTCAAAAAAGCCAACCAGGCTTGAAGAACTTATAAAACCGGGACATGCCTCTATAATCGATATGAAAGGCGTGGACCCTGATATTCAATCCATGATTGTTGCAAAGATGTGCACTGAACTTTTCGAAGCAAGAAAACTTGGGAAAATACCGCCCTGTATGCTGGTGATAGAAGAGGCACACAACTTCTGCCCTGAAAGAGGCTTTAACAAAACGGTAAGTACGGAGATTCTTCGAACCATCGCTTCAGAAGGACGTAAATTCGGGTTAGGGCTTCTGGTCATATCACAGCGTCCCGCACGGGTGGATAAAAATGTGCTCTCCCAGTGCAACACCCAGATAATAATGAAAGTCACCAATGCCAATGACTTGAAAGCATTGAGTAGCGGACTTGAAGGATTGAGTAGCGGACTTGAAGAAGAGCTAAAACGATTGCCAGCAGGCGTTGCCATGATTGTGAGCAACAAGATAGAGCGCCCCATTCTGGTAGATGTGCGTGTCAGGAAAAGCAAACACGGCGGCACATCAGCAGCAATAGAACGTGGATTTTCCTATATTGAAGATGCGCCACCAGATGAACACACAGTAGAAGTGCCGGAAAGAAACGGTGAAGATGAGGAAACAATCGAAAAAGACATCGTTCCGGAGATACTGGTAAAACCACGAGAAGATGTGAATAACGATGTTTACACAGAGATGCCGGAGAAAGGGAATGAAAAAAGTTTATTTAAAAAAATTTTTGGGTCTTCGAAATAGATTGGCTCTACGGATTGTTAGTGTTATCTTGAACAAGGTGTGTAAAGTTTTCAAGTGTTAAATTAAAAATTGCCCTTTAGTTTAGTACCGAAGACGAGTTAAAAGAGAGGTATGAAAATAATTAAAGTTCGACCAGAGGGATATATACGAGATTAATTTCAGATATGATGCCAATATGGAAGGATATATGACATTTATGTCAGATATACCAAAGTTATATTCAATTGAGTTCTCGCTTAAAAAACGGGAAGGGGGCTTAGTCCCTGCGAGATAGGTACTTTCGACTTTGCCTCAAAAATATTACTAAAAAACAGCGTAGATTATCTTCCCAAATGCTCAATGCCCCTACTTATATCGTCAAGTTTTCTTCCTATATCTCCTAATTTATC
>WNEG01000095.1:1567-9516 GCA_012910725.1 Candidatus Ethanoperedens thermophilum | reverse complement strand
TTTCTGCATACGAAGTATGCAGTCTTTTAACTTTCTTGCGACACTAAACTTCCTGCTGTAAATTGCAGGTGATCTTCCAAACTTTTCTTAAATGTTGTTACACCTGAACTTCGGAGGAAGAAACATGGTATGCCTTTCTGTTTGCATGCCTTCTTTATATGGCGACAGGCATTGTGGCTGTTTATATCAACAGGGCAGAATACCATGTCTGTTCTTCCAACAATGTTTCTTATTTCACTTTTTTGTGGACAGTGCCCTGGATGGTAACAGAAGTTGCACCCAAACGATTCGACCAGCCCCCTGTAGTGTGGGGCAAGTGGTTCAACACCACCGATGTACATGACCTTCACACCTCTCATGTATGGACATTCTTTGCTTTCTTCGATAGGCATCTCTTCAACATCTTTTTCATTTTCTGATACAGCACTCTTTGTATCTTCAACCCCGAGTTTTTCAGTTAGTTGTTTAACTTCTCTGATTAATAGATCTCTCTCCTTTTTTAAATATTTGATCTGTTCAGGTGCTGTTTCATTCTCGACTTTCTTTGTCTCAGCTTTTAACTGTTCATTTGATTCTTGCATTTCCTGTAATGCGTGTGTGATCTCTAATTTGCCCTCTTTCATCGTATCCATTTCAGATCTTACCGTTTCTAATCTTTTTTTCAGCCTGTTAAGATTCTTTTCAAGCCTCTCGTTCACTGAGATGGCATTATTTAACTCACTGAGAACGCATTCGGGATTATTATGCAGCGTTCTTGAAAGCTCATCATAGAACCGCAGCGCTTCATGTTCCTTGATATGGATAGCTGCAATGATTTGTTCTTCAATATTGTTATCTTCACGTTGATCCTGTACAGCAAACCAGATAAAAGCTGGAAGTGGGATGTCTGTGCAGATCTTCCCATGTTCAATGAGTTTAACAATATCCTGGTTTTTAATTTTTCCTTTATATGGTTCAAATCGTTTGTTGAGTACAGCATCCATATTCTTGGATGCCTGCGTCTTGTTTGTGCAGACATCGATTAATTGCTGATGCATTGCTGAAGCTTGTAGTAAATCTCCATTATGAGATATCTTCAACTCCCTGAAGAGTTTCTTTAGTTCCATTTCGTTAAACGCGAGCCCCAGTATCCTGCAAACAGTAAATGGCTGCATCTCCCAAATTCGCTTTCCTGTCATCGTTTAGCACCTCATGATGCTTGATAGAGTTTGCAATTCCTGGTTAACCGTGTTCTATGCACGTGTCTTGTGTCTCCCACTTCTTTTCTATAATTCTTAGTATCTTCATCTGACATCTTCTGAAGCAACTGCATGATTTCTTCTATCAACCATCTTACTTCATTATCCATTTGTTGCACCTCTCGATTCTTGCATATTACATACCTGATATAATTAGGTATAAAAATAATATTCCCTAAAAAAGCTTGGTTTTACTAAAAAAACCTAAAAAAAGTAGATTTAGTCCAAAAAACCTAAATTTTGTATCATAGCGGGCGCGAAGGGATTTGAACCCTCGAATTGCAGCTTTCTCCCATTTTGATCAAACTTTTTCTAAGAGTTGGTTTCTCTCGTTTTGATCAAACTTTTTCTAAAAGTTTGTTAGGAGGCTGCCGCCATATCCGCTAGGCTACGCGCCCTTTATGATTTTACTCTTCTGTGTTTCAAGCCATCCTTTTCTTCGGTAGTAATTTAATGGGTGCGATATTTTCTCACACAAATGGTTTTTACCTATGCAATTGCCAAAGGTTGCCATGGTAGCACAGGACGGCGGGGTGTACGTTGTTCCTCCGGATCCCGCTATATGCTCAATCTGGTAACGTGTCTTTTCAGCATCAAAGTCCGGGGAAGATGCAAATAGTTCGATTATTGCATCAATGCTCATTCCAATAGTCACAAGAAAAGAGGTAAGAGCAAACCGTGTGGAATGAGAGATGTTTATGCCTGCCTGTACTGTTTTTATAGCGTATGTGATGCATGGGGGAAAATATTCCTGGTTAACTTTTCCAAGATCATATACCATGTCCTGCCGTGTTTGAGAGAGGATTGTTTTGATTTGCTCTATGCAGGACTTAAGGCTTGTACAGATGTCATCTGATACATTAAGTGGCATCTCGTGGAGCACACGTTTCTTTATCTGTTCTTCAAGTAGACGTATGAAGTCATTGTTGTTTATTGTTACAGACCCTTTGTCAAGACGTCGGTTTGTCAATTTCCATTTCAGTTCTTTTATAGAGTGTGCTGTCTGAACATATTCTGCAAAATGTATATATAAAAATTGTTTTTTTTCCAGTATTGAATGCAGATTTAATGCTTTTGCTATTGTTTTAAGTTGCTCTGTTTTTTCCTGTTTCAGGTTTTTTGATGCTTCTTTCGATTCTGCTATTGCATATCTCTGTGTCAGATGCGGGTTATCTATACAGGATAGTACGATTCGTGTGATTGGATAGGATAGTAATTGCATCTCAGATTCTGTAATATCTTCTTTTCGTGCCCTGGATAATGTTCCATGTATTGCACTTGTTATGTCAGCCATTGATTTTTGTATGATGTTTTCAAAAACAGGAGATGTGGTTAATTCTGTTACCCCAATGTTCAAATTTTTTATATATAAAGCTGCTGCTGGTAAAAAAGGATATATTGCAAGAGCGGTCACCGATATGCTATCTCTTGCATCCATGTTTCTTAATCAGATTCCACCCGCGGTGCTATCAGGTAGCTTACTTCACCGCATCCATCTGCTATACTAAACTGTATCTTAACAGGATGGTCGTTGGCAAGATTAATACGTACTTCGTTTGCTTTTCCAAGTGTTTTGCCAATATCAAGGAGATATTCGATGCTAAACAAGCTTCGCGCATCAGTTTCGCTTTGCAATGAGATTAGCTCATCCTGTGGAAGGGTGAGTTGTACGTGGTCTGTATCACCTTCTGCTTCTAATATAAATACTTGTCCATTATTGTCTACTTTCATCCATAGATAGCTGCCAACCTTGTCTGCTGCTTTTATTGCTCTCACCAATACACTTCCAGGTAGTATAATCTGCGAAGGAAGCTCAAGCTTTGGTATCTTTGGCTCTTTTCGAACCGTGCTTGGATCAAGCAGTGATGTGGTGTAAGAAAGACCGCCGATTTGTATCAAAAGTTTATGACCTGTCTCGTCGAGTTGCAGCTTGACGAGGTCATCTTTTCGAGACATTGCAAGAAGGTCCAATAATTTTTTAAGATCAACTCCGATCTCTCCTTCATTTGCTTCATAATTGATGAATGCTTCACGCTGTAATTCAAGAGTGACCATTGCCACATTTGCAGGATCTACTGCCCGAATAGTGAACCCTTCTGGTGTGAAATTGAGTTTGCATTCATCCACCAACACCTCTGCTGCTTCGAGTGCCTCTTTTAGTTTGTCTGATTCTATTTCTAAGCTAAACATACATCTCTTCTTCCCTGCAAAGCAAAGCTTTACAGACTTTTATTGTCGTGCCATCTTTTATAGGTATCGTTGAAGAATACCGATAACTACAAAGCAAAGCTTTGCAGCTTTTATAAGTATCGTTATTTATACGTCATATAAAAATATCTACGCATTTGATGCAATTCGTGCAATCACAATCGCCTTCTTTGCCACAGATAATGCATCAGTCCCGATAAGTCGTATCATTGCCTCTTTTCCAACACCTCCTTCATCGTAAATGACATCAGGCGTCTTAGCAGCATGCAAAAAGGCATACGATGTGCCCCAATCCATCGTTTTAGTCAACGAAGGTTCATCTTCGCGAGAAAAGGACGCCGTGTTAAGCTTGAGCTTGTTGCATGCATCAAGGATTTCAGGCGTGAATCGTATGTTCATTGCAGCGCGAAGAAGGGGATTAAATCGTAAAGCAGAAATGATGATGCGTGCCACATGCCTGCTCGCCCCAAAACTAATACATCCGGCAGGATGCATTTTGTCATGTAACCTGACTATCCGTCCCTCAACAGCAGCTACATCATCTGGTGTTGATGCTTCTTTGATTGCCATTGCGATGTTGCATCCAACCTCTGGAAGCAGCAGCACACACTCACCGCATTCTTGCAACTGCTTAACAGCATAAGCGAGGTCTTGCAAAACATTAAAACGATTGGCATCCTTGATGATTCGGTGCATCTGGTTAACAGGTGCTGCACCGCAACCGACCTGTCTGCTCGAAGAAATAGCGTCAATGACAAAATTCTTTGCCTTCTTTGCAGCATCAAATACATCATCACCAAGCATCAGATTTGCTGTTAGCGATGCAGAGTAGGTACAACCTGCACCATGTGTGCCGCCCCCAACGCTACCATTGATAACCTTAAAACGACCTCCAGAGAGCACCACATCCCTGCAATCAAGATGTCCTCCAGTGACTACCACTGCTGATGCCCCAATCTCGCACAACTTTAAAGCTGCACGTTTTGCATCATCAATACTGGTTATTGTAACACCTGTTAATGTTTGTGCTTCAAACCTGTTTGGAGTGACTACAAAAGCATCCTTGATTAAATCTTTCAATGATAAAAGAGCGTCAGTAGAGAGCAAATTTCCACCTGCCTCAGCACTCATTACAGGATCGACAACATACGAAACATCATGTTTTTTTAGATACTTGCCTGCAGCATGAATTGTCTCACTGCTGTAAAGCATGCCTGTTTTTGCAAAGCCCACATCAAAATCAGAGAATATACTTTCAAGCTGTCCAACCACAACTTCTGCTGGCAGAGCAAAAACGTGTTGAACCCCAAGCGTGTTTTGAGAAGTAACAGCAGTAATTACACAAACAGCATGCACACCACAAGCGGCAAAGGTTTTAATATCTGCCTGTACACCAGCTCCACCTCCAGAGTCAGAGCCAGCTATGGTAAGGAGAGATGAATTTTTCATTATGCATCGGGATTTGCCAGAGCATTCAAGTCGTCAAAAACATGAGCAATGAATCACTAAAACTTCTTAACCGAACACTAATGAAGTGGAATTGTATCTATGCCCACCTTAGATAATAGAGGTTCCGACACAGTTCCAGTTTGTGTTAGCCTGATTTCGCTGCTCGTAGGGCCGAGTACCATAGGTGATGTGATGCCAGTCATTATTGCCAGTACTTGTATTCGGTCTTCATAATCTGGTGAGACTCTTGCACCCCAGATAACATTAGCCCGTGGATCAAGTTCATAAGTAAGAGCATCTGCAATCTGTTCTGCTTCCTGGAGAGACATGTCGGGACCGCCAGTCATGTGAAGCAGGCAGCCTGTTGCACCAGAGTAGTTTATATCGAGCAACGGATGATTGAGTGCCTGCCGCAAGACTTCATTGGTTTTGTCCTGTCCTTTTGCTTCTCCCACGAGCATAACTGCTACGCCGCCATCCTTCATTATAGCGTGCACATCTGCGTAATCGATATTGATCAATGATGGTTGAGTGATGGTTTCTGATATGCTTTTTACTGTTACAGCAATCAACTGATCCATTACTGAAAATGCTTGATCTATTGGCAGGTTTGGCACATATTTAAGCAATCGTTCATTTTCCAGTACTATTACCGTATCTGCTATTTGTCGCAATTCTTCAAGCCCTTCTTCTGCTTTGACCCTTCGTTCACGCTCTACATTAAATGGGCTGGTCACCATTCCTATTACTATTGCGCCCTGTTCTTTGGCTATCTGTGCTACTACAGGTGCTGAGCCTGTACCTGTGCCGCCACCCATGCCTGCTGTTATAAACACAAGATTTGCACCAGTCATCATCTGTTCAAGTTCGTGTTTTGCCGTTTCAGCAGCTTTACGTCCTACTTCTGGATATCCTCCGGCTCCAAGTCCTTTTGTTAGCTTCTTTCCAATTAGTATCCGCTTGTTGGCTTTTATACTTGCAAGATGCACCCGGTCGGTATTTATAGCGATGGTTTCAGCAGCCGCGATGCCAATTGTATGCAGTCTGTTAATTGTGTTGCCTCCGCCGCCCCCGCAGCCTACCACGATTATCTGCGGTATTATTGGCTGTTTGGCAAGATCATCATCTGCAAGCGTTCGCACCATTTTCTCTTTTTTATCATATTCCTTTGATCCAATTATAAATGATTCCATTCCTATTCACCTTCTTTTGTTTGTTTCAGGTAGGTTACAGCACTCTCTGGAGATGTTTTTTGCATTTCTCCAACGAGGTTTAACCTACCTTTTATTTTTTCAGTGCGTTGATCGATCATATCTCTTATAGCCGTCCTGATTGCTTCGCTTACAGACGAAAATTCACCATTTCCAACTAACCAGTCGATCATTGTTGATTGTTGCTCGGGGAGTCTAATTGTTACTCTTTGCATTTGTTTTTACTCACATATCCACTATATGGGTATATAGCAGCGACAACAGTGCCACAATAGTGTACGTTTGTCTGCTGCAAGTATGCCACACGTCTGACAGCTATAAAGAACTTTCGACACTGTCGAATTCCGCCATACATGATGACGCTACTGTCTCGACAAATTAGTTCTTAGACGTAACGCAGGAATCGTGTGAGTATTATGTATCTAAGTTGTATATTTGCATTTCTTGTTGAACAAACCATAAGAAATAAAACCACAAAGAGCACAGGAGGACCAAGAGAGAGTTGTTATTTTTATCTTTCGCCCCCTCCGTGTCACTCTGTGTCCTCTGTGGTTGAATTATTCCGACTCTATCAGACTTACATTTCTGTCTAAAAATTAAGTTGCTGAGACACTACATTAATACGTTAAGCAGATATTTGGGTCTATCCCAACACGATGACCAACAACAGCTTTCAGAAGATCTGGCAGTATCAGATATAACGATTTTTTTAGATAGCATCAAAAGTCGTGACGCCGAGGGAGGGATTTGAACCCTCGAGGGGCTTAAGCCCCACAAGCTTTCCAGGCTTGCGCCTTACCGCTAGACTACCTCGGCGCGCTGTTTTTTCCAATGCATTGGGTACGTGTTCGGGTCCATCAGCACATGTTTCGTAGTTGCTGCTATCACCTTCTTCTCTTTAATCATATCGTCAGTTGAAAGCGCAGCTATTGCTGTGGCAACAATTTCTCCTTTGAGGGTATATATTGCTACATTGTCGCCCTTGTTTATTGATGTTTCTATGCTTGTAATTCCTGGTGTCGCAAGAGGTGCTCCATGACATATAGCATCAACCGCAGTATCGAAAATGGTAATTCGCGGCAGATGAATAAGAGCGGTCTCCACCGGTTGTATGACTGTTCTAAGTTCCTTTTCATCCCCTTCCTCCACCCATACAGTGTAAGCATCTTTAAGTGCGTGTAGTGTCACTGCTGTATCTTCTGTTAGCGGTCCTGCACCCGTTCTTCTCAGTTCTTGCATGTGGGCTCCGCATCCGAGAGCAAGTCCTATGTCATGGCACAGCTTTCTGATGTAGGTTCCTGCTTCACATCCGACTTGCATGAGTACTTCGGTACTTGTTAGTTCAAGGATGTTGATGTAGTAAATGTGTCGTATGCGTAGTTCGCGTTTTACTGCAGATTTGATCGGAGGGGTCTGGTATATTGCACCAGTAAATTCTTTACAAATCTCCCTTATCAGTGTACTCTGTGTTCTTCGATGTAATCGCATCAGGCATATATATTCTTTGCCTGATAGACGCAGTGCATCGATTGCTCTCGTCGCATCTCCAAGCATAATGGGCAGGAGTCCTGTAACTTTAGGGTCAAGGGTTCCGCTATGCCCTGCTCTTGTAACGTGAAGGATTTTTTTTACCCAGCTTGCTACTTCGTGGCTGGTTGGTCCTTTTGGTTTATCAAGATTGACGACTCCTCTTTTTATGTATTCGGTTACTGGTCGCTGTGTTGGACAACATCCATAGTTTGTGTTGGCTGCTGATTCTTTTAGTACTATTGTCTCTCTTTTCATCTTACTTGCGCAAGGAGACCCCGTCCACGAGGGCTGGGAGGAATTGCGCACACCTCCT
>WNEG01000095.1:0-1547 GCA_012910725.1 Candidatus Ethanoperedens thermophilum | reverse complement strand
TGGACAGCACTGTCCATTACCCCGAACGGACTGTTTAACCATCCTGCCACAGAGCGATCCGCTGGAGCAGCACGGAAAGGTGTGTATGTATTTCGCTTGTCTAACTTCTGCATTGTTTTTAATGCCTCCTGATCAACTAATGGACTCGAAAGCCCATTCCTCGACCTGTTAGGGCCAGGGAGGGGTAGTTGACTGTTTGTGGTTTTGTACTGCCTCACTGATTATTCTTGTTGTCTGCTCTGGTGTGTATCTTGCTGTATCAAGTATGATGTCGTATATTGCAAGGTCGTTGATGTTTAGCTGGTAATAATTTTTGTATCGTGAAGCTTCGCATTCTTCACGTGTCCTGATTTCTGTTATCGTTTGAGCTGTTGTCAGTCTCTCCCGATGTGCAATACGTGCTGCTCGAACCTCGATTGGTGCTTTAAGCCATATTCTTGTTGTTGCATCCTCTATGAAGTGCCCGGTTAACCTTCCTTCAAATATAATGTTATTACGCTGTTGTGCTATTTTTTGTTGTTGTTTATCGAGTTGTTTATCGATATCTTGATCTTTTTCTGCAAGATGCCCGAACTCTTCAAGACTCATGTTATGCTCTGCCGCAAGTTTTCGAAAAGTATCACCGGTAGATACCACTATTAAGTTGAATTTTCTTGAAAGTCTTCTCGCGAGGGTACTGGTGCCACTTCCAGGAAGTCCGCCAATAGTGATTTTCATATCCCGCCTATGTTAAGGAATTTTCGTACCAGTTGGCTTATCGGTATGGAGCAGATGAAATACCAGTATAACCAGTAGTATATTGGTCCAATAACATTTCCAGAAAGTGATTGCTCACCCCAGAATGGAAAAACCATCGTATAGTCTGAACCAAGAATTATATAATTTGCCCCTATAAATAGCGGTAAAGATAGGATACTGATGTATGCCATTGGTTTGAATTGTTGTTTAGACATCTCAACCTGCTCTTTCATCATGTCTGAGCGCTGTGATTCAAGCTTCTTGACTTTTTGCGGGTTATCGGCTAGTTGTGCTTCTCTGAATTCTTTCTGGAATTCCTTCATGCGATCCTGCACCTGTCGCATAAGCTCCCAATCCATGGTGTATTTTTGGATCAGGGATGCGTATGTGCCTGTTATGGCTGCCAGGATAAATAGCACAACACTGACATGAAAATTGGCAAATAGAGGGTTTAATACTGTTGCAACCGCGCTTGCAAGAGCATTTCTAAAATCTTCCAGTAGCACAACTCCAAACATCGAAAAACCTAATACGAGTGCTATTTTTTCAATTAATTTTTTCATTTTAGTGTTAATCATAAAAACCAAAAATAAAATAATTTATTACATTCTATCTCTTTGTCATTCGTATGTATCCAGAATAGTTACATCTTTCATAGAAAATCATTCCTATGACCTCTGTTTGCAACAGGGACTATAGACTCCTGTGCGAATCGATCCAAAATGTTCAAACTTGCCAGATAATCCGCATTACCAGCAAAGCCACATTTTTCACATCTAAACATTTCTCCGGATCGGTTGCCCTTATCG
>WNEG01000032.1:4866-17290 GCA_012910725.1 Candidatus Ethanoperedens thermophilum | reverse complement strand
GCTTCCATGTACTCAGAAAAATCTTTTACTATTTCTCTGGCTTTATCGGCGGCATCATCACCCCATTCCGCCTTTGTGACTTTGTCGATATTCACAGTATCAATAATCTGTTCATGAATCTTGCGAACATTTTCAATATATCCGTTAAGTTCTCCACCAAAGATTGAACTTGCTGTTTTGCTCAAGTGTTCCTTTGCCATCTCATGAGCTTCAGTTTTTGTTATTTTAGGATTTTTCCCCTTCAGCTCCTCCGCTTTTTCTTCGATCTTGTCCGGATTATGAGCATTCAACAGGTCTTTGACCGTCTGATTTATGGTCTTGCCTTTCGCCTTTTCTTTAAAAGTTTCTTTTTCCTTGTCAGTAAGTTGTTTTTCCAGTCTGGAAAGGCGGCTTGCAAGTGAAGTGAACAGGTCTTCATCCTCAGCACCCATAGTAACAGCGTTCAGTAAATCCTTCATCGGGGTGGCGCGTTTTCGCTCCAATGGACGGCTGTCTGTTTTAATTGATTTTGTAACTCCCACAGCATCTACAACAACAAAATGTGTCTTTGCTGAAACTGTCGAGGGAGTGACTTTTTTCAGGTCATCATATCCGAAAGTACGGGTACCGCGCCCCTTCATCTGCTCAAAGTAGTTTTTGCTTTTTACATCACGCATAAAGAGCAGACATTCAAGGGGTTTAACATCTATACCTACAGAAATCATAGCCACAGTAACGGCAATTCTCGGATTATAGGCATTTCTGAACTGGTTGAGTATAGATTTCGGGTCCTCATCTTTAGTTTTATAGGTAATTTTCTTACAGAATTCATTGCCCTCATTAAATTCTTCTCTGACTATCTGAATAATATCCTCGGAGTGGCTGTCGGTTTTAGCAAAAATTAGGGTTTTTGGTACTTCTTTTCTGCCCGGAAAGATCTCAGGCAGTTTATCTTTAAAGGCACGAATGATATTTCTGATCTGGCTGGGATTTACAATATCCCTATCTAGATCTTTTTTAGAGTAAGAAACATCTTCATCCAGTTGTTCCCACCGTCTTTTTCTGCTCAGCCTTTCTCGTTTATCTACATACTCATTGGCTTTTATCTCTGATCCGTATTGTGAAATTTCGGTCTCAATAATGTAAACATCATATCCAACATTTACACCGTCTGCCACAGCTTCTTCGTGGGAATATTCACTTACAACATTCTCATTGAAAAATCCGAAAGTTCTTTTATCCGGTGTGGCGGTTAACCCGATAAGAAAAGCATCAAAATAATCAAGCACTTGTTTCCACCGGTTGTATATGGAACGGTGACATTCATCGATTACAATAAAATCAAACTGTTCTATCGGTATCTTTTCATCATAAACAACCGGCATCGGTTCTTTCGGTCCCCATTTGTTCTCATTCGGATTTTCATCCTCCACCCTTTCATCCAGTTCTTCACCTTTTAAAATAGAATAAAGCCTCTGGATAGTACTGATGCATACTTGACTGTCCGGTGCAATATAGTTTGAGCGCAACCGTTGAACATTATATAGTTCAGTAAATTTGCGGTTATCGTCAGATGGCTGATATGCCATACACTCCTGTTCTGCCTGTTCTCCAAGGTTTCTGGTGTCAACCAGGAATAATATCCGTTTTGCATCGGCAAATTTCAGTAAACGGTAAATAAATGTGATCGCTGCGTAGGTTTTACCGGCACCTGTAGCCATCTGGATCAAAGATCGTTGTTTGTTTTTCTTGAAGGATATTTCAAGATTTTTAATCGCATTTATCTGGCAGTCTCTTAAACCGGACTGCGGAAGTTCGGGAATGTCCAGCAGTCGTGTTCTTAATGAATTGCCCTCCTTCAGCCATGCTTTAAAAGTTTCAGGTCTATGAAAAGTAAATACAGGTCTTGAACGTGGGTGTGGATCTCTACAATCAGTAAATCGGGTTAAAGTTCCCGTACTTTCATAAACAAATGGAAGCTGGTCATTGTCCAGATATTTGAGCTTACTTTTTGCATAATATTCCGCTTGGGGTTCATGAAATGTAAGTCTACATCCCTCTTCTTCTTTTTTTGCCTCTACTATTCCAACAGGTCTTCTTTCAACAAATAATACATAGTCAGCAGGTCCCACGTCAGTCTGGTATTCACGGACGGCAATACCAACGCTCGCATCCCAGTCAATTTTATCCTTGTCCTGCACTGCCCATCCTGTGGCATGGAGCTGTTTATCAATGTTGTCTCTTGCTATCTGTTCAGGAGATTGATTTATATATCTATCCATATTATTCATTTTATTAATTTATCTCATAGTATATAAAATATAAGTTTTCCCATGTATTTTAGTAGTAAGTGAATTATAACTTCTTGCAGTTAAGTAACTGCGAACGGAGTAAGTAGTTTCTTGTAAAATTTTATTAGAACGGAACAATGTGGCTCATATTTTAAATGTACCATCAAAGCCAATGATAAAGAATTTCAAATCATGAGCATAACCTAAGATGCTCCATACAGAGCGAAGCGACGTCCGAGGTCATTGACTCCATTCCTTTTCAAATTCAATGCAGAACGGCTTTATATTATTTTATAATCTATTTCTCTAATCCAGAACCACTAAATATGTCGCTTGCTGCATTCACACCATCACCAATCCGTGCGATCACCTGATACTCCTTGAGCACCACTTCAAGTGTTTGTATGGTTGTGAGGATGTCACGTTCTGTAAAGTTACCCATTGCACCAATTCTAAAAATGCTGCCTGAAAGATGCTCCTGCCCGCCTGAGATCTGGACCTTTCGTTTAAGCATTCCATCTCTTAGTTTTTTATCATTGATGCCTTCTGGCAAAAGCATAGCAGTAACAGTGTTAGAATACTCACCAATTTCGTTCAGGCTTGGAAACAACTCTATGTCCAGCACTTCTGCTGCTGCCCTGATGGCTTCTGCTGCCATTTCGTGTCGCTTCCTGCGCGCATCCATTCCTTCCTCGTTAATGACGTTGAGGGCTTCTTCAAGAGCATAAAAGAGGGGGACTGCTGGCGTGTATGGTGTTTGTGTAATCTCTTTTGCAGAAGATTTTCGATATGCATTCAAGTCTGCATAATAAGGTGGTTGATCAACAATGGCATCCCATGCAGCATCACTTACTGAAATAGCTGAAAGCCCTGGCGGTGCACCAAGACATTTCTGTGAGCCGACAATAGCAATATCAACTCCCCACTCATCAGCCAGTACGGTATCGCCACCAATCGAAGTGACCCCATCCATTATAAATAGAGCATCGTATTGATGAGCAAGCTTACTTACTTCCTTTGCAGGATTTTTTATGCCGGTGGAAGTTTCATTGTGTACCATTGTCACAACCTTGGTGCCACCTGATAAAGCATCTTCTACTTTATCAAGCTCTATCGATGTACCCCACTCAAATGTGATCGGCTTAACTTTTCCATATCGTTCTGCAATGAGTCTGAATCGTTCGCCAAACTTTCCGTTTTCAATAGTAACGACAGTATCATTTTGTCCAATGACATTTCCAACCGCAGCCTCCATTGCACAGGTACCGCTTCCACTGATTACAAAAATATCGTTTGCTGTTTGAAACAGTTCTTTTAGTGTTTTCTGGCATCCCTCATAGATTCTGCCAAATTCCCGGCTTCGATGACCAATCATGGGACGGCTCATTGCTCGTAGTATGCGAGGCAGCACCTGGACAGGTCCTGGTATCATAAGAAGTGTGCTTTCATCTTCCATATCAACATAATCTCCATTAAAGTGTTATAATTATACAAACAACCTTGGCATGTATAGTTTACTATTCAGTTCAGTACTTCAGAAAAATGTGTAGTTTTTGATGGATATATTATCAGATTAAATAGGAAAAAATCATTTGGAGCTGTGTGAAACCGTCTTCCTTATGTTTTTCTCGTTTGGAAGTCGGGTGGTTTTGGAACTACTGGAAAAATAGAGAAAGTTATATAGAATCATGTCTGTTAGGTAGATTACATGACCGAGAGAAGATATGAAAAAAATTTTCTATCGAATGTAGTTTTTAAACTTGATTTTCCCACTCTATCTGATTATAGTCTTGAAAAGATAAAAAAGTTTCAAGAATTAATAAAAAAAGAATTTCAAATATTAAAAGAAAAAAAGGGGGTGAGAATTCAACATAAATTAAAAAGAACTGACCTGATTGAAACTGAAACCACAGAAATACAAAAATGGGGATTCTTTAATAAAACAAAGTCAAGAAATGTTTCATTTGAAAATAACAACATTATCGTGGAGTTTAAAGAGTATACTCATTCTGATGAGTATTTTAAAACAATAGATCTGGTTATAAAAAGTTTATTCCAGATATTTCCTTCAATTGTTTCGACAAGATTGGGATTAAGATATATAAATCAAATTAATCTAAAAGAAGACAATCCTTTTAAATGGGATAACTTATTGAATGAATCATTGTTAGATTCAATGAAATTTATCTTTGATAAAAAAGATATGTCACGATATATTACTTTGATTGAGTTAAACAAGGAAGATTATCAGGTAAAGTTCCAATATGGTATTGCAAATAGTTTGTATCCCAGTCCAATCATAAAAAAAGAATTCGTTCTTGATTATGACTGCTTCACCTATGAAAGTCTGGCAAAAACAGAAGAAATTATGGGCAAGGTTAAAGATTTTAATGAAGTTATATCAGATATGTTTGAGGAGAGCATCGGAAATGGTCTAAGAGAATTGATGGGTGTGATTGAAGATGAATAGATTTATTGAGTTATATGGAGAAGAAGAAAACGAGGGGACTTCGAGCGTTTCTATAGAAGATGAAAAAGAGAAGCTTTTTGATCTTGAGAAATACCCGAGAATGATAATGAAAGCAAAGACAACCCGTTATAAGATTGTATTTGATTAAAAATGTACGAGAAGAAAGACACTAAAAAATACAGTATATTTCAGGGAGATATTTACCAGAAGTTTGATTATGTTAGATGGGCGGAACCCATAAAGGGAAACATAGATGTTGATGAAATTGAAATACCTTTTTTTGTTGTCTTAACACAAAGTTGTGATTTAGAGTGGGACTTTAAGGATAGAAATAAATCTGAAACTGAAAAGAGAGACAAATACATACAATCAATTCTTGTATGTCCTGCTTACATTGCAGAGCTTGTGAGGAGTGGAAAGCACCTGGAGGGACTTGGTTTAATTATGGAAACGTATAACAGTGAAAGATGGAGTGTTATAAAGAAGAATAAGAACGAAAGATACCACTTTTTAGAAAAAAATGAAGAACTTTGCCTTCCTAATTTAATTATTGATTTTAAACAGTATTATACTATACCAACCCATATACTTTACAAGCTTTATAAAGACCATTTTGTAGGGTCATTAAAACCACTATTTAGAGAAGATTTATCTCATAGATTTGCATTCTATTTGAGTAGAATTGGGCTACCAGGGGTCGATAAGAAAAAATGAATCAAAAACAACCCAATGGATGCTTCGTTCTTCAGAATGGAGAGAATGTCACTATTTAACATCGCAGGATAAGAGGTTGATATACTTTGGTCATAAAAAAAGAAATTCAGTACTCTGGAAAAGCAAAGACTTTGTATCGAACTGATGATGAGACAAAACTAATTGCGGAATTTCGTGATAGTCTCACAGCATTTGATGGCAAAAAAAAAGGATCGCTTGAACACAAAGGCTATTACAATGCTGCAATTTCAGCACATATATTCAAACTTCTTGAAAGAGAGGGGATACCAACTCATTTTGAATGCATGCTTTCTGATACAATGATGCTTGTTGATGCTGTTGACATCATTCCTGTTGAAGTGATTGTGCGAAATATTGCTGCTGGTTCTATCACCAGGAAATATCCGATAAAAGAGGGGACACCTCTTGTGCCGCCTGTGATTGCGCTTGATTACAAAAGTGATGAGTATGGAGATCCAATGATTAATGAGGATATCGCATGTGTGATGGGTATTGCAGAGAGGACAGAGCTTGCAGTTATGCGAAAGCTTGCACTTGATGTAAATAAACTGCTGATAGAGTTTTTAGATAGTAAGGAACTTCTTTTGCCTGATTTCAAGCTTGAGTTTGGACGATTAAATGGTAAGATCGTACTTGCTGATGAGATTTCGGCTGACACCTGTCGATTCTGGGACAAGAAAACTGGAAGATCGCTGGATAAGGATGTGTTTCGTTTCGATAAAGGGGATGTTGGAAGAGCTTACTATGAGATTGCACAGAGGATTTTGCAGTAAAGTTGAAGAACTGTAGTCAGGTCTGTTGCTATTCTGCTATGTATTCGTCGTTAGAAAGCTCTCTGCATGCGAAGCATACAGAGTGTAGTCAGGTCTGTTGCTATTCTGCTATGTATTCGTCGTTAGAAAGCTCTCTGCATGCGAAGCATACAGAGTGTAGTCAGGTCTGTTGCTATTCTGCTATGTATTCGTCGTTAGAAAGCTCTCTGCATGCGAAGCATACAGAGTGTAGTCAGGTCTGTTGCTATTCTGCTATGTATTCGTCACCTTCATCGGTTGAAGGTGTGTGTTCTTCAAGCATCAGGTTTCCATAGACGACACGCTCTATTACCTGTGCTACATATTTTCGCTGTTGATATTCTTGGATGTCTTCACTCATGTGAAGCTCGGCATCAATTTGTACTCGAAGCAGTGCAAGTCTGTAGTTGTCTTCATTTGATATTTCCTTATGATATATCTGCTCTATCAGATATGGCAGATGAAAAGGATTTTCTACAGCTTCTGCTAATATCTGGTATTCCGCCTGTATTGTTTCATGTTCTATGTTGTGTTTTCCAAGCAGTAACTGGAGGGTCTTTTTATGGTAGCTTTTTCCGTTTAAGTTGATGTGATGTGGCATTTATTGTACTCCTTTTTTGGTAAGTATTTCTTTACAGATGTAGTAGTCTTCAATGGTGTTAACATTTAAGACCATATTTGTTTCATCTAACAGGTAGTTGTAGTCTTCTTGTTCACTATCAATTTTATCTACATTTAAAATATTAATACCAACCGGCACGATCAGTTTTCCATCTTTGTGAAATACCGTATCTGGTCGCTGGCAAAATTTTTTGCATATATCAATAGGCAGGTGCACTGATAATGCATCCGTGCCTTTTTCTTTATAGATATGAATTATTTGTTCAAGCAATGCTGATGTGATAAGAGGCAGATCTGACATGATTACAAGCAATGCCCCTTTAACTCCACTTTTTTTGACTGCATTGACCATATCTGGTACATAACCTTCGCCTGATGTTTTTATCACAGGTATTTCAGGGTAGTGTTTCGCGAGCCACTTTGCTGTCCCCGGGGTGTTCGGAGATGTGATGATAAAAAATTGGTTTATGAGACTTGTTTTTTTGAGCACGTCAATTGAATAGACGATCATGGGCTTGTCAAGTAGCCTCAACAATGGTTTTTCACCTTTATTTAAACGGGTGCCTCTGCCTCCGGCCATTATAAAAGCGTCCATGACGTACTACACACTCCGTGTACAGAAATTATCAGCAACTGTTTCAGCCATTATAAAAGGGTCCATGACGTTACTCCACTTAATGTAAATAATGCCGCAATGCGTGCCACCTCGTTTGTAGCTCCAATCACATCACCATTGACCCCGCCAAAGTGTTTGTTTGCAACAGCCCTAACTGTAATGGCTGCGATGCTTGAGATTATTATGGCAGCTATCCCATATATATTATACAGTGTGATACAGATTGCAAGTGCCACTGTAAGGCTTATCAGGTAGTTAAGAGAAGTGGTGCCATCAATATTCATTGAGCCAAGTCCTTCATGTATTTTTTTCGCTTTAAAAGATGTGGTCAGCATGCTGTGTTTCGCACATACCTCGCCAACGATGATAGCAGGCAGGATATGATTCGTTTGAGAGACAGTAAAAATAGCCGCATAAGTTCCAATCAGTGCAAGTGTCACAAAAGAAACACCTCCTGTCCCGATTGCTACATCCTTCATCACTTCGATCTTTCGTCTGGCATCACCCTGCACCACTATCCCATCACCGACATCAGCAAGTCCATCGAGATGATTAATACCTGTCAGGTAATACAATACTACAAGCGTGATAAATGCAGTGACCGCGGGTTTAAAATATAACGATGTCGCATATCCAATGCCGCCAGCAATAACACCTATTACTGCCCCACCTACAGTAAAAAGATAGATGTGTCGCATGAGGGCATTGATTCCATTTGTGGAGTTACCAACACGTATAGTTGAGAGAAATCCAAAACATGATCGAAGAGCCAGAAAGAAATCCTTCATGCCGTAATTCCGCGAGTATACATGTTCGATGACACTCCGCCAATTAAACCTGCAATCGCATCATCCATAAAAGGACCAAGAGTTCCAATAATTCCTGGTTTCCTCTTATCAAAACGAACATACTCAAAGCTGCCCTTGTGCCCTGCAATATACATGGCAATGGTCATCCCGAGCACTTCATCAACAATCAGGTATGTAAGGTCTTGCTCGTAGGATAGAGAAGGCATGTCAGGAAGCTCTCCTTTAATCCCGGCATCCTCTAATAACAAGGCAGCATATAATAATAGGCAGAGATTCGGATCAGAAAAAGCAAGAGTAATTTCCTCTTTAAACACCCTTTCTGCTTCATCTCGTGTCTCAATTCCCGGGTGCGGCACATACAATTCCATTGCTGTAGATACGAGCACTTCTTCGCTCAAGCCACGACTTGCAAGAATATCTCTAATGTTGTTAGCTGCCTTCTGAATCACCCTGATAGGCTCGTCTTTTTTCTTGCCTGAAGGGTTGTCAGATAATTTCATTACTCTTTTCAGTTTGAAGTTATATTGATGCATCCACGGTTTCAAGCCTGAACATTACTCCAAGCTCAGCAAGTGTCATCTGCACCTGATCCCCGAATCTAAGAATTTCATTCACATCTACACTGCTGTCCCATTCATATACATAGTCATAAGCACCCTGTATAGGCTTAAAGCCCATTGACATCAACCGCCGCGTAATTTCAGATGGCCTGCCGCCTTCGCTGCTGAACCACACCATAAGATAGCTTTTCATAACTAAATCACCGATAATTGTTCAAACACATTTATTGACCACTTAGCACTGCCATGTATATATTATTGACGTACTCCCCGCAATGAAATTGCGAGGAATCTTTAGGAAGATTCATAGAACCCTCAATGAGCTCGCCATAGCCCAGTTACTGCTACCCGGAGGCTCACAGTTATTATTCTGTTTAATGTTTGCGACACCGTTCACATCTGCATTCATCGACACGCCCTGATCTGGACATACGTATAATCCTCGGTGTTTTCTACCGTTTTTGTGGATTACTCCCCATAAACAACATGTTTGTTATACTATATAAGCATTTTTGCACGTCTGGAGAGGCGGGGGCGGGCTATCCCCGCTCTAAAGAGCGAGGCTTGCGCTGCCCCCTGCGCCCCCAATACTGTCACAACTCGAATTTTCGCAGCATCCCACCAGTGGTAATTGTTGATGGCTATTTTTTCATCGCTTCTGTTTTCTTGAACCACCAAGCTTGAAGAGCTCTGCTGCTATCTCAAGAAGACGTTCATCGTCATACTCTGCTGCACGCCGCAGGGCTTTTGTTGGCTCTGCAAGTATCTGGTTTGAGAAAGAATGCGTCATGTTGTAGAGGACTTTCTCTTCAATTTCTCCTATTGTATGATAAGCGCTTAATTTGTTGACAGCAGCTCTGCATTCATCTCTTCTTATTTCCTCTACCTTGCTGTATAATGCAGAAATCAGTTTGTCAGCTTTTTGGCGCTTGTATTGTGCTCTCAGCAGTCCCAACTCTTCTTCAATGATTTTTTCAGCTTTTTTTGCCTCTTCTCTTCGCTGCTGCAAATTTCGCTTGCTTATGCTTTTCAAATCATCAATGTTGTATAGAACCACGTTTTCAATGCTTGCAACCCCTGGATCAATATTTCTTGGATTTCCAATGTCAATCAGTACGATCTTCCTGTCACGCCTGCTCATTACTTTTAGCATCATTTCCTTTGAGAGCACGCTGTGTGGTGCGGAAGTGGCAGAGATGATCGCATCGCAGTGATCTGTATAGTCAACAAATTTATTATAAGGCACAGCCACACCGCCAAGTTCTTCTGCCAGTTTTTTTGCTCTCTCAAAGGTTCTATTTGCAACATACTCTACATTTAGATGTTTCCCTGCAAGTGATTTTGCTACAAGAGTACCCATTTCACCTGCCCCGATAACCATAATATTTTTACCAGTGAGATTTCCAAATACATCTTCTGCAAGCTCCACAGCAGCAGAACCAATAGATACTGAGCCTTTATTGATGTTTGTCTCCTTCCGAACTCGCTTGCCCACCTGTATAGCCTTACTGAAAGCAGTATCAAGCGTCCGCCCGGTAGCACCCGTTTTCCTGGCAAAGTTGTACAGTTCTTTTACCTGTCCAAGTATCTGGTCTTCTCCTATGATCATGGATTCAAGACCAGAGGATACCCGTAAGAGATGTAAGAGTGATTCATCGTGATCAAGGAAATCCATGATTCGAGAAGATACGTTCATCTGCTTTGCAAAATTAAGAAGCACCTTGCTGCCTTTTAGAGACACGACATAGATTTCAACACGGTTACATGTCTTGACTACTGCACACTCTTCCACCAGTTGGTGAGCCATTAAATGTTTGAGCAGGTCTTCAAGACCGCCATGCCATGCACTCTCCATATCCTTGATGCAAACTTTTTTATGAGAGATAATCATACTTGAAATTTCAGTCATAATCTCAGCTTCAGTGGATTGATTTTCATCCGGTAAACGTTTAACTCCATTCGTGTTAACTAATAGTTATGAAAGTTTGTACTTTCTTATACATTTAAAAATGTATCTATTTCTATTTTTTTACGATGACATCTTCAATATATACCACTCCATAAGTATAATTTGGAATTTTTATGGCATAAACCACAGAGAGTACAGAGAAGTTTTTTGGTGGTGAAAGTGCATACCTGTGAATGGAAAGTTATAAAAAACAGATACGGTTTAGTGTACAAATAACGGAAAAGAAAAAATAAGCTTATGAATATCACAATCCTTCGAATCGGGCACAGGCAAGAGCGCGATGCACGGGTAACTACACATATAGGACTTACAGCAAGAGCTCTTGGAGCAGATAGCATGCATCTCGCCGGAAGCGATAAACAGGTGAAAGAGAGCATCGAAAAAGTAACAAAATGCTGGGGCGGAAACTTTGCCGTACATAACAACATTGACTGGAAAAAAGCAATAATACAGTGGAAGAAGCATGGTGGGAAAATTATACACCTGACCATGTATGGCATCAGCATACAAGAAGCGCTGTCCCAGATACACACAGATGATAAACTCATGATAGTAGTTGGTGCAGAAAAGGTGCCATCAGAACTATACCAGATTGCAGACTTGAATGTTGCAGTTGGCAACCAGCCGCATTCAGAAATAGCAGCCCTTGCAATATTCCTTGACCGACTTAATATAAAACAGGGAATAGATTCATTCACACACGAATATCCAGGTGGTAAACGCAAGATAATACCACAGGCACATGGGAAAAAGGTAATAAAAGATGAGATTGCACAGGATTAACGCAAAGAAAAAAAATCTTGTTGAAATCTGTATAAAATACCTACATACAAATGATTACAGTAAGTGTCATACAGCGTGGAAAGTACGGAAAACGGTTAACCAAAACCATAAGCGCCATAACACCGTTTACGATTAAAACCGCAGAGGTGCCAGAAATACTTCCTGATTTTATCGAAGATGCCAGGCAGATAGTAGATGAACTTGAAAAACGTGACATCTTTAACTGCGACCTACTAATCACTTATTCTCTTCATCCGGATGTCACCTCAACAATCGTTGATCTTGCAGCCAGGAGTGGGGTAAAAGCTATTATTATACCGGCGGCAGCTTTTAGATGTGATGTGATGCACGATCGCAGAATTGCAAAAAAATACAACATTGATCTTCGGATTGAAGATGTATGCTGCAATATTGGGCCCGGTGAAAATAGGGTAATAAACGAATTTACAGCATACATTGGGAAACCAGAGCTTGACATTACAACAGAAAATGGACTGATTAAAGACGTTAAAGTGCTCCGCTGTGCACCCTGTGGAAGCACACTTTACGGGGTAGAGGAGATTATAGGGCTAAAAGAAGAGGAAGCACCATCCGCAATAGGCCTGGCTATACAGCATTATCCCTGCAGGGCAGTGCGAGGTACAAAGGACGGCATACACACATCAGCAAGAATTCATAAAGAAGCAGTGGAAAAAGCACTTGATTGCTGACGCAATCAAGAGTTACTATTATATTTCTGCACTCGATTGCTGACGCAATCAAGAGTTGTTTTCCGCACTTGATTGCTAACGCAATCGAGA
>WNEG01000032.1:0-4745 GCA_012910725.1 Candidatus Ethanoperedens thermophilum | reverse complement strand
CGCAATCGAGAGTTATTTCTGCATACGTAGTATACAGTTCCGCACACGGAGTGTGTGGTTCTGCACAACGAAGTTGTACAGTGCTTGTGTAGATACGATATCTTTAAATCATACTTAGTCAATTGGTCTATATCACTAATTCATTTTACTATTTATATCCTGTTGTCTGTGATAATTATGGAAGATAATACGAAAGAAGACATTTTCGAAGAAATGGAATTTGTATCCACAAATGATATCGAGGTTCCAGAGAAACTCATAGACCATGTAATTGGTCAGGAACATGCGGTTGAGGTTGTTAAAAAGGCTGCAACCCAAAGGCGTCATGTGATGATGCTTGGAACACCAGGCACTGGTAAATCGATGCTTGCAAAGGCACTGGCAGAACTTTTGCCAAAGGAAGAACTGCAGGATGTATTAGTTTACCACAACACTGATGATTCTAATAATCCAAAGACCAGGGTAGTCCCTGGAGGCAAAGGGAAGGAAATTGTAGAGGCCCATCGGGTTGAAGCACGAAAACGTGGTCAAGCTCGAAACATGTTCGTAATGCTTCTCGTCTTTGGAATCATAGGTTATTCCTTTTATACTGGAATGCTGCTCTGGGGTATTATCGCAGCAGTGCTCATAGCTATGTTGATGCGCCAGTTCATGCCCAAAGAAGAGGCAATGATACCAAAGCTTCTTGTATCCAATGCAGATAAAGAGATTGCACCATATATCGATGCAACAGGAACACATGCGGGTGCACTGCTTGGTGACGTACGCCACGATCCTTTCCAGTCAGGAGGACTTGAAACTCCAAGTCACGACAGAGTAGAAGCTGGTGCAATACATAAAGCACATCGGGGAGTGCTGTTTATTGATGAGATTAATACCTTGCGGATTGAATCCCAGCAAAATCTTCTTACTGCTCTTCAGGAGAGGGAGTTTGCAATCACAGGGCAATCAGAGAGAAGTTCAGGTGCCATGGTCAAAACAGACCCGGTACCATGTGATTTTATTATGGTATCAGCAGGCAACCTGGACGCGCTGCGAGGCATGCATCCGGCTCTTCGCTCACGAATCAAAGGATATGGCTATGAAGTATATATGAACGACATCATGCCAGATACTGCTGAGAATCGGAAAAGACTCGTGCGATTTATAGCACAGGAAGTCGTGCAGGATGGCAAGATACCGCATTTTTCAGGCGACGCTGTGAAAGAGATTATACGTGAAGCAAGTCGCAGAGCCGGTAGAAAAGGACACCTCACATTAAAACTTCGGGATCTCGGCGGGCTTATTCGTGTAGCAGGAGATATAGCTCGCAGTGAAGATGCAGAACTTACAACAGCCGAACACGTGTTAAAAGCAAAACACATTGCGCGCTCAGTAGAACAACAGGTAGCCCACAAATACCTTGAGCGTCGAAAGGACTACCAGATGTTTGAAAGCTCTGGCGTATCTGTTGGAAGGGTTAATGGGCTTGCAGTGATGGGAGAGGATTCAGGCATCGTGCTTCCAATCATGGCAGAAGTTACCCCTACAATGTCTAAATCAGAAGGTCACCTGATTGCAACCGGGAGACTCAAAGTAATCGCACGAGAAGCTGTTCAAAACGTATCAGCATTCATAAAAAAAATAACAGGACGCGACATCACAAAGATGGATATACACGTGCAGTTCGTTGGAACCTATGAAGGTGTCGAAGGCGATTCAGCAAGCATATCCATAGCTACTGCCATTATTTCAGCAATGGAAGGGATACCGGTAGACCAGACCATAGCCATGACAGGCTCGCTATCAGTGCGTGGCGACGTGTTACCAGTTGGTGGTGTCACATACAAGATAGAGGCAGCAGCAGAAGCAGGACTTAAAAAAGTCATCATCCCAAGAATGAACCTTGGAGATGTTCTGATTGAAAGGGAATACAGGAATAAAATCAAGATCATCCCGGTCTCAACCATTGATGAAGTACTTGAGAACAGTCTTGTAGGTACAAAAAAGCGAGGCTTCATTAATACCTTAAAAAAACTTGCTGAAAAGACAATCAGTGTGGAGATACCATCCACACCCACACCACAGAAGGTGTAAAAGATGAAACCAGATTTCTATGACATTAGAACCGTTGAGGTGACGGCATCTTCTATCATCCTTGATAACCAGGAGATTAAAGAGACGGCAAACAACTTCATCACAGGCGCAAGCATCCGTGCATTAATAAACGGAAGCTGGGGGATTGCAACTACAGAAAATCCCGAACACACGGGCAAGGCATTATCAACCGCTACCGAGCTTGCTCTATTAACCAACCAGAAAACGCCAAGAGAAAAGGTCAAACTGGCGGTAGTCAACAAGCCAGAAATAAGAAATCTTCCCGCAGTTAAAGAAGATTTCAAAGACATTGATCTTGAAGAGAAACTCAAGCTGGTAAAAGAGATCGCAAAAACAGCACAAAAACCAGGTATTACAAGCGTGAGTACATCCTATATGGAATCAGAAGTCACTGTAGAATACATCAATTCAGAAGGGATCGAAGCAAGCTACACGCTGCCGCGAATTGGATTTACCATTGCAGCCGTTGCAAAGCAGAATGGCAATTACCAGATAGCACGGGATAGCCGCTTTGCAATATCTGGTTTCGAACTATTTACCAAATACGATGCTTGTGAGATTGCATCAAAGACGGCAGATATCGCAATAGACCTTATTCATGCAAAAAGTGTAAAAGGCGGAGTTATGCCAGTAATACTTGATACTGAACTTGCAGGCGTGTTTATCCATGAAGCAGTGGGACACGCAGCAGAAGCTGACCACGTGCTTGAAGGAAACTCAGTACTTGAAGACAAGCTTCATACGCAGATCGCATCGCCGCTTGTTACGGTATGTGATGATTCATCCATGCATGAATATGGCTACTATCCGTTCGATGATGAGGGTTCACAGTCAGGCAAAACTGTTTTGATAGAAAACGGCGTGCTCAAAAGCTATCTTCACAACAGGGAAAGTGCTTCAAAATTTGGAGGAACGCCGCACAATGCCAGAGCACAGGGGTATTCAATGCCAATCATCCGCATGAGTAATACGTACATCGAAAACGGCAGTACCACCTTTGAAGAAATGAAAGATGAGATAAAAAATGGCGTATATCTCATCGGCTCACGCGGAGGACAGGTAAATCCAGGAGATGGCATATTCCAGTTCAGCGCTGAGCGGGGATATATGATTGAAAATGGTGAACTGACAACACTTCTAAAAGATGTATCTCTTTCAGGAAGCATCCTTGAGATACTCAAAAATGTTGCTGCCGTTGGATGCGATCTTAAGATGCGGTCAGGGCAGTGCGGTAAAGCAGGACAGCTTGTTCCAGTATCAGACGGCTCACCACACGTACTTGTAACAAACACCCTCGTTGGAGGCACTGGATGCTAAATATAGAAGAAGCACTCGAGCTCACTGAAAAAGCAGGAGCTAGCGAGGCAGAAGTATATTATCTATCAGCACGCAGCATCGCAATCGACATGAAAAAAGATACCATCGAGGTAGCAAAAGAGAGCAGTACAGAAGGCATCGGAGTGCGAGCAATCGTTAATGGTGCGATTGGATATGCAAGTACCAACAACCCTGAAAAAATCGCTGATGCAACGCAGTTATCGGTAAAGAGTGCAAAAATACGACCAGCGAACCCGAGATGGAAATCACTTCCATCACATACACACTATCCAGCAGTAAAAGGATTGTACGATAAAAACATTGAGCAGATCACCGTTGAAACCTGCATTGAGCATGCCCTTGAAATAATACGTGGTGCAACAAGCATACCTGGTACCACTCCAACATCAGGAGGATTTACCTGTGCAGTAGCAACTCAACAAATACTTAACAGCAATAATGTAAACGTCTCTGAATGCACCACTGCAGCAAGTGGTTACATTGAAACCATAAGCAAAAAAGGTGAGCAAAGCTCTACAGCTTACGATTTTGATATTTCAAGACGTATTAACAAAATAAACTTTTATGAGATTGGAAAACAGGCAGCCAGGCTATCGAAACAATCGCTTCACCCGGTAACAATCAAACCTTCAACACAAACGATTCTTTTGCAGCCAATAGCAATAGCAGACCTGATAGAACACACATTGATACCATCTTTTAGTGCAGAAAACGTTCAGAAAAAACGCTCGAGCCTTGAAGGCAAACTGCACACCCGGATAGCAAGTGAACACCTCAGCATCATCGACGACGGCTTGCTTCAGGAAGGACTTAACAGTTCCACCGCGGATGATGAAGGCAGCCCTTCAAAGACAACAAAGATCATCCAGAACGGCACACTTTGCAGCTACTTGTATGATAAATATACAGCAGACCAGGAAAATGTCAACAGCACTGCCAATGCCATACGACACAGCTACAATCACACACCATCCATATCTACTCGAAACTTCATCATAGAACACCCGGCATCAGATATCATCACAGAGACAAAAACAGGTGTAATCATCAACAACTTAATCGGCGCCCACACAGCAAACCCGATTACCGGTGATTTTTCAGTAGAAGCCAGAAACGCGTTTACCATCAATAAAGGAAGTGTGGATAAGCCGATAAAATCACTGATGATAGCAGGCAACATCTTTGAGCTTCTTAAAAATATCAGCGGCGCTGGTGATGATATCAGAAACCTTGGAAACATCATCACACCAACCATCCGTGTGGATAACGTGAGAGTAATCGGGTAAGATTATCGGGGACGTAGGAATTAT
>WNEG01000075.1:9620-19771 GCA_012910725.1 Candidatus Ethanoperedens thermophilum | reverse complement strand
TCTGCTACTGATAGGGGTGTGCCGTCTGGTTTCACGAGTTTGATTGTTTCTGCATTTTGCAGGAGGGTTTTGATTGTGGTGTTGTTTACTGCTGCTTCGATTAACATCAGTGGTCGTTTTTCGATTTTGACCCGTCCCACCACTGCTTTTTTCTGTTCGCCGTCCTTGTTTACGATCAGTACGTCGTCTCCTGCCTCCAGTTCTGAGAGGTATCTGGTTTTTTCCCCAATTTTTATGTAGGCGTGTACTGCCCCTGCGTTCACCCGAAATGGTCGTGCTGCAACATAAGGGCTCTCTTCACTTTCTGCATGCACGAGGAATAGTCCGTTGGACTGGCTTCCGATGAGCATGCCTTCGCCGAGTTTCATCAGGCTGCAGGTGTCTATGCAGACGCGGTCTCCCATGCTTACCGGTTTTACTTTTGTGATGGTGGCTGTTGTAAGTTCCACTGGTTTCATTTCGCTTTTTTCGCGTGTGTCTGCTATTCTTTTTATCTCACTCGCATCATCAGTGTCAACAAGTACGCCGTCTGCACCGTGTTCCATGGTTTCGAGCGCGAGTTTTGTTTCTGTTGCGTCGGTTATGCCTGCAATTATTTCAACATCCAGTGACTGAAGGTCTGCTATAAGGTTTTCGAGTGGTATGACTTTCCAATCAGTTCCCATGACGATCAGGTACTTACAGTGTTGTGCTATTTTGGATGCGAATGTTTCATATTCCTTGTTGTGTATTACCACATACCCTGCTACTGTTTTTCCGTTTTTTGTAAGTTTTTCTGCGGTTTTTATATCCTCTGGGCTTTCACCGAGAGGAATGGTTCCGTCGCCTTCACTGTTTTTCCCGATCACAAGGATGTCGGCGTTGCTGTATTCGCTTGTAGTGTGGGCTGCTATTTTGATATTGCCGAGTGCTCGTACTTTTCCAATATCGTCCTCGCTTACAAGAGTGAAGTCAAATCCTGATTCAAGCGCAGTTGTGATTCTTTTTTTGTCGTTATCCCAGACGTTACTGTCCGCTTTTATCCAGAGGTGTTTCACTTAAAGTTCCTCCATTGGTTCTTCCATTGGTTCCTCCATTGCTTTGCATCTCCGCATCGCAACGCGATACGGGTTTGAATTTATCCAGAGGTGCTTCACCTAAAGCTCCTCCATTGCTTTGCATCTCCGCATCGCAACGCGATACGGGTTTGAATTTATCCAGAGGTGTTTCACTTAAAGTCCCTCCATTGCTTTATCTACCGTGGCCTTTTTGTGAACTATTTTTGTAAGAGCACGTGTCATAGCGGCTGGATTTTTATGCTGGAACACGTTTCTCCCGATGGCTACACCGCGTGCGCCGCCTTTCATTGCACCTGCTACCATTTCAAGGAACTCCCTGTCAGTGTTTGCCTTTGGTCCTCCAGCCATCACCACTGGCACCGGGCATCCAGCAACAACGTCCTTGAAGCTGTCCGGGTCGCCTGTGTAGTTTGTTTTGATGATGTCTGCCCCAAGCTCTGCCCCGGCGCGTGCAACATGTGCTACAAGTTCTGGATCGTTCTGGTTTGTGATGTTTTTTCCACGAGGATACATCATGGCAATCAAGGGCATTCCCCATGTATCACAGCTTTCTGCGACCATTCCGAGTTTCCGAAGCTGTTCAGATTCCGTTTCAGAGCCTATGTTAATATGAACGCTAACAGCATCGGCTCCGAGTTTTATTGCTTCTTCAACAGTACACACCTGTACCTTATTATTAGGATCTGGTGCACGACTTGTGGAAGCACTCATGTGGATAATGAGTCCTATGTCCTGCCCGTATCCACGGTGCCCATGTTTTGCCATTCCTTTCTGCATGAGAACAGCATTGGCGCCGCCTTCTGCTGCCTTGTTAACAGCTTCTGGCAGGTTCACAATACCAGCAACAGGACCTATGGAAATACCGTGGTCCATCGGGATAATTACCATGTTTCTGCTCTCTCGATCCATTATTCTCTCAAGTCTAATATTTTTTCCAATTTCTGACATACTTAGCTCCAACAGTGATATAGTGTGTCACTGTAGCACGGTTAGTATATAAAAATATCGGTCTGCAGCACACAGGGTCACCAGGTATTTCCAGTAAGTATAGATTCGGTTTTGTCGTTGGTTCGCTGGTTGATTTTTTGTATTTTTATCAGGTATTCGTTGTCGATCTTTTCTGGTTTGTAGAATATGGCATCTATGCCAAGTATGCGAAGATGTTCCTTGAATTTCTCAGCGGTCTGGAGGTTTTTTACCAGTATTTGCACGTTTTCGCTAATTTTCTCTCTCTCCTGTATTTTTTTGATCGTTGTAATCATCGGCTGGAGGATGCCTTCCCCGAGTTGAATGCATCGACGTTGTATTTCTTCTGGAGTCTCATTCCATTCCACCGACTGGAAAGCTTCTCTTGCAATTCGTGAGTAGAAGAAACTTTTTGCGTAATCATGGTAGTATGTGAAGGCATATTGCAGGTCTGAGCAGTTGCTCTGTGAACTGGTGTATTTAAGTGGCGGTTGTTTCATCGCGGGATCTTTTATGACTACGCCTTCTCGCCCGCATGCTCCAAGGTTTTTTATTATTCTGGTTATTTCATTGTATGCTTCGGTTAGGGGATATATTCCAAAGAGTCTCGTGCAGGTTATGTTGTATTGTTCTGCAATGTTATATTTGGCTGCCACTGATAACGGTATGCCGGTGTTTTTCTCTCTTATGTCAAAGAGAAAAAATTCGAGGGATTTAACATTATAGATGTTTTTTGGAACATAGGGGCTATCAGGTCCTGCCATTTCGCCGCACAACACAATGCCGGGGTGGTCAGTAAATATTTCTTCAGGTATCAAGGTCTGTGCTTTTTCTGTGGTGTAGGGACAAATATGACCGCCTCTCGTGAGTGCGATTATTTTATTATTAATAAACGCTACTCTTGTGTTGTAGCCATTCATTTTTTCTTCCACTGCAACGCTCTTGCAGGTGAAGTGTGCAGCCAGTGTGGATTGTAACATCACTGCCCTCTGGATTTTTGGAAAACCACGCACTACTTCATAGCTTTCTAAAAATATATTGGTTCCACTTTCAACACCTGAGATGCTTTTGTCTAAGATTAGATTTCCATCTGGTGTTTTGTGTAGAGTTTTCCTATTCAGTAAGCCTCTTACTCGCTGTTTTGTTGTATGAAACAACTCTGCAATTTTATCTATATCTATGTCGGGTGGAGTTTTGTTCATCTTTGCCTTTCTTGATTGCTTGCGCAATCAAGAGTCATTTCTGCTCACCTTGATTGCTGCGCAATCAAGAATTATTTTCTGCACAACGAAGTTGTGCAGTGCTTCGCAATCAAGAGTTAATTTCTACACTTGATTGCTACGCAATCAAGAGCTACTACTATATTTCTGCTCACGATGTGTGCAGTGCTTCGCAGTCACGGACTCCGCACTGGAAGGTGCGGAGCATCCCGGTGTAGGTGCATGAGGATTTATATCGCTACTCATCGTATTGGTTTTTACAAACAGAGGAGGGTGGAGATGCCCCCTATATATAACTTATGATGTTAAAGCTGTTGGTAATGCACTTTTAGAATCTGTTTTTTTTTTTCGAGTACTGGTAATCCAATTCTACTTAAATAACTAGCAAAGCGTTGTGATAAACACTCCCGAAAAAGTTGATTGATAGTAGCCAGATAATGGTCTGCATACATTTATATAGGGTATCTCTTGGAATAGTATAGTAATGCTTAAAATCGATTACTAGCTCTGATACTTGCAACTCTAGATACGATTCTAAAAAATGGAATCTCGCATTGTTTTGATCTTTTATTCGTTTATAATTATCTGAATTCCAATTCTCCATTGTTAATTTAAATTTTTCTAAATGCTGCCCCTCTCTGAATTTCATTGCATCATAAGCTGGGCTTACCAATATATTTTGTAAGAATTTATCATGTGTTTTTGGATTTATTTGAGATCTATTATAGAAATCGCGCTCTAGATCGCAATCTTGTGTCATGACAATAATATATGGCAAATCCAACTCATCAATTTTTTTTTCGTAATTCCAATCAATGATACTTACATCTCGGAGTATGTCCCCCTGGCAGATTCGTTTAATAGTGCGTTCAGTATACGCCGAATCAATCTTGTTTGGAAACATAACCCAAAACTTTTCTTTTTACTTGTGTTTTTAAGAATTTCTTATCATCGATAATAATGTTGAGAGGAGGGGCATCTTCTTTTTTCTTAGGCCTTGGTTGAATAGATGCGACAGTTCCAAAATTGTTAAAGTAATCTATTTCATTATCAGGAATTCTTCTCACCCTCTTAAAGTTTATCTAATTCATCGAATTTGCTGTTTTTAAATAGCTCCTTAATTGCGTCATGAAATTTATCAATCTGACTAATAAGACCAGAGGAAAAATTTATTTCATTTGTTGAGGAACAATCATAATCAAGTAAAAATTCTTTCCTCGCGATTGGATTCGGATATTCACTATTGAACCAACCGTATTGGAATTTAATAAAATAATCTGGCATATTTAATTCCAAGACTCCCATTAATCTTCTCACTCCATTTATCCCTTCAATAAAGTGGCGGCTACAAATAAGGGGTTCTTTGATCAATCCAGTCCACTCAAACGGATTTCCTTCTTTAACAATTATTTGATTTATATAACGAAGTCCGATTCTGGATATTTTCACGGAAGAGTTCTCCCCCTCCAAATTTTGAAATACTTTCTGCACAATTTCTCTGAACTCTTTATATGTTTCATATTTTTTAATATCAAAAACAATTGCATCAGGCTCTAATGTTATAAAATTATTTATTTCTTTATTTTGAAAAATAAAACTCTTAAATCGTTTCTCTTCTGTGGTTCTCTGAGTTTGGTCGGCAATCATTTTTAAAGATACCATGTCTTTCGTCTCAAACTCAGGAAAATCATTCAACAAAACCTTCTTAAGGTTTTTCAATATTGAATCGGAGCGGTCAATTTCACCCAAAAAATCCATCCTTAATATGACATTCTTCAAAATATTGCTTGACATGATCATCCCTTATAGTAACATTACGTATATTAGAATATTTTGGTATATACCTATTTATCTAATTTCGGTGAGTCCGATAACTGCTCACTGGGCTGTAATATTCCACTAATCTTTTCCGCCCCTATTTTAACCTCACGATTGTTATTCTGGTTCATGGTGTTCTAAGGATGCTCATGATAGCCATCCCACAGTCACTATACCCCATACTTAATAGGTACTGGGTTTGTTAGCGTTTTTGGCGTATAAAAGTTTCGTTTTTATTTTATCTTGTGTAGAGATATATTTCTCAACCACCTCCCAGCCGTGTCCTGCCGAGCCGTGATAACATCCGGGGCTCATAGGTGATCGGGGCACCATTCCTTCAGATGTGGGAAGTATTGTCTCAATATTCTACTTCCCTTTAGAAGGTTTGCTTTGTATAGTGACCTATTCCTGTGGTGTCGATAGTTTAATTAGTAGGAAGGATGTGATGATGTCTGTTGAAGCCCGGTAGTGTAGGGGTCAATCATGCAAGGCCCTGGACCTTGCGACACAGGTTCGAATCCTGTCCGGGCTATACAAACAAATCAGATTCTTCGGGTTTTAAACCATGCCAACCGTGAGTGAGAAGATACTATCCAGAGCAGCAGGTGAAAAAGCATCTGCTGATGATTTTATTGAGGCAGGAGTTGATTTTGCCATGGCACACGATGGAACCAGCGTGCTTGCTGTAAAGGCATTAAGAGAAATGAATGTTTCAAAGGTTTTTGACCCTAAGAAAATCATCATCCCTTTTGACCATCTCGCTCCTGCCAATAATGAGACAACAGCAAACCTTCAGCAGGATATTAGAAGCTGGATTAAACAGCAGGGTATCGTGAACTATTATGATGTCGGGGAAGGGGTATGTCACCAGATCCTGCCAGAACGCGGGTTTGCACTTCCAGGAAAACTTATCATTGGAGCAGATTCTCACACCTGCACTTACGGTGCATTCGGTGCGTTTGCAACAGGTGTTGGTGCAACTGATATCGCAGAGATCTTCGCGACTGGCAGAATATGGCTTAGGGTTCCAAAAACAATCAAAGTCGTAATCAACGGCAAACTGCCAGCAGGAACCTCGGCTAAGGATATCGCACTCATGGTAGTTGGAAGGATAGGATCCGATGGTGCAACCTACCAGGCAATCGAATACTATGGTGAAGCAATAGAACGCCTCAACATGGATGGCAGAATGACACTCTGCAATATGGCTATTGAGATGGGGGCAAAAAACAGCATCATAACTCCTGACGAGAAAACCTTTGAATTCATAAAAAAGTGTGCAGTGGAAAACTACACCGCGGTACATACTGACAGGGATGCTGACTACATTAAAGAATATGACATGGATGTTTCAGATCTTGAGCCGCTGGTTGCATGTCCCCACCAGGTGGATAATGTCTGCCCGGTGAGTGAGGTGCTGGGTACACCTGTTGACCAGGTGTTCATCGGAACATGCACCAACGGCAGGTTAGAAGACATTGAAGCAGCAGCAAAAATCACGAAAAACAATAAGTTTTGTGTCCGCACCATTGTGATACCAGCTTCAAGACAAATACTTCTTGATGCCATGGGAGAGGGGCATATCCAGACACTCGTAAGAGCAGGTGCCATGATCGCCCCACCAGGGTGCGGCCCATGTCTCGGCGCCCATCTGGGTGTGATAGGAAAAGGAGAAGTATGCCTCTCAACAGCCAATCGCAACTTCAAGGGACGCATGGGAAAAGGCGGACTGATCTACCTCGCATCACCAGAAACTGCTGCAGCAAGCGCAATAAAAGGAGAGATTGCAGACCCACGCGAAATAAGATTGAAATCTTGCTGATTTTTGGAGATGGACAATGGCAAAAACTAAGCCTTTTGATGAGTATGTGTCCCAGTACGAAGATTGGTTTGAGAGGAACAAATTTGCTTTTGAATCAGAGCTTCGGGCAATAAGGGAGCAATTGCCAAAAAGTAATAATGGCATTGAGATTGGTGTAGGAAGCGGTAGATTTGCAATACCATCAGGCATTAAAATTGGGGTTGACCCATCAAGAAAGATGGGAAAGATTGCTCAAAAAGGAGGCATTGAAGTCATCGATGGTGTAGCTGAAAGTCTTCCTTTTGCTGATTCGCAGTTTGACTTTGCATTAATGGTAACTACTATCTGCTTTGTAGATGACATGGAGGTATCTTTTCAAGAAGCGTATCGGGTGCTAAAACCTGACGGGTTTCTGATAATTGGATTTATCGATCGAAAAAGCCCTGTTGGAAGATTATATCAGCAACATAAAGAGGAGAGTGTGTTTTACAGGATAGCTACTTTTTATGCAGTAGGTGAAGTTGTCTCTAACCTGAAAAAGGCAGGTTTCAATAATTTCAGTTTCACTCAAACAATTTTCCATAATTTGGCTGAGATAAGGGATATTGAGCAAATAAGGACAGGTTATGGCGAAGGATCATTTGTCGTGATCAGGGCAATAAAATAAGTAACAAGAGAATACAGCGCATAGTTCCATTTCATATAGAAAATTCTCCATTTTCTACATTAATGGTTGGCAGTGAACGGAGACTATAGACTCCCGCCAATCCCAAAGCCTTGAGGTTCTTGGACGCATTGTAGTCAGCGTTTGTTGCATGACCACATTCAAGACATAAGAACTTCTCGCCTTTGCGATTTCTCCTATCGATGTTGCCACAAACGGAACATCTCTGTGAGGTTTTCCAGGGATTCTTGCGGTCGATGCGTATTCCCTGCTCTTCACAGAGTTGTGTCAAACGTTCGTTGACCCTGGCATAAAGCCAGAACGATAGAAGCCTGTTGGTGTTTCGAGAGAACTTCCCTCGCTTACCTTTCTTGACATTTTTCAAGTTTTCGAGAGAGATAAGTTTGATGTTGTCAAGGTTCAAATCTTTTAGATGTCTGTTTACTTCTGTTTTCACAAAATGATGCCACGTTTTTCTTCTTTTCCCGCCCCTTTTGATCGTTTCTTTAAGTCCGTCGCCGATGAACTGCTCGTCAGATGTAACCAGCATAGTGTTGAAACCCGAATCGATGCCGATTGTTTCTCCTTCTTCTCGCATCGCGGGGGATTCTTTCTCAAAAATCAGATCGATAAACAATCCTTTTTTGTTGTAACCAAGTCTTATAGACTTTGCTAACTCCCATCCATCATCTCTGAATTTGTTTGTGTGTTTTGTCCAGTTGAACGGAATTACGATCTTAGGGACACCGGAAGCGAACTTCAGGCACATCTCAAAATGACCGATGAACACTTCTATGGTCACAAACCTGCTGTCGAGATTAGCTATGTGTGACACAAATCTCGGCATCGTGCGTTCATTTTTCTCATTCTGTGATCGTACTATCTCTTTTGCCTGTTTTGCCGCGCACTGTGCTAATCGTGCGGTGATGCCGAACCTCTGCTGAATGGATTTGATGAGCCCGTTGGTCGGGAAATTCTCATCTCTATCGTGAGATGACCAAAACCTCACTAATAAGTAATTTATGATGTTTTGATAAAGATTAAGGAATTTTATAAGCTCTTCTATCTTCGACTTGTTTGCACCTCTGATATATATCCGCGACGTGCGTCTCATCCAGCCAGAGCGAGTTCTTTTATATTTCTTTTTCATGATTATCCCTCAATTCCTTTATTATCTGCTCTGTCTTCCTCCTGCCACTCATACATAGTTACAACACTTAAAAGTATTGTTGGGACAATACCATAATATTACACATTTTACTACCTATTGGTTTCGCTTAAATGATACCAGAGCGTACCTAACTACATGCCTTCAGTACCCCGCCCAAATTCCCTTCCAGAGTCGCCTTTTGAAATATCAATAAATTCGTTTAGAAACTACAGTACCATAATAAAGGTATGCATGAGTGGAAACTGTCACATTACACAAAGTTTAAATCTGTTGGGAAATGACTTCAACAAAGCGGAGAGGAAACTTTGATACAATGGATATAACAACTGCAATCATTGTATTTTTAGTCACCGGAATTGGTGTTGGGTTTATAAGTGGTATGCTTGGAGTTGGTGGGTCCTTTATTATGACTCCTGCACAGTACTGGATTTATACGACAATGGGCATTTCCAGCGATCTTGCAATAAAGGTTGCGTTTGGAACGAGTTTATTTGTGGTGCTTCCAACTGCCATAAGCAGTGCATTGGGGCATACAAAAAGAGGTGTTGTGTGCTGGAGAGCTGGGTTTGTTCTTGGTATGACAGGAGCTGCTGGAGCAATTATTGGCTCAACTATTGCAGCACACCTTCCAGGAAGGGTGTTGGTTGTAGCTTTTGGTTGTGTAGTTACTGCTACAGTTGTCAGGATGGCGACAGCAAAACCGCCAGAAGTTAAAGATACACCAAAAGATCGTCCACTTACCCTGGCAGCATGGGGGTTCCCTCTTGGTATTCTTTCCGGAATTGTTGGGATAGGTGGCGGTGTGGTAGTGATCCCTGTGATGATTCTTGCATTAAATTTCAAGATGCACAATGCTGTTGGAACGTCAACTGCTTTTATGATATTTGCAAGCCTTGGCGGGATTCTTGGCTACATCTACAACGGCCTGGCTGCTGGTGTTGTGGGTGCATATCAAATTGGCCACCTTGTTGGATACGTAAATCTTGAATCGTGGCTTGCTCTTACTGCAACATCTGTTCCGATGGCCCGGGTTGGTGTCAGGACTGCACACAGGCTTCCAGGAACGTATCTCAGGTATATCTTCATTGTTGCCATGCTTTATGTGGGTCTTAAAATGATGGGAGTATTCTCGTATCTTGGACTCCCCCTCTAACTCGATATTATTGGGTTTCTCCGTCCTTAAGATGCAACCATATTAAAATTTGATCTGATTATTCTTTTCGCATTCATTTTTTTCACGTTTTTATTTTAAAATTGTCATCTTACGGCCATTATCTGAGAATTCAACGTCCAGCTTAAACCCTAAATTCTTTGCTACTCGCTTGAAATAACCATTAATACAGTCAGAACAATACTGTTCCTTTGTTACTGGCATGCCCTTTTCTGCAAATCGCAGTGCCACTTCCAGGTTGCTGCACACTTGATTACTTCGTAATCAAGAGCTATTATTTTC
>WNEG01000075.1:0-9441 GCA_012910725.1 Candidatus Ethanoperedens thermophilum | reverse complement strand
TCAAGAATTATTGGTAGTTTCTGCACACGAAGTGTGTAGTACTCCGTAATCAAGAGCTATTATTTTCTGTACACGGAGTGTGCAGTGCTTGCGTAATCAAGAATTATTTCTGTACAACGAAGTTGTGCAGTACTTGCGCAATCAAGAGTTAAGAGTTACTATTAATTTCTGTACACGAAGTGTGCAGTTCGTTTATCTTTCAGCTATCTCTTTTTTAATCCATTCCAGAACGACTTCTTCCCCATGAATCAATTCTTTAAGATCTTCTTCCAGATTCGAAGGCTTCACTTTTATTAGCCATCCATCGCCATAAGGGTCTTCGATTAAAAGCGATGGGGTATCTTCCAGTTCTTCGTTTACTTCTATTACAGTGCTTGAAACTGGCATCAGTAGGCCGCCTACCCATTTTGCAGACTCAATTGAGCCAAAAGAGTCATTAGCTTCAAACTCATCATCTTCAATGGGTAGATCGATAAACTCGATTTCGTGGAGACCTTTTACGCCAAAGTCGTCCATACCCACTGTCACAGTTCCATCGTCTTCAACTCTTGCATACGTATGATCTTTTACGTAGTATAGTTCATCTGGTAATTCGTATTCTTCAATGCTGACCATTGTGTATCATCCTCAACATTTACTTATCAAACTACTACATATATATTACTTATTTACCATGTTGGCAAACACAAGATTTCCAGCTATTTTTTTAATGATTGCCTCCACTACATCGCCTTTTTTGGTGCCTTTGACAAAAATGGTATATTTTCCTTTTTTGGCAATACCATCACCTTTAGCACCCACCGCAGTAATGCAGATGGTGTAAGTATTACCTTCAACAAAACCTTGTTCGACTGTTTGTTGTTTTATGAATCGTTTTTTGATTGGTCTTATGGCGCCGCAAGCATCGCATTTTAGCATGAGTACTCGCTCATTTTTAACCAGTTTCGTGTCCGGACGTCCACATTCAGAGCACATTACATATTCTTTCACATAAGCTTCAATCTGTGCCAAGATCTGTTTTGGGGCAAACCTGCCTTGAAATATGAGTCTATTGCCATCGATTTTTCCTGCTGTGCCAAGCTCTCTCACAAGAAATTTAAAGAAATGGGTTTGGTCACGATTGATTGTATCAACTATAGATGTAAAATTCTCCAGAACTGTTGTCTTGCCTTCAGACATCACCCGCAGCTCTGGGACAACAAAACGGGCATCAGATTCTGTTTTTTCTGGCATTTTGGAAAGTGCCCGATCCAAAGATGCAAGGTAATCATCAACAGTCATAATTTTCTATAAGTTCTTAATCAGTTCTTCTCCCTTATCAACAACCAGGCTACAGTGACTTGGAAGTTTGTATCCTGCAGATTTAAGAGACTTCTTTGCGTTTAGAAAATGTTGTGGTAAAGTTTCTACCGTTATCACTCTCTGTCCAGCTTTCACCCTTGCAGCAGTACTGACTGCTTTACCAAAAGCCTGTCTCATTCCTTGTGAAACACGATCAGCACCAGCGCCTGTAGCTTGTTTGTTTTCCCTTAACACCTCGTGTGGATATACACGAAGTTTGACATGATAATTCTGAACACCAGCACCCAAGATCATTTTTTTATTGACCGCGATACGAGCAGATTCAAGAGCATTGTGTCGAATCTGGCACGACTCGTGAACTATCAGAGATACTGAGACAGGGAACTCTGCATGAAGATTTCCCATATCGTATTGAACAACTTTGATGCCCGGAATACCACCCATATACTCTTTTCTGGTACACGATCGCTGTGTGATATTTCGGTACATACTTCCTGGTTTTCGTGCCATAAGCTATTATTCCTCTAATATAATATTGGACCTAATCACGATTTAAGAGTTTATAAAACTTTGTCTAATCTGAGACCGTCACGTCATATAGTGTTGACACTGTTTTGAGGCCATTGTTGATTTTGCAGTAGTTTCGCCTGGCTGAAGTACAGAACCAGTCTTAAAAACGAATCTACATATTTTCACGGCGTATGATTAAAAATAATAGCCAGAATCCAATCATTCCCGCTGTGAGAAATCCAGCAATTCCTATAACTGGTATTTCGTGCCATTTTGGCGGAATGCCAGAAAGAACAATGAGAGCTGAACCAATTACAAGAGAAGTTAAAACTACTGCAAACACCATGCGATTTGCAATCTGGTCAAGTGTTTTGAGCACTGGGTCAAGTCCTTCGTGCTCAAATCTAATCTTTGCCTCACCTCGTTTCATCAGCCTCAATATCTCTCTTACCTCAAAAGGCAGATCGCGCATCAAGAGGCGTGCCTCAAGAGCAGAATTAACGAGATCTTCTATTAACCTTTTGGGGTTCATGCGTTCTCTGATTAGTTTTTTGGCAAATGGAGTAGCATGTTCCACTGCACTAAAATCCGGGTCGAGTCCTCTTCCCACACCTTCGATTGTTACCAGTGCTTTTGCAAGCAGGTAGAAGTCCCTGGGCAGTTTCAGATGGTATTCTATGACCATGTCTCCGATGCGCTGCAGTAGAGTTCCTATTTCAAGATCTTTAGACGGGCAAGCACTGTATATTTCGATAAGCTCGCAAATGCCAGATTCCAGGCTTTCGGTGTCTCCAACCGGTTTATGCTTGCTTAATTTTAAGAGGGTCTTAGTTACTTTGCTCGCGTCTTTAGTTATGATCCCAACGAGAATGTCAGCCAGGTGTTCTCGATGCTCTTTAGACAGCACTCCTATCATTCCGTAATCAAGGAAGCAGATTACGTTGTTTTCCAGGATTCTGATATTTCCCGGATGCGGGTCTGCGTGGAAGAAGCCATCTATAAATATCTGTTTCAGAACAAAGTCTGAACCTCGCGAAGCCATAACTTTCGGGTTAATGCATGTGATTTCCGAGACTTTGTACCCACCGATAAACTCCATCGTCAGGACCTTATTTGAAGATAATTCACGGTATACTTGAGGGACATGAATGGTTCTGTCAGATTTGAAATTGATTAAAAAATGCTCAATGTTCGCGGCTTCAAGTCTGAAATCCAACTCTTTTCTGATTACACGAGCAAATTCTTTAACTGTTCCAACAGGGTCGAAAACATCTGCTTCTTTGAAATGCTTCTCTACGAGTGTGGCAAGGTGAAGCATTATCTCCAGATCCACTTCTATAATTTTATCAATACCAGGACGCTGAACCTTGACTGCTACAGTATCACCCTCTGGCAACACTGCTTTATGCACCTGTGCAATGGAAGCAGCTGCAAGAGGGGAATCCATAAAATCTTTGAATAACACATCAATAGGACTTCCCAATTCTTCTTCAATAATCTGCCTGGCATTTTCTGTAGAAAATGGGGGGACGCTCTCCTGGAGTTTTTCAAGTTCCCTAATAAGCTCTGGGAGTACCAGGTCAGGCCTGGTGCTCAGCATCTGTCCAAATTTGATAAAAGTTGGTCCAAGCTCCTCAACAGCTATCCGTATCCGTTCATAGTGAGAGAGATGAACGGTCTCTGCAGCAGCCTTCCTCAGTATAAAAGCTCCTACCAAAATCGAGACGTTTTTGAAGGTCAAGCTTTTCCACAGCATCTCCAAATCCATGTTTTACTAAAATTGCCACGATCTCACGATAACGGTTAATATGACGATATGTACGGCTTATGCCACCAATTTTACCAACCTGGATTTTACTATTCATTAATCATCCTCAAAGCCTCTTTCTTGCTTCACTCCTATTACAATTCGGTACGCTTTTAAGAAATATAAATTTACCCAAAAACCTAACCTGAACGAAGTCTATGAATTGATGGATCTGCAGCCACCGCCAGATGGAAGGTGGCCAGGTGTTGAATATATCCCGGGTATCCTTACCGTGAAGGAGAAAGACCCACTAAGAGAAAGTGATAAGAGAAATGAGTATCTTTAGAAAAGGGATGATTGCCGACGGAGTAAAGCATCTTTCTGTGCCCGATACCTTAGAAAAATTAAGAGCGAGTGCTGATGGTCTGACAAGCGAAGAAGTAGAAAAGAGGCTTGAAGAGTATGGGCACAACGAAATCACCGAGAAAAGGGCGAATCCTCTTGTAAAATTCTTTGGCTACTTCTGGGGTCCCATACCGTGGATGATAGAAATCGCCGCTGCGCTCTCAGTCGTGATTCAGCACTGGGCAGATTTCTGGATTATTACGGCTCTTCTGCTGGTAAATGCCGTTGTCGGTTTCTGGCAGGAACATAAGGCAGAGAATGCCATTGAACTTCTCAAGAAGAGACTGTCGTTGAATGCTAAAGTGCTCAGGGACGGAAAGTGGCAGGTTGTTCCCTCGAGGGAGCTTGTTCCCGGGGACATCGTCCGAGTGCGTCTGGGAGATATTGTGCCTGCGGATATAAAACTGGTAGAAGGAGACTATGTGCAGGTGGACGAGTCCGCGCTGACCGGGGAGTCGCTGCCTGTGGAAAAACATGCTGCAGATGTGGCTTACTCAGGTTCGATCATCAAGCTGGGTGAGGCGACCGCTGTCGTGTATGCTACCGGGATGAACACGTACTTTGGCAAAACCGCAAAATTGGTAGAGGTAGCGAAAACAGAGAGCCATTTCCAGAAGGCAGTAATCAAAATAGGAGATTACCTTATCGTTCTGGCTATACTCCTTGTTGGGCTTATCTTCATGGTTGCAATGTTCAGGCATGAGAGTCTGGTTGAAACACTACAGTTTGCATTGGTCTTAACAGTGGCAGCCATTCCTGTTGCACTGCCTGCGGTACTCTCGGTTACAATGGCAGTTGGCGCTGCTGCACTTGCAAAGAAAAAGGTGATCGTCAGTAAACTGGCTGCTATTGAAGAAATGGCAGGGATGGATGTCCTGTGTTTGGATAAAACGGGGACACTGACACAGAACAAGTTGACGCTTTTCGAGCCTGTTATCTTCCCAGGATACTGCAAAGAAGAGGTGATTCTCCTTGGTGCACTTGCATCCCGGGAGGATGACCAGGATCCGATTGATATCACAATTATTAACAGTGCGAAAGCTCTACAAACTAAGACCAATAAATACAGTGTAACAGCGTTTACACCCTTTGACCCGGTGCACAAACGCACAGAGGCAAGCATCCGCGATGCCGAGGGGAATGCCTTTAGAGCGTCAAAAGGGGCTCCACAGGTAATTTTATCGCTTGTAGAAAATGCGCAGGAAATTGGGGATATAGTCAATCAAAAAGTCATAGAGCTTGCAGAAAAGGGCTACCGGGCACTCGGTGTAGCACGAACAAACAAGGTTGGTGTGTGGGAGTTTGCAGGAATAATTCCTCTGTACGACCCACCCCGCGAGGATTCAGCAGAGACACTTAAAACTGCAAAGGATATGGGCGTTCAGGTGAAGATGGTCACAGGAGACCATATCGCCATTGCCAAAGAGACTGCCAGACTGATCAATCTCGGTACGAATATCCTGCTATCCTCGAGTGTTGTCGATATGAAAAATTCAGAATTGCAGAGACTTGCTGAAGGGGCAGATGGTTTTGCCGAGGTTTACCCGGAGCACAAATATAACATTGTAGAATCTCTCCAGGCGGCAGGACACATTGTTGGGATGACAGGTGACGGGGTAAACGATGCACCAGCATTGAAAAAGGCAGATGTGGGAATTGCAGTGGGAAATGCAACCGACGCCGCACGTTCAGCAGCAGATGTTGTCCTGACACTGCCAGGATTGTCTGTTATTATTGATGCCATCAAAGAAAGCCGTAAAATCTTCCAGCGGATGAATAGTTACGCCATCTATCGCATTGCTGAAACAATCAGGGTATTACTCTTCATGACGCTATCCATTCTAATATTTAATTTCTATCCTGTCACAGCCCTCATGATTGTCCTTCTGGCACTACTAAACGACCTGCCGATTATGAGCATTGCATACGACAATGTTAAATATTCGGATAATCCAGAGAAGTGGGATATGCGGGTTGTGCTTGGGATAGCAACCGTTCTGGGCATTGCCGGTGTCATATCTACATTTGGACTTTTCTATATAGGCGAAGAAATGTTACACATGACTCGTGAGAGCATTCAGTCGTTCATTTACCTGAAGCTCTCTGTTGCAGGTCACCTGACACTGTTTGTAGCACGAACAAGAGGACCTTTCTGGTCCATCAAACCAGCCAGGATTCTTTTATTAGCCGTTATCTTAACTCAAATAACTGCCACATTGATTGTTGTTTATGGAATCCTCCTGCCACCGATCAGCTGGAGGTTGGCGTTGTTTGTCTGGGTCTATGCGCTGGCATGGTTCATTGTAAATGATTATGTGAAGCGTGCTGCGTATGATCTCTTTGACCATGGTAAAATTATCTTTCACAGATAAAGTACTTCCAAAAGGGCGTAGTTCCTGATGGAGATTAGAAACCGGAACTTTTAAAGCTGAATTTGATAGCCTCTTTCAAACTAAGGTTAAACTTATAATATATGCTGGCTATTGTAATTGTTTATTATACTTTTTTTAACGTATAGGAAAGTATAAATGCACCTCAGTCTCTTGCTACTGAAATGTTATTTCTGCACAACGAAGTTGTGCAGTGCTCGCGCAGTCAAGAGTTGCCGGTTAGTTTCTGTACAACGAAGTTGTGCAGTGCTTGCGCAATCAAGAGTTGTTTTCCGCACACGGAGTGTGTGGTTCTGTACAACGAAGTTGTGCAGTTTCTTAAATGTTGGAGAGATGTTATATGAAAGAATATCGTTCATACGAAGATTTGCCCAAGATTAAGCTGCCTCATGGACAGGACGTGTATATCAGCGATAGCACGATCCGTGACGGCTCTCAGATGGCAGGAATTGTACTTAAGAAACGCCACAAGCTGAAGATCTACGATTACCTGCATAAAATGTGTATTGAAAAACTTGAAGCTTTTGTGTTCAATGAGCGAGATCGTGTAGCAGTGCGTGCCATGCTTGATTATGGGTACGAGTGTCCCGAAGTGACAGGCTGGACAAGATCCAATCCAAAGGATATCGATTCTGTACTAAGTATGGAAGGAATAGAAGAAACTGGCATCCTTATGTCGGTGTCAGATTCACACATCATTGAGAAGATGGGTCTTAAAAACAGAGAAGAAGCGAGGGACAAGTATATTGAAGCCTTGCAGTATGCAGTGGATCACGGGCTTCGCACACGTGCTCATATCGAGGATATTACTCGTTCAGATATCAGTAACTTCGTATTCCCGCTGGTAAAAGAACTGATTGAGATAGACCCCAACTGCATTATTAGACCATGTGACACGCTTGGTTTTGGAATACCATTTGTGGATGTGAGCGAACCATATGGGATACCCTATATTATCAATGGATTGAAGGAAATCGGGGTAAAGAATATTGAATCACACATGCATGATGACTTTGGGTTCGGTGTGTCAAACACGATTTCAGCTTACTGGCATGGTGCTAACTGGACAAGTGTCACCTTCCTTGGTATCGGGGAGCGTGCTGGTAATGCCGAGCTTGAGAAGATATTGCTATTTTTAAAGCGGAGGGTGGAAGGTTTTGACAAATATGACTTAAGCACTGTTAGTGAGTTCGCTCGTTTCATGGAAGATGAAATTGGAATTCGCATACCCTGCAACAAAGCCCTTGTGGGTCGAAATGTGTTTGCACATGAAAGTGGAATCCATTCAGCAGGTGTCATCAAAAATCCATTCACCTATGAGCCTTATCCACCAGAGTTGATAGGAGCAACCCGGCAGCTTCTGATTGGAGATTCTTCTGGACTCGAGGTAATCCGGCATAAAGTAGAAGAAACATTGAATAAACTGATGCATGTGGCAACCATTACTCTTGACAAACATGACAGGCGTATAAAAGCAATCCAGAGAGAGATTCACCGATTGTATGATACAGAACAGCGAGTATCCTGCATCTCAGACGAGGAACTGCGCGGTTATGTAGAAAAATACTTCATGTTCGAATCGATTATTGAAAACAATATTTACAGCGGAGAGCCGGATGACACAAGCAACGAAGTTGGGAATTGAAAAAATATAGATGGTAAAATATGGTACTTGTTAAAAATTAGGGTCCCGATTATCATTTCAACTCCCTGGTCCATGCTGCAACTTCGTATACCAGTATCTCTCATGCGTGTTCGGTTAAGCAATCTAGCCCACTATTAATCGTTCCCGTTTGATATTTGGATCACACCCATGATTTAGATATGTGTTATACAATATTAATACATCCAGATCAAGAAGTAAAAATCAGAAGTCGAATTGTGACAGGGTGTGCCATCGCAATTTGACTATTTTCTGTACAACGAAGTTGTACAGTGCTTGCGTAATCAAGAATTATTTCTGTACAACGAAGTTGTGCAGAGTTGTGCAGGTTACAGAACAAACTTTTTAAGCTGTTCATACCTGTTGCTGATGATTTCTTTAAACTCTTCTGGATGTGCCTTAATTTGCACCGCAAGTTCAGTATCACCAAGGTATTCTATCCATCTCACCACCCACCTGACATCTTCATCTTTGATGCTGTCAAGATGTTCTATCAGTCCTTTTAACCCTTTGCAGATTTTGTTTGGAAGATGATAGCCTTCTACCCCCTCTCCAAGTATTATCCTTCGTGCAACTTTGCATCGACTGGCTGCTTCATCCGGCGTTAACATGTTTTTGTGTTCGTTTGTGCCTTTAAGCCGGTATATATTCTCTATGCTTCTTGCTGCACTGCTTGCTAAGTTTAGTAAAGTATTATTGTCCACTCCTATTAAGGCATGAGGTATTTCATAGTAGCATTCAATAGCACCAATGACCATATTTTTTCCAATGAGTGGTATCGCAAGAGCAGATGATGGCTTTATCCCATTTTTAATCCGTGGAGCAGGATATTTTTTCATGTCTTCTGGTGTTATTGAGATTTTAATCGTTGCATCAGATATGGCATCCCATGCAAGAGTGCTGTGTGTGGCAGCTTCTTTGGGCAGGGTTTCTATTACGATGTTATCTGTATGCACCTGTTTCAGGTGTGAGTTTTTTAATAGATAAATTAATATAGAGTCGCTTCCAGTAGTTTTTTGCATTAAACTTGAAATTATTTTAAGAGTTTCATCGAGGTCTAAACATGCTGTCAGTGCATCCCCTGTTTGTTTTATTGCCTCATGCAGCTGGCTGCCGGTTTTTTCCCACAGCTCAAAGTATTCTTTATACAGGAGGCTGAAGTTCATGATGAATTCAAGAAGGAAAATAGAGGATTTTGAGATAATAAGTGGGATTTCATTGAATGGCACTTTATTAATCAGTTTTCCAATACCATCTATGTGAACAGCGGCGATCTCTTCAAGTCCAACTCTTTCCTGTATACTCTCCCTGCTGAACTCATAGGCTTTATAGAGTGCTGCTTCATCGTCTCCCCCGAATAGATAGGCATTAAGAAGTGTTGTGTAGGTCTCTTTCAGTTCTTCAGGATTCATCTTACTTGCGCA
>WNEG01000047.1 GCA_012910725.1 Candidatus Ethanoperedens thermophilum | reverse complement strand
TTGGTTTCGCTTAAATGATACTAAAGAGCAGATTCCTCGAAACGCACAAGACAATATGCGAAAATTCTATTACTCGATTGATCCTGATACCTATCTACCGCTACTGCCACCTAAAAAACTTGTATTGATGCATGCAAACAACGACTCAATTATACCAATTGAACTTGCAGAGCGCACATATCAAAAGGCAGGCGAACCAAAAGCTTTCCATGTCGTATCTGGAAATGCTCATGGGTATAGTAAGCAGATGCAGCCTGTATTGAAAAAAGAACTCTTATCATTCAGAAAAGCCGAATAAAAATGTTGTATTTATATAGAAAAATAAGCTCAAAACAAATATGAGTGGTTCACTCTTTTATCACTGTATTTTTGAGTATGCCAATGTGTTCTATCTCTACTTCTACCTGGTCCCTATCAAATAGTTCGCCAACTCCTGCTGGCGTGCCTGTTGCTATAACATCTCCCTTCTCTAGTGTCATGATGTTTGAAATGAATTCAATGACTTCTGGTATACTGAAGATCATGTTTCTGGTGTTGGAGTCTTGTTTGACTTTTCCATTCACACGCGTTTTGATGCTGAGGTTGTGTGGATCGACGTCAGTAATAATGTATGGTCCAATTGGTGCAAACGTGTCGTAGCCCTTTGCCCGTGTCCATTGTCCATCTACTCGCTGGAAATCCCGTGCTGTAATATCATTAAAGCATGTGTACCCAAAGATAACATCATCTGCTTTTTTTACTTTGATGTTTTTGCAGCGTTTTCCGATAATGACTGCAAGTTCTGCTTCGTAATCAAGCTGTTTTACTGTCTCAGGATAGATGATTTTGTCGTTATGAGCAATCATTGCTGAAGGTGGTTTTAAGAATATGAGTGGTTTTTCTGGTGTTTTCATGTTGACTTCTTCTGCATGATCCTGGTAGTTTAAGCCGAGACAAACGATCTTACTTGGTTTTGTGGGAGGGAGTGTTGTTAGCTGTGATAGGTTGTAGGTGTCTTCGCACAGTCCGCGAGTTGCATATACGGTGCATCCTTTAACGTTAGCATAAAACGTTTTCTCTCCATACTTGAAATGTCCGATTATCATTATCAATCCTGTATTGTTTTGAGCCTTGATTACTGCAGCACTCGATTGCTTCGCAATCGAGAGTTGATTATCAAGATTCGTTAACCATTCATTATATGAGAAAAGCTTTTCCCCAAAACATATTAATAATTAAAAACACATGTAGGGTTCATGTTATCAGAGAAGTTTATATATTTCTTTGGAAATGGTAATGCTGAAGGAAATGCTTCAATGAAGGAACTGCTTGGCAGTAAAGGAGCAAATCTAGCAGAGATGGCAAATATTGGTATCCCGGTGCCACCGGGTTTTACTATCACTACAGGGGTGTGCAAAACCTATTACGCTAATAACAAGCAGTATCCTTCCGGTGTAAAAGAACAAGTGGGTGAGAACCTTAAAAGACTTGAAACAATCACTGGAAGGAAGTTTGGAGATAGCAAAGACCCAATGCTGCTTTCTATCCGCTCCGGTGCACCTGCGTCAATGCCAGGTATGATGGATACCGTACTCAATCTTGGCTTAAATGATGATACCATCACAGGACTTATTAGAAAAACAAACAATGAGCGATTTGCCTATGATAGTTATCGCCGCTTCATCACCATGTTTGGCGATGTGGTGCTCGGCATTGAACACGATAAATTTGAAAAAATACTGTTTGCAAAAAAGGATTCACTTGGTGTTAAACTGGACAATGAACTTACCGTTGATGCATTGAAAGAGTTGATTGGTGAATTCAAGAGGCTTGTCAGAGAAGAGACAGGAAATGAGTTTCCACAGGATCCAAAACAACAATTGTGGATGGCAATTGATGCAGTGTTCAATTCATGGAACAACAGGCGTGCTACCAAGTATCGCCATATCAATAATATTCCTGAACACTGGGGTACGGCTGTCAACGTGCAATCCATGGTTTTTGGAAACATGGGAGAGAATTCGGGAACTGGTGTTGCATTTACAAGAGACCCTGCAACTGGTGAAAAACGTTTCTTTGGTGAGTACCTGATCAATGCACAGGGCGAGGATGTGGTTGCAGGCATCAGAACACCACACCCTATCGAAGACCTGAAAAAGAGCATGCCGGTAATCTATAGCCAGCTTGAATCGATCTACAAGAAACTCGAAGCACACTTTAAAGACGTGCAGGACATCGAGTTTACGGTACAGGATGGAAAGCTCTACATGCTTCAGACGCGTACTGGTAAGCGTACGGCAAAAGCAGCTATTAACATAGCAGTAGACATGGTTAAAGAGGGTTTGATTGATAAAAAGACGGCAGTTTTGCGTATAAAACCAGAACAACTTGACCAGCTGTTGCACCCGATGATAGACCCAGCTTCACCAGTTGATGCAATTGCAAAAGGCTTGCCAGCTTCCCCTGGTGCCGCTGTTGGAAAAATCGTGTTTACAGCAGAACGTGCTGAAGAGCTTGGTGCATCTGAGAAGCTAATACTTGTACGAGCCGAGACTTCCCCGGAGGATATCGGTGGCATGTATGCTGCTTCAGGCATTCTCACCACCAGAGGCGGCATGACCTCTCATGCAGCAGTGGTTGCAAGAGGCATAGGCAAGCCCTGTATCGCAGGTTGTGGTGAAATCTCAGTAGATGCGGCAAATAAAACACTGACTATCGATGACCTTGTGTTAAAAGAAGGTGATTACATCACTCTTAATGGTTCAACTGGCGAGGTAATAAAAGGTGAAGCAAGACTCGTCGATCCCGAAGTCACTAGAAACTTTAAAAAAATACTTTCATGGGCAGATGAAGTGCAGAGTCTTGGAGTGCGTACCAATGCAGATACTCCACACGATGCAGAAATTGCTCTCGGCTTTGGGGCAGAAGGAATCGGACTATGTCGCACAGAGCACATGTTTTTTGGAGAGGGACGCATAGAAATCGTACAGGAGATGATACTTGCAGAAACCAGTGAAGAGAGAAGGGCACCTCTTGAAAAGTTGTTAGAATTCCAGAGAGAGGACTTTAAAGGGATATTTAAAGTGATGGCCGGGCTTCCAGTAACCATACGCCTTCTTGATCCGCCGCTTCATGAGTTTTTACCCAAACACGAAGATTTGCTTGAAAAAATAACCATACTCAAAACAAAAAATATCGAAAATGAAGAGCTTAAACAACTTGAAAAGCTTAAAACGCGTGTTGAAAACCTTGATGAATTTAATCCGATGCTGGGGCACAGAGGATGCAGACTTGGGATTACTTATCCGGAAATCTACAACATGCAGGTGCAGGCGATATTTGAGGCAGCAGCAGAACTTATAAAAGATGGAGAATCCGTCATGCCAGAAGTTATGATACCCCTGGTAGGACACGTTAAAGAGCTTGAGATAACCAAACGGCATGTTATCCAGACAGCAAGTAAAGTAATGGAACGCGAGGGTTTTAAGCTTGACTATCTCATCGGAACCATGATAGAGCTTCCACGAGCAGCTATCACCGCTGATGAAATTGCAGCAGAAGCAGACTTTTTCAGCTTTGGAACTAACGACCTCACGCAGACAACCTTTGGATTGAGCAGAGATGATGCAGGAAAGTTCCTCCCGGAGTACGTCGATAAAGGCATACTACCAAGCGATCCTTTTGTAACAATTGACCAGGGAGGCGTCGGAGTGCTTATGGAAATTGCTATTGAAAAAGGGAAAAAAACCAATCCGAACATCAAACTTGGCATCTGTGGTGAGCATGGGGGCGATCCTGCATCGATCGAATTTGCAGATCGCATAGGACTTGACTATGTAAGCTGCTCTCCATTCAGAATACCAATAGCACGCATTGCAGCAGCACATGCAGCACTCAAAAGGTGATTTTTAAAAGCTCTGTAACCTTGGAGTGTGTAACGAAATAACATACCCAATCGTGGAACTCAAAAAAATTGAAACCACGAGATTACGAGAATATTATCACAAGTTTAATCTCGTGGAGATCTGTGTATCTCGTGGTTGGAAACTTTTATGGATTCAAAGTTGCGGAGGTTATTTCATGACGACCTCTTATTTCGTCAGCAGACTGAAAAGCGATGCCAATCAGGGCAATTGTCAAGCACTCGATATGATTAAGTTTTTCTTCTTCCACTTCCTATTTCCTTCTCTTTGTTAGCAAAACGTATCCTGCAAGTACGAGAGCAAACCTATGGAGAATAGGATGCTTGTTTGGGAGTTCTGGGATCAGGTAGCCGGGGTCAAAGAGGGGGCCTTGATATAGAATTCACCGCCTGCCTCGTTTTTATAACGGTTTCGGGCTATACGAAGTTTTGGCGAAGCCAAAATTTGGGCGAGTGGAGCGAGCCGTATAGCCCGCGTTATATGAAGTTGCACTTGTTTATACCATCTCAATAGTCATGAGGAAGCCCTTTGATGTGTAAAAGAAGATGTTTATGGTCATCCATTTTTTCGAGCCAACCATAATTGGCATCAGATTTTGTATCCAAGTCTTTTATATATGGCTTGATATCAAGTAATGGAGTTCCATCAAATACATCCAAACCCGATGTTAAAATCTCGTTATTTTTGATGCCTTTTATACGAACAATGCTAAGCCCGACGCAATTCGGGCGAACAGGTGACCTGCTGGCAAACACGCCTGCCTTTAAACCGCCTGTCCATGGAGGAGATATGATCATTGAACATTCTTGCTTTATACGATGTATATAATAAACAACATAGATATAGCGAAATTCGTCAAGTTTATAGACTCCATTAATATATTGGGGATCAACTACTATACGAAAATCTCCCTCGTCCTCTTCCACTGGCTGATATGGTGCATTATCAGTATATGGGGTTCGAATAACCCCGATCTGCTTTAACTCAAAGCTTATAGTTTCTTTCGTTTGTTTTACTTTTTTTGATATTTTTTGTACCTTCTCTGTTTCAGGTACTTTTTTCAATCTTGAGATGCTATTTTCTTCTACCTTTTTACTTGCTAATTCAATATGTTTATTCGCTTCTTTTAAAATTCTATTAGCCTCTTTTAACTCGCAAGCCACATCTTTAAGCCCAATATTCTCTATTTTCCTGAGCCACTTCTCATTATCTCGAATATGTTGATTATTATGGCTAATCCAGTAAGGCATTAATATCTTCAATTTTTCAATAGTCGGATCAACTCCTTTTTGGTTATTCGATTGCCTTGTCATGATTTTTTCACCCCCTTGAGGAGCCTTATATATCCACCAAAAAAAAGATGCTTCTCAAAACGATTGAATCCCTCTTCGGCTAATATCTTTTGCCAATCCTTTTCAATAAAATCAAATGCATAAGGACACTCTATGAACTTGAAGGGAATCTTTAAATAAAGAGGCATTTCCTTTAGTGAAAACTCGTTGTAATCCAGGATGAAAAATTCACCATGCTTTTTCAATGCCTTACAGGCATTTCTGATGATTGATCTTCTGACTTCCTGCGGGAATCCATGCAATACAAAAGAGATAAAAGCCTTGTTAAACTCATCTTCATAAGCTAAGGATTTATCAATCCTTTGATTGACGATTTTAGCATTGGCTAAACTTGCACACCTCTTTTTAAACTGGGCGATCATCTCTTTAGAGATGTCAATTCCTATCAACTCTCCATTTGTAGAGAGATACTTCATCATCAAACATGCATTCCTACCTGTCCCGGCACCTAAATCGAGAATTCTGTCAGATGGACTAATATGCATTAACTGAATAGCTTTTCGAATCATAGAAAAATAGCTTCCTAATGATATCACATCCATTGACATATCGTAATATCTCGCAATAAATCCGCTGATTTCAACCTTTGACTCTGGATAATAAGCACACATCTTTGATCCTTCCTTACAATTTAGCAGGTTATACATCGCCTTTCCAACCTTCTTGTTCCATAGTTAGAAATTTATGTAGTTCTTCTTCATTTATCACTGTTGTTTCTATCTCGACCTTTAAATCTTTTTTGTTTAGAGGTTCTCGTATAAAGCTTATGAGTAGTTCTTTAATAGAACTATTCAGGAAAGAAAATGCCAAGAGAACCTTCACATTGTTATTCTCAATTGTTATTCATTTAAGTATCCCCAACTCAAGTAATGTTCTGTCAATTGCAGGATGTTTTATCTATGCTAACATCTTGCGAACATCTTTCTCTGAGATCTTTTTTACTCATCATTCTATCCCCTCCATACTGTTTTTAATATAATTTTTTTATTTCTCAATTAACTATTCTTAACCGGGACACTACCCTATTTTCTCCTGCGCACGAGCAACGAGCAAGACGCATTCTCTAATTCTCCCACAAGCTGCCCAATGCTCAATCGAAAATGTCTACATCTCCATGCCATGTACCTGCAAAAGATCATGCCTGCAGCACATAAGAAATATGTGTCCTGATGTTGAAATTCAGGCACTGTATCATTTTCCAGTGCTGTATCCATGATAATGATGAAAATCATTCGTTTTTTGGATAGTTCCAGCTGGTCGATAGGATTCATCGTGCATATAGAAAAATAGAAGATGCAATTTACAGATTTAAAAATAATAAGCTTGACCGAAATCTTTATCTATTTTAACTCATATGTACTTAATCGTAGACTTTGTTTGCAAAACAATAAACAACCTTATCAAAGGAGAAACAATAGACGAAAATAGGAATTGTGAGTTATGCAAATGACCCCGAAACAATGTGGAATGCATTCAGGTTTGGAAACTTCGCATTAACAGAAGGCGACGAAGTAAGCATATTCCTTCTTGCCAGAGGCGTAGAATGTGAACATCTTGATACAAATATGTTCAATGTAACAGAAGAAATGCAAAAATTTGTTGATAGTGGTGGAAAGATACTTGCCTGCGGCGTGTGTCTGAAAATTAGACAATCCGAAGGATCACAAATGTGTCCAATGTCAACGATGAAGGATATGTATGACCTGATAACAAAAAGCGATAAGGTTGTTACTTTCTAAACTAAAATAAATTAAAAAGAGGTGAAAAAAATATGTGGTATGGACGAAGATGGTATGACCAACCAGTAACAGCACCTTCTGGCTATGAATATATCGGACCCTGCCGTTGTGGCGGTGGACCGCATGCGTACTACCAGGCACCAGGTGGCCCAGTGGTACATGCATCACAGATATTTGCACCAGTACAGGGCTTTACACCAGTACCAGGCTTCACAAAAGAAGATGAACGAAAGATGTTAGAAGAAGAACTGGCACAAATCAAAAAGCGTCTTGAAGAACTTGAAAAATAAACAGGGGAGGGGAAGTATAAAAAAACCCCTCTTTTATGTTTTATCAAGATGCGACAGGAAACTACTGTAGCAGCGACTTATTTTTTAGATAAATCAATGTTTTTTTGCCTTTTTAT
>WNEG01000041.1 GCA_012910725.1 Candidatus Ethanoperedens thermophilum | reverse complement strand
TTTATGGGTGACACAGTGCCTTATATGTTCGAGCCTCAAGAAAAGCAACCTATTATGTTCACTCTCATCACTTCTAACTCAGTTACTGGAAAACTGGCAGTTTTATTGCTTCTTATTATCCCATTCTTGTTCATTTTTTATCCTCAACTAAGAAATTTGAAGCGATAAAAATCGCTCTTTGATAAATTTATCACATCACACCTGTATGTATGTTTCATTTGGATGCTGCGTTGCAATCATTATCGAGAGGTAATCTCTTATGTGCCGTGTGAGCAGGAAATTGTGCCGAACATATTCCCTGGCATAGTATCCCATACTTGCTGCAATGTCTGGGTGATGGAGTAACTGCCGTGTCCGGTAAGCAGTGCCTTCAATGGAATTTATAAGATACCCGTTCATGCCGCTTTTTATCTGCATGGATATGCCGCCAACTGCACCCCCTATTACTGGTTTTCCTTTCCACATCCCCTCGGTTACCGTAAGACCAAACCCCTCTTTCAATGATTTCTGGATGATGATGTCAGCTTCTCTTTGAAGTGCATTGATCTGAAGGTCGCTAAATGGTGGAAGCAGTAGGATGTGTATATCAGTGTCCTCTGCTGCATATTTTTCAACTTCCTGCAAAACAGCAGGGCCTTCGGGATCGTCAGTAGCTTCGCTTCCTGCAAGAACCAGTATACAATCCTCGTGTTTTTTCACCAGCTTATATGCTTTGATAACACCAATTGGATCTTTGAAACGATCAAAGCGGGATACCTGGAGCAGTATTGGTTTATCATGGGTGATTCCCAGCCTGTCAATTTCTCTTGCTATTTCTTCCTGTGTAAGCTGCTTGTTTTTTTCACTTAAAGGGTCGATAGATGGTGGTACAAGATACTGTGGTATTGGCAGGTTCTGAGCAAACTGTGGCATTGAGAAAATCGATGCATTGTATCTGGTGACATACTCTTTTAAGAAATTCCACACTGGCGGATAAGGTTTTGAGATATCTATGTGGCATCTCCATATCCATATTCCGTCAGTTTTGTACTCTATCAATGGTGCTGGCTGTGGGTCATGGATAAATACATAGTCAGAATCAAGATTCATCGAAGAAGCATTCTCTTCATTGTGCCTCTGGTATATTTTTTTTGCTTCTGGACTGATCTCATAATGCACGCCCTGCAAAGCATTATGAAAATTCTTTGTGACATTGAAAAAACTTTCATCGCCTTTTACCACCTGCCACCTTGAATCGATGCCAAGATTTTTGAGTATCGGAACCATCCAGCCAAGAATCTCAGCGACACCCCCACCTTTTGAGGTGGAGTTTACATGCAGTACTCTTGTTTTGCCAAGCCTGTCTGCAAGCCTTCGAAGCTGGTCTATTACATTTGCCCCAACGATTGGTTCATAGTCATCTATTGTTTTATTGTGATTATTGTGATACATAAGACTGAAATGTTATTTCTGTACACGAAGTGTGCAGTGCTTGCGTAATCAAGAGTTATTTTCTGTACACGGAGTGTGCAGTTCATCTATTGTTTTATTATGATTGTTGTGATACATAAGAGTCGGCCAGATTTATCAATTCTTTTCGAATATCTTCAAGACTGAGCACATAAGGATCCATCTGTTGTATCTTTTGCGCAAGCTCGGGAAGTCCAAGACTATCCTCTATCCAGTACGAGAAGTCATCACTTTTTTTCTCAAGTCGAAGTCGTGCTTCAAAGATATGATAATAAATAGAACTGAGTGGGATCTTCTCCAGGCACTCCTTAAATTCAACAAGGTTTCCTGCTTTAATATCAGTAAGTGTCTCAAGTGTTATTGACTGGTCAAAATAGAACTCATCGCCTTTGGCAACTTTTCCACAAGCTAATCCGTTGCAGGTATGTTCCTCCAGGATTTGTATCATCGTCTTTCTAAGATCTTCAATGCTTGTGTACTCGAACGGGTCGAGTTCTGAGAGTTTTTCAGCTAATATATCGTCTCCAAGCTTGCGTGATAACCATTCTGAGAAGTCATTATTGTACTCCGGATGAACAAAATGATATTTTAAAAAAGACTGGTGCATGTGCAGGAATATGGAATTGGGAGGGACCTCTTTTATGCCCTCAAGCAGCTCATGAAGGTCTGTTGCTTTTCGATTGGTAAGCTCTATTAACTGTACACAATCCCAAAACAGAAACTGAGAGGATTTATCATTACCCATGCATGTTCTTTTATAGAGGCATCTGTTTAAAAAGGTTGTGAACTTTTATGGATTCAAAGTTGCGGATGTTATTTCATGACGCCCCTTTAGCGTATCTCAAATTTGACTCCGATCTTAAACAATCTTTTCGTAGGCAGTTCAATCAGTGGGCATCCAGTTCGCACCTTTATCTCAACGAGGATTCGATTAAGTTCTGCCTTGTTTGCTGCTGATACTGTAAACCAGATGTTGTATTTCCCATCGCGAAGGTAGTTGTGCGAGACTTCATCGTATTCGCTGATGATGTTTGCTGCCTCATTGATTTTATCCTTCTCTGCTTTAACTGCGGCAAGAGTGCTTACACCCCCTGTATTTCTGGTGTTGATGATTGGTCCGATGCGTCTTATTACCCCCCTGGTAGTTAACCTTTCAATGCGCAGCATGATCTCTTTTTCCGAGGTTCCAAGTTCTTCACCCAATTCTTTGAAAGGCTGTTTTGTTAAAGGAAAATCAAGCTGGATGAAATTTAACAGTTTTTTGTCCATATCATCAAGAGCTACGAATTTACTTATCATTGGAACTCAACTTTTCATAGATGTATGTGCAATACGGCTCTTCTGCAAGGCTTTATTGGTTATTTCTGCACTTGATTACTACGTAATCAAGAGTTATTGGTTATTTCTACTCACGTTGTGTGCAGTTATTGGTTATTTCTGCTCACGTTGTGTGTAGGGATGTATGTGCAATACGGCTCTTCTGCAAGGTAATCGCCTGTTTCTGCAAAAGCTCGTGCACGGCAGCCGCCGCATACCCTGCGATATTCACAGATGCCGCATTTGCCTTTAAGTTTATTTAGATCTCTTAGATCATTGAATATCTTCGACTGCTCCCATATCTTCATAAATTGCGTCTCTCTGATGTTTCCAGCAATTACTGGAAGGAAACCACAGGGGCATACCTCGCCAGTATGGGATACAAAGCAGAAACCAGTCCCGCCGAGGCAGCCCTTTGTTACAGCTTCAAAACCATGTGTCTGTGCTGTGATTTTTATGCCTTCCGCCTTTGCACGCTTCCGCATTATTCTAAAATAGTGTGGTGCACAGGTTGCTTTTACCTGCATCTGACTGTTACTTAGATAATTAATATCATATACCCAGTTAAGCACGTGTTCATACTCATCTGGCGGAATCTCATCACCTTCGATCGCGTTGCCCCGCCCGGTTGGAACCAGCATAAATATGTGCAGTGCCTTTGCTCCAATATCCAGGGCAAAATCATGGATTTTTGTAACTTCTTTGATATTATGCCTGGTGATCGTTGTATTAATCTGAAACTCGATACCTGCCTTCTTTATTTCATCAATACCATGCAGCGATGCCTCGAAGCTTCCAGGCATACCTCGAAATCTATCATGTATTTCTGCAGAAGACCCGTCAATACTCACACTCACACGTTTGATACCTGCCTCTCGCATTTTGTGTGCAACTTCGTGAGTAACCAGTGTTCCATTTGTAGCAAGCACTACACGAAGTCCTCTGTCTGTCCCGTATCGTGCAATTTCAAACACATCTTCTCGTACAAGCGGTTCGCCACCTGTTAGAATCAAAATTGGCTTACCGTAGTCTACAAGTTCATCGATGAAATGCTTTGCTTCTCCAAGAGAAAGCTCATCAGTGTCTGGCTTTTCAGTGGCACTTCCCCGGCAATGAATGCACTTGAGATTGCAGGCACAAGTAAGTTCCCATGCAATAAGTCGTGGTGGTTTAATCAAATATGAACACCAGGGGTATTATTATGCAGAGATGTATTAAATCTTACCTCAACATTTAGTACTGAAATATTTTAATGCACTGCATACAACGCAAGCAGAAAAACTCTCGATTGTGCAAGCACTGCACAACTTCGTTGTACAGAAAATAACTCCGGGTCTTTGTGCACCATCGCTTTTGCAATGACTGTTTTAGATGAATTTCAGTTGATGGATGAGGAAGCGGTCTTTGTGCACCATCGCTTTTGCAATGACCAAAACCCCGGAGACTTTTTGATATTTCCAAAATAAGGTCGCGGAAAACAACAGAGGACACAGAGAGCACAGAGGGGACGAAAGATAAAAAATAACGTATGTGTTTAGCTAACCACAAGATTACACAGATTTCACGAGAAAATATGAATATGTAAAATATAAAATGCAAATCTAACCAATATCGCGTGCCCAATACCATCTTCTTGTGTTAATCTCGTGGAATCTCGTGGTTTTTTTCGCCTTAGCTAAACACGTACAAAATAACAACTCTCTGTGATCCTCTGTGCTCTCTGTGGTTTAATCTTACTTGCCATGACCGGATCCTCCAGAAGAATGAAAAAGTGCTGTGCACACGCGAACTATCAGAGAGCCATAACTCTCGACTACGAAGTAGTCGAGTTGCGCAAAGCAATCAAGTACTGAAGTATTTTAACAAACGCTCCTTTTTAACGTCCACCAGCTTTTGCCTGATCGCATGTTGCAGTGGTTGAATCTCTTTTTTTTTAGCACTTACCGGAAGAATAGTATCGAGCCACTGTTGCCACGGGGGAAGCATATTAAACCGCTCACCAACCGCATCCAGCAATTCGTCGCGGTTCTCTCTGATTTTATCGATTTTATTTACCAGCAACTTTGTATCGATTGCAAGATCAGAGAGAAAATCATACATCTCAAGGTCAACTGGAATTTCTCCCTGGTTTAACCATCGATCAACTATATCAATAAAGGACTTTGCATCCACTACCACAAAACCAAGCATAATATGATTGGCATGATCCTCGATATAATGAACTATTTCATCCTTTGCTGCATCAATATATTTTTCTTCAACTCCACTAATAAAACCAAAACCTGGCATATCTGTAATAATCAAATCATCAAACTCAAGGTTAAGCGGTTTTCGTGTAAGACCGGGTCGACGTCCAGTAGGTACACTTCGCCCGGTTAAACACCTGATAAGACTGGATTTACCAACATTTGAACGGCCTACGAATATGATTTCAAGATTCGAATTATTTTTTGTTTTAAAGGATTTCATGGTTATTTTCCATCCAGAACTGTGACGCTTTTATATGTAAAGGAATCATATATAAAAGAAGCGTCCGAAATGAAAAAAGAATTACAGCTCTCTGGTAATTCCCTTTACATCTACTTCCTTGATAAATCAAGCAAATAGAGAATATCTTTCGATGTTAGTGATTTTTGTTACTTTCTGGATGCCGTGGCGGTTAACAAATCTACGTTTATAGTGCTGTTTTTATCTATCATTACATTGCTATGTTCTATAACGTCAAGGTGAATGATATGCAGCGCACGAAAATTATCTGTACCATAGGACCTGCAAGCAGCAGTAAAACCACGATTCGCCAGATGATTCTTTCTGGAATGGATGTTGCACGAGTTAATTTTTCTCATGGAACACACGACGAGCATAAAAAGACTATCCAATTAATACGAAAAACCGCAAACGAGCTTGAAACGCAGGTGGCAATTCTGCAGGATATTGCAGGACCAAAGATACGCATTGGGAGAGTGAAAGATGAAAAAATCACTCTTCATGCAGGTAGTACCGTCGACATTACTACAAAACCTGTAATCAGTACTGTCAAGAAGCTCAGTATTAACTATATGAAACTACCATCGGAAGTACATACTGGCGACACGATTCTTTTTGCAGATGGTACCATAGAAGTTGTAGTAAACAGTGTTGAAAAAGAAACCATCCATTGTACTGTTATTGATGGCGGCATTCTCACGTCCAACAAAGGCGTAAACGTTCCCAGTACTACCATCCACACACCAACCATTACAGAAAAGGATGAAGCAGATATGCTTTTTGGGATTGCAAATAACGTAGACTACATCGCCATATCCTTTGTTAGAACGCCAGAAGACATACTGCAAGCAAAGAGCATAATAACTGGTGCTGGTGCAGACACTGCTGTTATTGCAAAGATCGAGAAGCAGGAGGCTGTAAAAAGGATAAATAAAATTATAACAGTATCCGATGGCATCATGGTAGCACGCGGGGACCTTGGCGTTGAAGTTCCTCTCGAGGATGTGGCATTGATACAGAAGAAAATAATAAAACTGTGTAACAATTGCGGGAAACCAGTTATTACAGCCACTCAAATGCTTCGCTCAATGGTGGAAAACAATCGCCCGACCCGTGCAGAAATTACAGATGTTTCAAATGCCATACTCGATGGCACAGATGCTATTATGCTCTCTGAAGAGACGGCAAATGGCAGCTATCCGGTTCAATCAGTAAAGATCATGTCGAGAATTGCACATGTTACCGAAATCTCTGATGAATTCAAAGAGCAGATACTTCGCCGCAATCTTGCACCACTTAACAGCGTCCCTGATGCAATCAGTCGGGCAGCCTGTAATATTGCTAAACATCTGGATGCTGCTGCCATACTTACACCAACAAGCACCGGCAGTACAGCACGTTTGGTAGCACGATACCGACCATCACAGCCAATCATCGCAATGTGTACAATCAACAAGGTCTGCAGGCAGCTGCGACTGATCTGGGGCGTGCAGTCAGTGATGACTGGGGCAACTGATGATACCGACCAATTGATGCAGAGTGCAAAGCAGATTGCCAAGCTAAAAGGAATCAAACCTAACGAGCTTATCGTTATCACGGCAGGCACACCAACAGGAACAGCAGGCAGCACAAACCTGATTAAAGTAAGCAGGATAGAACCAGTAGGTTAAACTGACTTCATATCAGAAATAATTTCGTTCTTTTTCCTGGCTTTCTTTTCATTTTTCAGCACCTCAGGAAAGATAAAGTCACTAAATTTAAGTATAATGATGATATTGTTTATAATACGATAAAATGGTAAAAGAAAACAGTCCTTTTACACCGGGGATACCAGTACCAATAGATTATTTCATTGGTCGTGCACGCGAGATTGAGCGGATCAGTCGAGCTATTGTACAGACATCCTCGGGTAGAAATGAAAATCTTTTTCTAACAGGTGAGCGGGGAATTGGAAAAAGCTCATTATCTGCCCTCACACGTTACATTGCAGAAGAAAAATATCAGTTTGTTGGAGCTCACTGCTATCTGGGGGCGGCAAGAAACGTCAGTGATGTTTGTCGGATTGTGCTTACGAAGATGCTGCAAGCAATGCCTGATAAAGGCCTTTTTGAAAGAGCAAGGACTATAGCTGGGAAATATATAAAAGGAATTCAGCTTGGAGTTTTTGGCGTAGGTATGAACATCGAGTTTACTGATGATCAAAAACTACTCGAAGATTTGCCTTTGAATTTTTTATCCATCATGCGCGGTATCTTTGAAACAATTAAAGAAGATAAAAAAGGGCTACTCCTGATATTAGACGATCTTAACGGGATGTCTAATGTTCCTGAGTTCTCTTATTTTCTTAAAAGTTTTGTGGATGAAATAGCATCCTCTCAGAAACCTTTACCGATTTTGTTAATACTCGTGGGGATTCCGGATAGAATGATCGACCTTACAAAGAATCAACCTTCAATAAGCAGGATTTTTAATGTCATAGAACTCAATTCAATGAAAAACGGTGAATCGAAAGAATTCTTTCAAAAAGCCTTCGGAAGCGTTGGCATAACCATAGAACCAGATGCTTTGCCTGATTTAACCCATTACTCTGGTGGTCTGCCAGTGCTTCTTCACGAAGTTGGGGATGCTGTTTATTGGGAAGATTCTGATAATAGCATCGACAAAGACGATGCTATTAAAGGCATTTTTCATGCTGCAGAGAATGTGGGGCGAAAGTATCTTGATCAGCAAGTGTACCAAACACTTCGCAGTGAAACATATCGTTCTATTCTGCGAAGAATGGGCAAAATGCCTTTAGAAGCAGAATTCAAGAGAAAAGAACTTGTAAAAGAAATGAATGACTCAGAGCGCAGGAATTTTGATAATTTTCGTCGAAGAATGGAAGAGCTTGGAGTTTTGACAAAAGGGGAAGTTCAGGGGGAATATAAGTTTGTCAATGAGCTGTTTAGATTGTATGTGATAATTGAATCACTTATGGCTGAGGCAGGGCAGTAAAAAGAGGTGGTGTGGATGTGGTTTGATCTGCATCGAGAAAGAAGAGTAGATAAAAATGAATGGAATAAAAAAATAAACGAGGGGAAATATAAACACAAAATACGAGATAGGGTTTTCCGCAATTCATTGCGGGGTAACACGGCTGGAGCTTCAGGGTGTAAATTGGGGTAAAACATCTGTTTGAGACTCCAGGGGGTAGTCTTGAGAATTATGGGTCTTTGTGCACCATCGCTTTTGCAGTGACCAAAACCCCGGAGACTTTTTGATATTTTTGAAATAAGGTTGCGGAAAACCACAGAGAGCACAGAGGGGACGAAAGATAAAAATAACAACTCTCTGTGCCCCTCTGTGTCCTTCTGTGCTCTCTGTGGTTTAATCTTACTTGCCATGACCGGATCCTCCAGAAGAATGAAAAAGTGCTGTGCATACGCGAACTATCAGAGAGCCAGAATTATTTAGAGTTCTCTGGTGGCAACAAAAAACAAGTTGGAGCGATGTGTTTTTCACATCTTCAAGCATGGAAGGATTTTATTGACTCGTCTGGCTGCCTGTACCATGGTATGGCTGCAATTGCGCCGATGATGCCGTTTCCATCAAGGTATATTTGTGTGTTTGTTTTTTTTGCAGTCTCGAATGCATCTTGTTTTGTGACTTTCTCTCTTCGTACTTTCTTGCTGTAGCTTGTAAGAGCGTCCGGGTTAAAGCCTGTATAAACTGCCATTCCTGTCTGGGAAGATACGCTGTATTTTTGCAGGAGTTGTTTGAATTGCTTCAACAGGTTGTTTGCTGCCTGGGTGGTTGTGCAGGCGAATTCTATTACCGTGGATACACAGTTTTGAGTACGTTCTTCAACCGGATAGAGTTGAACGAGTGTATGAGATATGTATGCAGCATCCATATTGTGGAGTTCTGCTGCGATGTTGTGGGCAAGCGCCCACGTCGCACCAACATCTTTTGAGTCTGTGTCATCGATTCCTATAAGTATTCGCCATCTCCGCGGAAGTACAATCGTGCCGTGTGCTTCTTTTCCTCCACCCGATTCTGTTATGTCATAGCTGAGTACGCCAGGTGAATAGGCTCGTGTTACTGTTGCACCAACACCACCTCCACCAAGTCCACTGAATGTGATCTCGATTTCGTTGTTGTTTATGACAATTTTTTTAATTCCTGCGGCTTGCCTGGAACCTACGAGTTTAAGGTCTGTTTCTTCAACGTTAAGAAGATAACGTATCGTATTTCCGATGCTACAGCTTGAGACAACCAGTGGTCCCTTTGATATGTGATAACGTGCCCATGCAGATGCCCCATAGCATTGCGATTCTTCAATTAATTCCACAAGTGTGTTCTGTTCGTTAGCTATGGCATAGATTCTTTTGTACGTTACAGCGTAGGGAGAATTAAGTGTCATCCGTTAATACCCATAGCGGTTATTGGGTTTAATTTTATCGGGTGTATTCTCCTGTAGTATAGAAGTCATCAGACCCCGTTTCGAAAAGTAATTATTCTTAGGGGTTGAAAAACTCGTACTTGCTCAATAAGCTGTGGATTTTAGGATTTTAACCACGAGATTCCACGAGATTCCACGAGATTAACACAGATCTTGATTACTGCGTAATCAAGAGTTGCTGGTTACCTCTGTGCACGAAGTGTGCAGGTGCCGTAATCTTCTCGTAATCTCGTGGTTTCAATTTTTTTGAGTTCCATGATTGGGTATGTTATTTCGTTACACACTCCAATCTCGTGGTTTTATGTGGATTTCCACACGATATTTAAGCATGTTCAAAAACTCTATAGATGAGAAGAATCCATCAGTGTTCGGTTAAGATGTTTTAGTGATTCATTGCTCATATTTTTGACAACTTGAATGTCTGGCAAATCCCGATGCATATTAAAATCACAACCAGTCATGAATAGAACCCGATCATAAGGACTTTGCCCAATAGTTTATTGTGTTCCCATGATTATCATGAATCATCTCTTAACCGATCACGCATGACTTAAAATCATACTTAAGATTTATAATCAAGAACGAAACAAATCTTACAAATGAGAATAGATGGTTATTCAATTTATCATGCTTATGCTTACGAAAATCGTGATTCAAACTGCTCTAACATTGACGGAATAAGTTAGAAACCTAAGGTTTTTGACTATAATTTTATATTAGTATCAACTGGTGAAAATGGAGATGTGTAATATGAACAAATGGGTTAATTTGGTGGGACTTCGTGAACTCTTTGCTTCGCTTCGGTATTATTGCACTCGGACAACAACAGGTATGCGGTTCGCTCCACACTCACCTAAACCCTCACTGGCTTTGCATATCCGCGAAACGTCAGGCGAAACGTCTTTAATACATGAGACATATATATCCAGTTGGAAGTATTAAAAATGGAAAAATTACATCTACCCATAATCATTGAGATGGACGAAGATGAATATTACATAGTAAGTTGCCCGCTGTTCAGAGGTTGTCATTCTTACGGCGAAACTATAGATGAGGCACTGGAAAATATAAGGGAAGTCATAGAGATGTGCCTCGATGAGACGAAAGTCGAGGAGCTTAATAAGTTTATAGGATTTAGAGAACTGGAAGTAGCTCAGAATGTCTAAACTTCCTGTAATCAAAGGCAGAGAGCTTGTAAAGTTTTTGGAATCCATGGGCTTCAGGATTACAAGGACAAAAGGTTCTCATGTAAGGTTGAGATCAGAAAATGGAAGGGTAGCCACTATTCCTGTGCATGGAAACAAAGACATACCAAAAGGGCTTTTGCGTAAAATAATAAGAGAAGACCTGGAAATAAGTTTAGAAGAATTTTTAGAGTTATACTCAAGGTACAAAGGAAAATGAGAAGATAACTGACACTTCGTCTAACA